>NZ_JBDKXK010000030.1:0-126016 GCF_039710735.1 Cupriavidus sp. DL-D2 | reverse complement strand
TACCGCTCCGTTGTTGGTTGCTATCTGGAGCTTCGCTCCGGACAGCCAACTGGACGAGTGATTACGTCCAATGTTTGGCGTCCCCTAGGGGATTCGAACCCCTGTACTCACCGTGAAAGGGTGATGTCCTAGGCCTCTAGACGAAGGGGACAGAAACTTTGGTGGAGCTAAGCGGGATCGAACCGCTGACCTCTTGCATGCCATGCAAGCGCTCTCCCAGCTGAGCTATAGCCCCAATAGTTACTGCCTTGCTACTGCTTGCCGCCGACCGCTTTGTTACTTACTAACTGCGTTTCAGCGAAGCGGCGATTATAAATCAGTCACCGCATTTTGCAAGTCCCTTTTTCCTGTTTTTCAACCGGGCTGCTTGACTTGCGCCGTGCAGCAGGGAGAACGAGATTATGCTGAAGTCCCGGCCTGAGCGCAAGCCCCCGCCGAGACTTTTCCGCACTTTTTATCCAGCGGCCAGCCGGCGCAGCACCGTATCGCGACCGATCAGTTCCAGCACAGCATCAATGGCCGGGGTCTGCAACTGCCCCACCACCAGCAGACGCACAGGCATTGCAAGCTTGGGCATCTTGAGACCGAACTCCGCGAGTACGGCCTTGAACGTGGCGCTGATGGCCTCGCGCTTCCACTCGGTCAGCGCACCCAACTGCGTCGCCAGTGCCTGCACCGCGGGCCGGATCTCGTCTGCGAGGTGCTCGGCCTTAAGAGCGGCGTCGGGTTGGGGCTCGCCACGATAGAACAGCATCGCGGCCTGAGCCACCTCCTTGAGCGTATTGGCGCGGTCCTTGACCAGTGCGATCACACCGACCAGATCGGCGCCTTCCACCTTGCCACCCTCGGCCTCGATAAACGGGCGCGTCAGGTCCGCCAGACGCGCGTTGTCGCCCGTCTTGATGTAGTGGTTGTTCAACCAGGCGAGCTTTTCCGGGTTGTACTGCGCTGGCGACTTGCCGAGATGCTCCAGGTCGAACCACTCGACGAATTGCTCGCGCGAGAAAATCTCGGCATCGCCGTGTGCCCAGCCCAAGCGTGCCAGGTAGTTCAGCACGGCCTCGGGCAAAAACCCTTCATCACGGTAACCGGTCACCGGCATCGCGCCATGACGCTTGCTCATCTTCTCGCCCTGCTCGTTCAGCACCGTAGGCAGGTGGGCATAGACGGGCACCTCGCCGCCGAGCGCACGGATGATGTTGATCTGGCGCGGCGTGTTATTGACGTGGTCGTCGCCCCGGATCACGTGCGTGATCTTCATATCGAGGTCATCGACGACGACACAGAAGTTGTAGGTGGGCGTGCCATCCGGGCGCGCGATCACCAGGTCATCGAGTTCGTCGTTCGAAATCTCGATGCGGCCCTTCACGGCGTCGTCCCACACCACGCTGCCACCGATCGGGTTCTTGAAGCGGATCACGGGCTGCACGCCGGCGGGCGGCTCGGGCAGCGTCTTGCCTGGTTCCGGACGCCAGAAACCGTTGTAGCGCGGCTTCTCGCCCGCGGCACGCTGGGCTTCGCGCAGCGCGTCGAGTTCCTCGGTGCTCATGTAGCAACGGTAGGCCATGTCGCTGTCCACCATCTGCTGCACCACCGCGCGATAACGGTCCATGCGCTGCATCTGGTAGAACGGGCCTTCATCGATATCGAGGTCGAGCCAGGCCATGCCTTCCAGGATCACGTCAACCGCTTCCTCGGAGGAGCGCTCCACATCGGTGTCTTCGATGCGCAGGATGAAGTCGCCTTTCATGCGGCGGGCGAAAGCCCACGGATAGAGCGCGGAGCGGATATTGCCGAGGTGGATGAAGCCGGTCGGGCTCGGCGCAAAGCGGGTGCGGACGCGTTGTGTCATGGTCGGGGAGAAACAAAAAGGCCCGCGCACGGGTGCGCGCAGGCCGGATTTCGCTGGATGACGCATTATACGCCTCCCCTACCGCCATCCGCGCGCAGCGCACCCATCGGCCCTGGAATCATTTATCCTGCCACCGGTCTCAGACTCGTCGGCATCCGCAATGCCCGACGCGTCACTTCCCAGCCTCCCATTCCAGATGCAACGACGAAACTTCCTGGGCGCCTCGGCGACCTTGCTACTGGCGGCCTGCTCGTTCGGCCCCAAACCCGCACCGACGGTCCCGCCTATCGCAACAGTACCGCCCGTCGCCCCGCCGCGCCCGATTCGCATCGGCCTGGCACTGGGCGGCGGCGCCGCGCGCGGCTTTGCCCATATCGGTGTCATCAAGGCGCTGGAGGCCCAGGGCATCCATCCCGAGATCGTCACGGGCACGAGTGCCGGGTCCGTGGTCGCCGCCCTGTATGCCACGGGCATGAATGGCTTCGAACTCAACAAGCTGGCGCTGACGATGGACGAGGCGGCGATTGCCGACTGGGCGCTGCCGTTTGGCACCAAGTTCGGCGGCTGGCTCAAGGGAGAGGCGCTACAGAACTACGTCAACCGGCTGGTCAAGAATCGGCCGATCGAGTCGATGAAGTTGCCGCTGGGCATCGTGGCAACCAACCTCAAGACCGGCGAGCGCATCCTGTTCCGGCGCGGCAATACCGGGCAGGCCGTGCGCGCATCGAGCAGCGTCCCCGGTGTATTCCAGCCGGTTTCCATTGGTGGTCAGGACTATGTCGATGGCGGCCTGGTGGAGCCCGTGCCGGTAGATTCGGCCCGCGAGATGGGCGCTGACTTCGTTATCGCCGTCAACATCTCGGCCGATCCGTCGAGCCAGAAGAACAATGGTCAGAGCGGCGTGCTGCTGCAGACCACCGCCATCATGGGCAACTCGATCAACAAGATGTCTTTGGCACGCGCTGACGTGGTGATCCGCCCTGACCTGCCCGATATGGGTGGCAGCGACTTTGCATCGCGCAACCGGGCGATCCTTGCTGGCGAACAGGCCACGGCAGCAGTGCTGGCCACGCTGAAAGACAAGCTCGCACAGGCGCGCAACCGCCCCGTGGCGACAATCGGCGCCGCCCCCTGACTTCCTGGGACGTCTCGCGATTGTTGTCACCTCGACCACAACGCTGACAAAAAGCGTCAACCGAGCCGACAGCCAGTGTCACCCTCCTGACGGTAGCGGCGGGTAGCAGTTAGCGCGACAAACAAAAAGGACTGCCAAGGCAGTCCTTTTTGTTGGAACCAGATCGGGGATCCGGTCAGCCACCCACAAGCATCGAGCGGCCCTGGGCATTTGGATCGAAACGTTTGAGCGTCTCGATCATGCTGCCCGTGTTGTCCACCGAGCCACGTGCCGAATCGTCGATGCGGCGGGCGCCGTTGTAACGCGTCACCCAGTACGAGGCCCGCATGTCATCCACGCGGATCTTGCTGCCGGTGGACGGCGCATGCACGAACTTGTTGTCGCCAATATAGATGCCGACGTGCGAGAAGGTGTGGCGCATCGTGTTGAAGAACACGAGATCGCCCGGACGCAGTTCGTTGGCCACCACGGTGGTGCCCACCTGGCTCATTTCAACAGATCGGCGCGGCAACATGAAGCCGAAGGTGTCGTTGAACACGTAGCGGACGAAGCCGCTGCAATCCAGGCCCGATTCGGGGCTGTTGCCGCCGAAGCGGTAACGCACACCAATCAGGCCCAGCGCATTCACAACCAGGTCGCCAGCCTTGCTGGCAACGTTGCTGGTGGAATTCATGACCGACGACAACAAGCCACGCTTGTGTTCCGGATGATCGGCGGCCTGGTCGGCACGCGCTTCGATCCGGGAGTCGGGGTCCTTGAAGACCGTATCCGCCAGCACTCCATTCGACACAGTCGCGCCGCAGGCAATGGCAATTCCGATAGCGGCACGCGCCAGCGAATGAAGTACCGTTTGCATTGGCTCTCCTGATGATCGGACAAATCTGACCGGCTTGTCAGACATAGCCGGACAGCGTGAAAACATCAGGGCGGAACGTACGCAAGAAGTACGCCAACTGGACTGCACCAGCCGCGTGCAACTCCGGCCTTCCCCAAGGCCTGCATGCGGCGGACGAACCACCCCCGACAAAACTTATCGCAGGATACTAAAGTACCCACCTTGACGTGTCAAAGTTGGTTACAAATTCCCCGCAAAAGACTAGCAAATCAACGAACTAGCGCAAAAAAGTCATCTTGTTTCTCGGATTCGCTATAAAGAATCCATGTGACACGACCGTTAAACAAGACCCTGCGATCACATCATCCCGGTGCGCCAAGTTGTGCTGCAGCCATCAGCTTGCGCGTATACGGATGCTGCGGCGCACCAAGCACCGTATCCGTTTCACCGGATTCCACCACTTCACCGTTTTTCATCACGATGACTCGGTGCGCCATCGCACGAATCACGGCCAGGTCGTGGCTGATGAACAGATAGCTGAGGTTGTACTTGTGCTGGAGTTGAGAAAGCAGCGCCAGCACCTGCTGCTGGATCGATACGTCCAGTGCCGAAGTCGGCTCATCGAGCACCAGAACCTGCGGTTTCAGAATCAGCACACGTGCGATGGCGATGCGCTGGCGCTGGCCGCCCGAGAACTCATGCGGGTAGCGTCCCAGCGCCGTTCGGTCGAGACCGACTTCGCGCAACGCTTCGATCACACGTTCTCGCGTGGCTTCCGGCGACAGTCCCGGCTGATGCAGGGCCAGGCCCTCGCCCACGATCTGCTCGATCGTCATGCGCGGCGAGAGCGATCCGAACGGATCTTGAAAGACCACCTGCATGCGCGAACGCAACGCGCTGCGCTCCTTCGTGGAGCAGGCGTCGAAGCTGCGCCCCAGAAACTGGATCGCCCCGCCGCTCTTGCGCTGCAACGCCAGCACCGCATGGGCCAGCGTGGTCTTTCCCGAACCCGATTCGCCGACGATGCCCACAGTCTCGCCTTCACGCAGTTGCAGCGTGACGTCTTTGACCGCCGCAAAGGCTTCCTTGCCGAACCAGCCGGCAAATCCGGGCTTCTTCTTCTGGTAGTTGACACACAGCGCGTCGGTTTCCAGCAGCACGGGAGCGAGCGGCACGAGCGGCAAGACTTCGCGCTTCGGCCGGCTATCGATCAGCTTGCGTGTGTACGGATGGCGTGGATTGGCGAAGACCTCGGCGGTTTCGCCAGTTTCCACAAGCACGCCTTTCTCCATCACGCCCACGCGCTGGGCAAATGCCCGCACCATGTTGAGGTCATGGGTGATCAACATCACGGCCATGCCGAACTCCGCCTGCAGGCTGCGCAGCAGGTCGAGGATCTGGGCGCGGATGGTCACGTCGAGCGCGGTCGTCGGCTCATCGGCCAGCAGCAGCTTGGGGCGGCAGGCCAGCGCCATGGCGATCATCGCCCGCTGCCGCTGCCCGCCCGAAAGCTGGTGCGGAAAACTGTTGAAGCGATTCGCAGCGTCGCTGATACCTGTGCGCTCCAGCAACGCGATGGCCCGGGCACGCGCAGCACGCCGGTCCAGCCCCTCATGCAGCGCCAGCGTTTCCACGATCTGGTTGCCGATGGTATAGAGCGGGTTTAGCGCCGTCATCGGCTCCTGGAAGATCATCGCGATTTCCGACCCACGGATGCCGCGCATCTCGCGATCGGACACCTGGAGCAGGTCCTTGCCTTCGAAGCGGATCGCTCCGTGGTACTGCGCATCGCCAACCAGCCGCAGCATGGCCAGCGCGGTGACGGTCTTTCCCGAGCCCGATTCGCCAACCAGTGCATAGCGCTCGCCGGCGCGCAGATCGAAACTCACCTCGCGCACGGCGCGCGTGGCGTGCTCTCCCTCGCCGAACGTCACCGACAGGCGATCCACGCACATCAGTTGCGTACCGGGCGCCGGGGGCGCCACGGATTCATCGAACAGCGGCGTCACGGCACTCATGGCGTGGCCTCCGCAGCGGGACTGCCGGCCGGCACCTTGGGATCCACGCGACCCCGCAATTGCGCCAGGCCCAGGCGGGTGTCGAACGCATCGCGCAGGGCATCTCCCATGAAGGTCAGCAGCAGCAGCGTCACGACCAGCACTGCGAAGGTCGACAGCGAGATCCACCACGCATCGAGATTGGCCTTGCCCTGCGCCAGGAGTTCGCCCAGGCTCGGCGTGGTTGGCGGCACGCCCAGGCCGAGGAAGTCGAGACTGGTCAGCGCCAGGATGGCCGCGCTCATGCGGAACGGCAGGAACGTGATCACGGGCGTCAGGCTGTTGGGCAGGATATGGCGCCACATGATCTGTACGTTGGAGAGTCCCAGCGCGCGGGCCGCCTTGACGTAGTCCAGCGAGCGGTTGCGGTAGAACTCGGCACGCACGTAATCCGACAGGCCCATCCACCCGAACAGCGAAAGCAGGATGACCAGCAGCGCCAGGCTTGGTTCGAAAATCGAGGCGAAGATGATCAGCAGGTAGAGCTCCGGCATGGAGCTCCAGATCTCGATGGCACGCTGGGAAACCAGGTCGAAGCGGCCCCCGAAGAAACCCATCAAGGCGCCCGTGAGCGTGCCGACCAGCACGCCGATGACCGTCAATGCCAGCCCGAACAGTACCGAGACGCGGAAGCCATACAGCAGCCGGGCCAGCACGTCCCGGCCCCGGTCGTCGGTGCCGAGCCAGTTCTCTGCCGACGGGGGCGCCGGGTTCGGCTCCTTGGCGAAGTAGTTCAGCGAGTCGTAGGAATACCGGTTCGGCGGGAAGATCGCGAAGTTGCCGTTGCTCGTGATCCGGTCGCGGATGAACGGATCGAGGTAGTCGGCGGGCGTGGGAAAGTCACCGTCGAACGTGGTTTCGGAGTAGACCTTGACGATCGGAAAGTAGTACTCGCCCTTGTAGCGAACCATCAGCGGACGATCGCTCGACAGCAGTTCGGCGCCCATGCTCAGAACGAACAGGATCACGAATAGCACCAAACTCCAGTACCCCAGCCGGTTACGGCGAAACCGCTGCCAGGCGCGCTGGCGTGGCGAGAGCGAGTGCGGCAGGTTCGGGACACCTGCCGCGGCTTTGGCGCGGAATCTCATCGGTGCATCCCCTCGAAATGAATGCGGGGGTCCACCATCACGTAGCAGACATCGGAAATCAGGCGCGTCACCAGGCCGATCAGCGTGAACAGGTACAACGTGCCGAGTACCACCGGATAATCGCGGCGCAGCACGGCTTCATAGGAGAGCAGGCCCAGGCCATCGAGCGAGAACAGCGTCTCGATCAGCAGCGAACCCGTGAAAAAGGCGCCAATGAACGCCGCAGGAAATCCGGTGACCAGCGGAATCAGTGCATTGCGGAACACGTGCTTCCACAGTACGCGCCGTTCGGACAGGCCCTTGGCCCGTGCCGTCAGCACGTACTGCTTGCGGATTTCCTCGAGAAACGCGTTCTTGGTCAGCATCGTCACCACCGCGAAGCTGCCGACCACCGACGCCGTGATCGGCATGACCAGGTGCCACAGGTAGTCCATGACCTTGCCCATCAGCGAAAGCTGTTCCCAGTTGTCCGAGGTCAGGCCGCGCAACGGGAACCATTGCAGGAACGTGCCGCCACCGAACAGCACCAGCAGCAGCACACCCAGCACGAAGCCGGGAATCGCGTAGCCCACCAGCACGATCATCGTACTGATGACATCGAAGCGCGTGCCCGCCCGGATCGCTTTCGAGATGCCGAGCGGCACCGATATCAGGTAGGTCAGGAAAAAAGTCCACAGCCCCAGGCTGATGGATACCGGCATTTTCGACTTCACCAGTTCCCAGACGCTGCGGTGCTGGAAATAGCTCTGGCCCAGGTCGAACTGGGCAAAGCGCTTGAGCATCATGAAATAGCGTTCGAGCGGCGGCTTGTCGAAGCCGTAGAGCGCCTGGATTTCCTTGATCTTCTCGGGGTCCACGCCACGCCGGCCGCGGTATTCCGCCCCGCCGCCGCTGGCTTCCGCGGCGCCGCCACGGCCCTTCATCTCCATCATCATCTGCTCGACCGGACCGCCCGGCACGAACTGGATCACGATGAACGTCAGCGTGATGACCCCTACCAACGTGGGGATCATCAGCAGGATTCGCTTCAGCAGATAGGCAAGCATTGGCCTTCGGTGTCCTTACTGCGTCTTGGGCGCGAGGTCGCTGCGCCACCAGTTGGAGAGAATCCAGCCCTCCGCGGTGTAGAAATACGGCAGGCGCGTCGGGTAGGACAGCTCCTTGCGGTACGACACACGGTGGGACGCACTGTACCAGTTCGGCACGATGTAGTACCCATGCATCAGCACACGGTCGAGTGCCCGGCCCGCCACGATCAGGTCATCGCGCGATTCGGCGTGCAGCACGGCGTCCACCAGCTTGTCCACCGCCGGAGACTTGAGCCCGAACAGGTTGTCCGAACCCGGCGTGCCGGCCGCCTCGGCCGTAAAGCGGTCGCGCAGTTCGTTGCCCGGGCTTTGGGAGTCCGGAAAGCGAATCGACACCATGTCGAAATCGAAATCTTCCAGCCGCTTCTGGTACAGCGCAAAGTCCGTGGTGCGCTGGTGCACCTGGATGCCGAGCTTCTCCAGGTTCCGCACGTAGGCGGTGATCACGCGGCTCATCGCACCGCCATCGTCAAGGAATTCGAAGACGAGCGGTTCGCCCTTGGCGTTGCGCAGCGCGCCGTCGGCGTAGGTCCAGCCGGCCTGCGCCAGCAGGCGCCGCGCGTCGCGAAGGTTGTCACGCAACGAGCGCGGCGGATTGGTGGTGGGCTGCACCACATCCACGCCAAACACTTCCGGCGGCAGTTCGTGACGCAGTGGTTCCAGCAGCTTCAGCTCGCCAGGGCCCGGCTTGCCGTCGAACGTGATGCTCGCGGCCAGGTCACTGTTGGAGAACCAGCTGTCGAGCCGCCGATAAGCGCCGTAGAACAACTGGCGGTTCAGCCATTCGAAGTCGAGCGCGAGGATCAGCGCCCGGCGTACGTTCACGTCCTGGAAAATCGGCTTGCGCATATTCATGACGAAGCCCTGCATCCCGGCGCCGTTCCGGTGCGGAAACTCGGTCTTGATCAGGCTGCCGTCACGGAACCGCTTGCCGACATAGCTCTTGGCCCAGTTCTTGGAGCGATATTCGACGATCGCATCGAACTCGCCGGCCTTGAATGCCTCGAGCCGGGCGGTCTCGTCCTTGTAGAGCCGGTAGACCACGCGATTGAAGTTGAACGTGCCTTTGCGCACGGCCAGCTTTGCGCCCCAATAGGCCGGATTGCGCTGGAAAATGATGCCGCGCCCGGCGTCGAATCGCTCGATCCGGTAGGGGCCGCTGGCCACAGGCTCTTCGAACGTGACCTTCTCGAACGGTACCTTGGCCGTCCATTTCTTCGAGAAGATCGGCAATTGCCCCACGATCAGCGGCAACTCGGCATTCCGCTGCTTGAAGTCAAACCGTACGGAACGCTCGCCGGTTACCACCACGGCTTTCACGTCCGAGCACATGCTGCGGTAGCCCGGGCTGGCGGACTTGCTCATCAGCATGTCGTAGGAATACTTGACGTCGGCGGCCAGCACGGGATCGCCATTATTGAAGCGCGCCTCGGGACGGATCTGGAACGTGACCGAAAGCTGGTCTGGCGCCACCGTCACGTCGTTGGCCAGCAGGCCATAGGCGCTGGCCGATTCATCCGCGCTGCTGATCAGCAGCGTTTCGAACATCAGCGAGGTCAGGCCCGGCGCGGCCGTGCCCTTGAGTGTGAACGGGTTGAACTTGTCGAAACTGGTGCGGCGGTCCGGATTGGCAAGCGTCAGCGTGCCGCCCTGGGGCGCCGTCGGATTGACGTAGTCGAAATGCGAGAAATCGGCTTGATACTTGAGGTCGCCATGCAGCGCGAAGCCATGACCGGCATGAACCGATACGGGAAAACCCGTAGCCATGATCGAAAGCGCCAGACCCCACTGCATCGCCGCGCGTCGACGGAAGCACCGCCCTGCCGCCCAACGCGGCCAACGTGCATGAATCAGCATCCGGTTGCAGACCTCCACAGTGCCCGAGACAGCCCGACGGCTTGTGGCCGGGCGAAGTTGTGCGACAATTTTACATGCGTTCGGTTGGCGACCAGCCATCCGGACATTCCCTCTACGCGGCGCAACAAAATGCGGGCAATGATTCCCGCCGATGCACCAGGCCACGGCCCGGTGCACA
This sequence comes from Cupriavidus sp. DL-D2, assembly GCF_039710735.1. Taxonomy (NCBI): domain Bacteria; kingdom Pseudomonadati; phylum Pseudomonadota; class Betaproteobacteria; order Burkholderiales; family Burkholderiaceae; genus Cupriavidus; species Cupriavidus sp. DL-D2. The sequence continues at coordinate 115,923 of NZ_JBDKXK010000030.1, read as the reverse complement.
AAACATGCCCGTCCACACAACCAATCATGGAGTTTCTATGGGATTTCTGGCAGGTAAGCGGATCCTGATCACGGGCTTGCTTTCCAACCGTTCGATTGCCTACGGCATCGCCTCGGCATGCAAGCGCGAAGGCGCCGAACTGGCCTTCACGTACGTGGGCGAACGGTTCAAGGACCGCATCACGGACTTCGCCAAGGAATTCGGTTCCGACATGATCTATGACTGCGACGTCGGCAGCGACGAGCAGATCGCCGCCACGTTCGCCGCATTGGGGCAACGCTGGGATAAATTCGACGGTTTGGTGCATTCGATCGGCTTCGCGCCGCGCGAAGCCATCGCCGGCGACTTCCTCGACGGCCTGTCGCGCGAAGGCTTCCGCATCGCCCATGACATCTCGGCCTACAGCTTCCCGGCCATGGCCAAGGCCGCCATGCCGCTGCTGAACGACAAGGCATCGCTGCTCACGCTGACGTACCTCGGCGCCGAGCGCGTGGTTCCCAACTACAACACGATGGGCCTGGCCAAGGCATCGCTGGAAGCCAGCGTCCGCTACCTGGCATCGGCCGTGGGTCCCAAGGGCATGCGCGCCAACGGCATCTCGGCCGGCCCGATCAAGACGCTGGCCGCCTCGGGCATCAAGGATTTCGGCAAGCTGCTGAAGCACTTCGAAGACGTGGCCCCGATGCGCCGTAACGTCACGATCGAGGAAGTCGGCAACGTGGCCGCCTTCCTGCTGTCGGACCTGGCCAGCGGCGTGACCGGCGAGATCACGTATGTCGATGGCGGCTACAACATCGTCGGTACGGCGGTGGAAGAGTAAGCGGTTTGGTAGTTTGTTTGCCGAATGAAGAAGCGCCCCGTTTGGGCGCTTCTTCATTTGGCAGGATGTGTATTCGACAAACTATTGGACTTGTCCCGGCGATCCAATTCATCCAATTCTGCGAACACGTCCTGAATTCCGGAAAACTGGCGCCGATTGATCTGCAGTTGTCCAAGGGCGAGAATCCTCAGCAATGAGGACGTTTGCCAGTCGCTGTCAGGGTCTAGCTCTGCGGGCACAATCGGCTCCGGTTAGTAGTTGACCCCGAATATAGATTGGGAACTCGTCAACCCGTTCACTGCGAAACACCATCCCCCGCCACCTCCAAAATCACCCCCACCGCCCTTTCCGCCGCTGGCGACAGCGTCCGCTGGGTCAGCCAAACGACAGCGAACTGCATCGGGATGTCACGGAGTTCGGCAATATCGAGCGGCACGAGGCGCCCTGCCTCCAGTTCTTCACGTACCGCCCGGGCGGGGGCCAGCAGCAGCGCGTCGGCGTCGCGCACAAGATGGGTCAGAGCGCGGAAGTCGTTGCTTTCCACCTGGAACGGGAGGTCTTCGCCGGGCTTGCAGCGCAGTAGCTTGCGCAGGCGTTCATGGGTTTCCGGCGGAAAGACGACGGAGACGAGCGCCGAGGCGCGTAACGTCGCAAGATCCACAGGCGCGCTGGCCAGCGGATGGCCGGCGCGGACGAAGACGCCGCCGGGGCCGGCTGGCAGGCGCACCACTTCCAGCTCGGCGGCGGTCGGGATCGTGCTGTGCTCGATCACGACGAAATCGACCTGCTCCGCGTAGAGCGCATCCAGCAACGCACGCGGGTGGCTGACCTCGGTGGCGATACGCAGTTTCGGCCATTGCCGATGCAGGGCACCGAGCAGTTCGGGCAGCAGGATGGCGGCCGGGAAGGCGCCCAGGCCGATCTGTACGCTGCCGATCTCGTGCTGGCGCACCAAAGCAAGGTCACGGGCCAGGCAGCCCGATTCAAACAGGATGCGCCGCGCGCGTTCGGTCACCATACGCCCCACGGTAGTCAGCGTGACGCCGCGCGCGCCTCGGTCGAGCAGCACGGCGCCAGCCTCCTCCTCCAGTGCCTGGATGCTGCGGGTGAGCGCCGGCTGGCTCAGATGCACGCGCCGTGCCGCAGCCGCGAGTGAGCCTTCCTCGGCCACCGCCACCAGATGTTCGAGCCTCTTCAGATTCACGTATGCACTCCATGCATCACTGCAATACAAACTTTGCAATTGAATTATAGGTGTGACACGCTTCCAATAGACGCTTCGTCCAATCCGAGACTGATTTCCATGCGCTTCGCTCGCCCCGCCCTGCTGGTTACCGCCTTGCTTACCGCGATGAGTGTCTCCGCCGCGCCCAAGCCGGCCACTCCCCTGACCGCACAGTCGAATGCCGAATGGCTGCGCAAGCTGCCGTTCTCGGACCGGGCCGACTATGAAGATGCGAAGCGCGGGCTGGTGGCGCGCTTTCCCGAACGCACGATCAAGGCCGCAGATGGCAGCGTCGCATGGGATTTCGACGCCTATGCCTTCGAGTCCGCCGCCGATGCACCAGACACGGTCAATCCCAGCCTCTGGCGACTGGCACAACTGAACAATGAAGCGGGCCTGTTCAAAGTCACCGATCGCGTTTATCAGATCCGTGGCAACGACCTGGCCAACATGAACATCATCGAAGGCGACACGGGACTGATCGTCATCGACACGCTGCTGACCGCCGAGACGGCCCGCGCCGCGCTTGATCTCTACTATGCGCACCGCCCGCGCAAGCCCATCGTCGCGGTGATCTACACCCACAGCCACGCCGATCACTTCGGCGGCGTACGGGGCATCGTCAGCGATGCCGATGTCAAATCAGGCAAGGTCGCCATCCTCGCCCCGCACGGCTTCATGGACGAAGCAGTCAGCGAGAACGTGCTGGCCGGCACTGCCATGAGTCGTCGCGCGCAGTACATGTATGGCACCAACCTGCCGAAGAGCGCAACGGGCCAGGTGGATACCGGACTGGGGAAGGCCCTGGCACGCGGCACGATGACGCTGATCGCGCCCACTTCGTTGATCGAGAAACCGATCGAGACGCGCCGCATCGACGGCGTGGACATCGAGTTTCAGCTGACACCGGGCACCGAGGCGCCGGCAGAGATGAACATCTACCTGCCGCAGTTCCGCACCCTGTGCATCGCCGAGAACGCCGTGCGCACCCAGCACAACCTGCTGACGCTGCGTGGCGCACAGGTGCGCGACGCCAAGGGCTGGTCGTACTTCCTGGCGCAGTCGCTGCTGCGCTACGGCGACCGCACCGATGTGCTGATCGGCCAGCACCATTGGCCAACCTGGGGCCGTGCAAATATCGTCGAGTTGCTGTCCGACCAGCGCGACATGTACGCGTATCTGAACGATCAGACATTGCGGTTGATGAATCTCGGCTACTCGCCCCTTGAGATCGCGGATCAACTGAAGACCCTGCCGCAGCCGCTCGCCAGCAAGTGGTATGCGCGGGACTACTACGGCTCGGTGAGCCACAACGTCCGCGCCGTGTACCAGCGCTACCTGGGCTTCTACGATGGCAACCCGGCGCACCTGAACCCGCTGCCGCCCGAATCCGCCGCGAAGAAGACCATCGAGTGGATGGGCGGTGCCGATGCCGTGCTGGGCAAGCTGCGCGATGCCTTCGCGCGCGGCGAGTACCGCTGGGTGGCGCAGATCGGCAACGAACTTGTGTTTGCCGATCCATCGAACGAGGCCGCGCGCGCGCTGCAGGCCGATGCGCTCGAACAGCTCGGCTACCAGAGCGAGAACGCCACGTGGCGCAACATCTATCTGAGCGGCGCGCAGGAACTGCGCGACGGCGTGCGCAAGTCCACGCAAGGTGCCACAAGTTCGTCCGATCTGGTGCGCGCACTGACGGTGCAGAACTTCTTCGATTTCCTCGCCGTCCGGCTCAATGCGGACAAGGCCGCCGGCAAGACGATGACGCTGAACTGGCAATTCACGGATCTGGGCCAGCGCTATGCGATGACGCTGCGCAACAGCGCCCTGACCTATGTGTCCGAAGCCCAGCACACGCAGCCTACCGCCACGGTCACGCTCACCAAGGTCACGCTCGATCAGATCAGCCTGAAGCAACTGACGCTGCCGCAGGCCATCCAGTCGGGCGCAATCCGGATCGACGGCAACCCGCAGGCCGTGGCAGGCTTGTTCGGCATGCTCGACACGTTCGACAGCAGCTTCAACCTGGTGACGCCGCACGGCTATCAGAAATAAGAACAGCGGGAGGAGACAGAACTCATGCGCGAGACAACGTTCGACTACATCGTCATCGGCGCCGGTTCGGCGGGCTGCGCGCTGGCGGGCCGGTTGGCTGACCAACCCGGCCAGACCGTGGCCTTGCTCGAAACCGGGCCGCACGATCATCATCCCAGTGTCTGGACGCCGCTGGCCATTGCCCGCACCGTTCCCAATGCCGGACCGCGCAACTATGGCCTGCGCACCGTGCCGCAGGCGGGACTCAACGGCCGGCCTTCGTACCAGCCGCGCGGGCGCGGGCTGGGCGGTAGTTCCTCGATCAACGCGATGCTCTACGTGCGTGGGCATCGCAGCGACTACGACCGCTGGGCCGAACTGGGGGCGGAAGGCTGGGGCTATGACGCAGTGCTGCCCTACTTCCGCCGCAGCGAATGCAACCAGCGCAACGCGGGGCGCGACGATGCCTGGCACGGCGGCAGCGGACCGCTGCACGTGAGCGACTTGCGCACGCCGAATCCATTTTCGCGCCGCTTCGTGCAGGCTGCCGCGCAGGCCGGGCTGCCGCTCAACAACGATTTCAATGGCGCCGAACAGGAAGGCGTGGGGCTGTATCAGGCCACGCAATACAACGGCGAGCGATGGAATGCGGCGCGCGCCTATCTGCATCGTGGCAATCGTGCCGACGCCGGCTACAACGCGGGGCGCGCGAATCTCGACGTGATGGTGGATACCCAGGCGCTGCGCATCGTGTTCGAGGGCAAGCGCGCGGTGGGCGTGGAGATCGTGCGTGACGGCCTGCGGCAGACGCTGCGGGCGCGGCGCGAGGTCATCGTGAGCGCCGGTGCGTTCCATTCGCCGCAGTTGCTGATGGCCTCGGGCATCGGGCCGGGAGATCACCTACGCAGCCTCGGCATCGACGTGGTGCACGACCTGCCCGGCGTGGGCGAGAACCTGCAGGACCACCTCGATGTGATCATCGGAAAACCCGTGGCGTCGTGGCACCTGTACGGCTATTCGCTGCGCGGCGTGGCGCGCATGGCGGGAGAGGTGATGCGCTACCGCTGGCGCCGCACGGGCATGCTGGCCTCGCCGGTGGCAGAGGCTGGCGCGTTCGTCAAGACGCGTCCGGAGCTTGCCGCGCCCGACCTGCAGCTTCACTTCGCGCCAGCGCTGCTCGGCAATTCGGAAGTCTTCCGTAACGGCAAGGGCAATGGCCGGCCGGGTCACGGCTACTCGTGCCATGCCTGCGTGCTGCGCCCCGAGAGCCGGGGCACGGTGCGGCTGCAATCGGCGGACATGCGCGAGACCCCGCTGATCGATCCGCGATTCCTCTCCGCGCCATCGGACCTCGACGGCATGGTGGCGGGCGTGAAGCTGATGCGGCGCATCTTTGCGCAGGCCGCGCTGGGGGATCGATCAGGCGCCGATCCGCTTGACGCAGTGCTCGGCCCCGGAGAAGGCGACGACCAGGCGATTCGCGATTTCGTGCGCGGGAATGCCGACACGATCTATCACCCGGTGGGCACCTGCAAGATGGGGGTCGATGCGATGGCAGTGGTCGATCCGCAACTACGCGTGCACGGCGTGGCGGGACTGCGTGTGGTGGATGCATCGGTGATGCCCACGCTGATCGGCGGCAACACCAATGCGCCGACCATCATGATCGCGGAGCGGGCTGCCGACCTGCTGCGGCAGGGGTAAGCGTCAGCCGCCCGGCCAGATCAGCCCATGTAGATCTGTGCCAGCCCTTCCTTGAGCGCAGCGGAGATTTCGTCATAGCGCCGGCTGATATGGCGCGTGAGGATCGGGATGCAGCGCTCGGGGTCGCGAGCCTTGAGACCGAGCAGGATGTCGCGGTGGTCGTTCTGGCTCACGCGCCGGTCGCAGCGTTCCATGTCGATCCAACGCACGAAGCGGATGCGAGCGTTGATATTCTTGAGCACCCGGAGCATCTCCTGGTTGCCTGACATCGCCATCAGCCCCTCGTGGAAGGTCTCGTCGAGCCTGACGAGTTCTTCCACGCTGCGATCCCCCGGCTCCGGGCCGGTGCTTTCAAGGAAGGCCAGCAGCGCATCGATTTCCTCGTCCTTTGCACGCTCGATGGCCAGCCGGAGCGCCTCGGTCTCCACGATCTTGCGCATCTCGTAGAGCGAGAACACTTCCTGCGCGTCGAGGTCGCGGCAGAAGAACCCCTTGCCGGGCGAGAACCGCAGCAGTCCTTCCATGGTCAGGCGGGTCAGCGCCTCGCGCAGCGGCGTGCGGCTGACGCCCAGGGCACTGGCCAGCACGCCTTCGTTAAGGCGCTCGCCGGGCTTGAACTCATAGCCCACGCTCATCAGCTTGAGCTTGTCATACACCTGCTCGACGATGCTGTCGGTTGCCGCGGTTGCCACGTTATCGATTCCTGTATCTGGTTTTCCAGCGCTCCGGCGCCCGTCGGGCGGCCGGAGAAAGGCTGGAATATACCTGAATCCCGCCCCTGCATCCGCAGCTGTGCACCGGCCTGAATACAAATCGTGCCGGTGCAACAACCATTAATCGATATGGGCGCCGGAATCCTTGACGATGCGGGCCCACGATTTCATATCGGCCACCTGCACGCGCTTGAAATTGACGGGGCCGCCGTCCGCAATCGGCTGGATTGCCTGGCTGACCAGCCATTGCCGGAAACTGTCCTCATTGATGATCCGCAACACCGACTTGGACATGCGGCTCTGGATATCGGCAGGCAGTTTGGCCGGCCCCAGCAGCCCGTACCACGTGGTGCTCTCGAAGCCCGGCAGGTTGCAGGCTTCCGCCACAGTCGGCACATTCGGCAGCACGCTGACGCGCTGGGCCGACGTCACCGCCAGCGCCCGGACCTTGCCCGACTGGATCGCGCCCAGGCTGGGCGAACTCTGGTTGAAGAAGAAATCGACCTCGCCCGAAAGCAATGCCGTCATCGCCGGCCCCTGCCCCTTGTACGGAATGTGCATGTAGCTGGTCTTGGAGGCTGTGGCGAACTGGGTGCCGGCCAGATGGCCCGAAGCGCCGTTGCCGGTAGACGCGTAGTTCAGCTTGCCCGGCTCCTTGCGCGCCGCATTCAGCAGATCCTGGCAGGTCTTGATCTCGGGATGCTTTTCCGGATTCACCAGCAGGATATTGGGCAGCGTTCCCAATAATGCAATTCGCGAAAAATCATTCACCACATCGAATTGCAACTTCGAATATAGGGCTGGATTAATGGCGTGCGTGCCGGCCGTTCCCAACAGGAAGGTATAACCATCCGGCTTTGCCTGCGCGACCAGGCTGGAGGCGATATTCCCTCCGGCACCCGGTCGATTATCCGAAATCACCGGCACGTTGTACTCCCGGGTCAGTTCGGCACCCAGCTTGCGCGCGTAGATGTCTGTGGCGGCACCGCCAGGGAAGCCGCTGACGATGGCGATGGTGCTCTGCGGCCACGCAGCGGTGTCTTGCGCGGAGGCAGCGGCAGACCCGAGCATCAGTGGCAAGCCGAGCGGAAAAATGAGCGGGAAAGCAAGCAGGGAGGCGGGAATCGAGGCAAGTCGGTGCAACGTCATGGTAACGCTCCAAGGCAGGTGGTGGGGGGCACGGTGGAGACCGGGGCAATCGCTCCGGCCCTGCACTCCGTCCTGTATACAGACTTTAATTATTGATCTGTATTCTGTAAAGCGTTATGCTGCGCTTCACCGTTGCACCGAGAATGAATCCCTGTTCTGGGTCATCGGCACCGAATCAGCGCAAAAATCGCACACCCCGGGTACACCCGGATATCGCCGCCCTGCCAACCATTCATTGCCGAGCAGAAACAATGACTTTCACCCTTTCCGCCGTCGCTTCCCGCACTGTTTCCGAAAATCCCTCGACCGATACTGGTGCATGGCGCGCCGTATTCGTCGACGCCAATCCCACACTGTCGGAAGTGTCTTCACGCCTGCACCGGGCCGATGATCTGCCGCTGACCATCAACCGCCAGCCCAACATCACCCCCGCCGAGCTGCCCGCAGCGCTGGCCGGCGCGCCCATCGCCATCGTCGATCACACGCACCTGCCCACCGACATTGCCCGGCAGTGCGAGGGACTGAAGCACGTGGTGTTCCTGGGCACCGGCCCGCGCAGCTACATGAACCCCGAGGAGCTCGCGGACATCGGCATCACCGTGCATACGATCAAGGGCTATGGCGACACGGCCGTGGCCGAGTGCGCGTTCGGGCTGATGTGGGCAGCGGCGCGAAATTTCGGGCGCATGGATCGCGAGATGCGCGCCGGCAACTGGTTGCGCTCGGACGCCCTGCAACTGACGGGCAAGACGCTGGGTCTGGTGGGCTTCGGGGGTATCGCGCAGGAACTGGCGCGGCTGGCGCGCGGCATCGGCATGCGTGTCATCGCATGGAACCGCACGCCGAAGACCCACGACGGCGTGGAGTTTGTCGAGCTGGATTCCCTGCTGGCGCAGAGCGATGTGGTCTCGCTGCACCTGCTGCTGACGGACGAAACGCGTGGCCTGATCACCGCGGAGCGGATCGCGTCGATGCGCGATGGCGCCATCCTCGTCAACACGGCGCGCGGTGCGCTGGTGGATGAGGCCGCCATGATCGCGGCGCTGGAGAGCGGCAAGCTCGCCCATGCCGGGCTCGACGTCTTCACGGTGGAACCGATGCCCGCCGGCCACGTGCTGACCACCCTGCCCAATGTCACGCTGTCCGCCCATTCGGCATTCCGGACGCCCGAAGCCAACAACAACCTGATCGGCGCCGCGCTGGACCACTGCCGCCGCATCGTCAAGACGCAAGCCTGAGGCCGCCATGACCCGTACTTCCGCATCGACCGCACCCATCACTCGCCTGGACCAGAACCATCGCCGCAGCCGCGCCGTGATCGCCAACGGCATGGTCTTCCTGGCCGGTCAGGTAGCCGACGACAAGACTGGCGACATCGCCGTGCAGGCGCGCCAGGCGCTGGCCAAGGTGGACGCCCTGCTGGCCGAGGCAGGTACGGCCAAACGCCACGCACTGACTGCGCAGATCTGGCTGGCCGACATGGCCGATTTCGACGGATTCAATGCGGTCTGGGACGCCTGGGTGGCTCCTGGCGAAACGCCCACACGCTGCTGCGGCAAGGTGGAACTGGCCGACCCCGCCTACCGCGTCGAGATCGTCATCACTGCCCTGCTGGCATAACGAAGGGACCCAAATCATGATTTCCACGACCGATCCGCATCGCAACCGCAAGCCGCTCAATATCGGCGACGAGGAATGGGCGGTACGCGTGCAGTTGGCCGCCGCGTACCGGCTGGCCGCCAAGTTCAAGTTGACGGACCTGATCTACACGCACATCTCGGTGCGCGTGCCGGGCACGACCGACCAGTTCCTGATCAACCCCCACGGCTGGTTCTTCGACGAGATCACGGCCTCGGCCCTGGTCAAGATCGACACGGAAGGCCGGCCCATCGGCGACAACCGCTTCGAGGTCAACGCCGCGGGCTTCACGATCCATAGCGCCCTGCACCAGAGCCGTCACGATGTGGAGTGCGTGGTACACCTGCACACCGATGCGGGCATGGCCGTTGCCGCGCTGGAATGCGGACTGCTGCCGCTGAACCAGATCAGCATGCAGTTCTACAACCGCGTGAACTATCACGATTACGAGGGGATTTCACTGGATCTCGACGAGCGCTCGCGCATCGTGGCGTCGATGCGCGATGCCAACTACCTGATCCTGCGCAACCATGGCCTGCTGACCACGGGACGCTCGGTAGCCGAGGCGTTCACGCGCATGTTCTACCTGAACCGTGCCTGCGAGATCCAGGTGCAGACGCTGTCCATGGGCCAGAAGGTCACGATCCCTTCACCCGAAGTCTGCGAGCACGCGGCAAAGCAGCACGATGACTACGCCTATCTCGACACGGTCCACCTGGACCGCGAATGGACAGCGTTGCTGCGGCTGCTGGACCGGGATGGCGGCGACTATCGCTGCTGATCCGGCGTGGCGACGGCAAGGGCGGCCCCGGCACGATGCACGTGTCGGGGCCGCCCTGCGGCAGGCTACGAACGTCAGGCCGTCTCGATGGTCGGCTCGCAGTCGACCGGGAAGTTGAACGAATTGGCGATGTAGCACTTGTCGTGCGCATCATGATGCAGGCGCGTCGCCAGTGCCACGTCGTCGCCTGCACGGATCACCACGCGCGGGTGGAGCACGATGCCGGTGAACGCGCCGCGTTCGCCTTCGCGCATGGTGCCGTGCGCCTCGTCCTCGTAGGACAGCACGACGATGCCGGCTTCCGCGCAGAGATGCAGATACCAGAGCTTGTGGCAGGCCGATGCGGAGGCCACCAGCAGGTCTTCTGGATTCCAGCGCGCTGGATCGCCAAGGAAAGCGGGATCGGACGAACCGTCGATCGGCGGCTTGGCACCGGCCCGGATCACATAGTCACGACGATAGCTGCGGTACGAAGACGTGCCCGAGCCGGTGTTACCGGTCCACTGCACGTTGACACGGTAGTGATGTTCGCGGTTTGCCACGATGGTTTCCTGGTCTGCCTGGGTGGGAGACCGCCATCATAGCCGGGCGAGAATGCCTCCGGACATCGCATCGATGGCGCGCGACGCCACGTCCTGAACCATATTGCCAGGCAGCACATCGCCGAGCGGCGTGGCAAGCATCAGGGCGCCGGTCAAGGCACCGCCGATGGTGCCGGCAATCGCGCCGGTCAGCAGATAGCGGCGGCTGGTTTCCAGGAATGTGGACTTGGTCGTTGCGCAGAGACTCATGCCTGCTCCTCACGAGGAATCGATGGACGTTTCAGTCGGGCTTGAAACCGCCCGAAGACGGCCCCGACAACAGGGAAACATCGTATCCGCCGCGCCGCTTCCTGACTGCTGTACATGAGGAAGAGCCACCCCAACCGCCTGCGTATCCACCCCTATCCTTTCGGATAGGGTGGGCTTACCAAGAGGCGTGCCCCGCACAAGTTCTGTGCGGGAAGCGTCTTTGGCTGGCGCCTCAGATATGCGTGAAGACCGCTTCCTTCGGCAGGCGCGATTTCGGCAGTCCGGCGTTGAAGTCCTTCTCGCTGCGATAGCCCAGCGAGACCAGCACCACGCTGGTGAGGCCGCGTTCGCGCAGCTTCAGCGACTCGTCGAGCGCGGCAGCATCGAAGCCTTCCATCGGCGTGGCATCGATACCGAGCATGCCCGCGCCCAGCAGCAACCCGCCCAGTGCGAGGTAGACCTGCTTCTCCATCCACTGCGGTACGTCGCGCAGTGCGTAGCGGTGCAGGTCCACATAGCCGCGGCGGCTCTTGTCCTGGCCGGCACGCGCGGCGTCGTCCTTGAAGCGGCCATCGATCGCCTCCTGTGCCAGTACCGCATTCAGGTGCGCTTCATCGAGATCGGCGCGCATGCACAACGCAATCACGTGCGAGGCATCGGTGACCTTCGGATGGTTGTAGGCAAAGCCACCCGTCGTGGCCTTCGCGATCTGCTCGCGGCCTTCCGGCGTCGATGCCACCACGAAATGCCACGGCTGCGAGTTGACCGAGGACGGGCTGAAATGCAGCCAGTTCAGCAGTTTGTCCACCTGCTCCTGCGGCAGGCTGCGGCCACCTTCGTAAGCCTTGACGGTATGGCGGGAAAGTACGGCGTCGTTGAAGTCCATGGATCGTCCTGTCTGGATGGAAACTAAAAAAGCGGGAGATTACCGGATTGGCGCGGCGGCTCAGAAGCCTTCGAGCACGATCTTGCCGCGAGCGCGGCTGCTTTCGATCAGTGCATGGGCGCGTCGCAGGTTCTCGGCGTTGATCGTGCCGAAGTGCTCGCCGATGGTGGTGCGCAGCACGCCCTCGTCCACCAGCGCAGCCACGCGATTCAGGATCTCGTGCTGGCACACCATGTCGGGCGTCTCGAACAGCGAGCGCGTGAACATCAGTTCCCAATGCAGCGAGGCGGCCTTGCGCTTGAGCGGCACCACATCGAGCGTCTTCGGGTCATCGATCACGCCAAGCCGGCCTTGCGGCGCCAGCGCCTCGACGATCTGGGGATAGTGGTCGTCGGTATGGGTCAGGCTGGCCACGTATTCCACCTGCGGCGCGCCCATTGCACGCAGCCCTTCGAGCAATGGCCGCGTGTGGTCGATCACGTCATGCGCGCCGAGTTCGCGGATCCATGCTTCGGTCTCCGGACGCGAGGCCGTGCCGATCACGCGCAGCTTGGTCAGCTTGCGCGCAAGCTGCGTCAGGATCGATCCCACGCCACCGGCCGCACCGACGATCAGCAGCGAAGCCCCCTCGCCGCCGCCTTCCGGCACGCCGAGGCGATCGAACAACAGCTCCCAGGCGGTAAGCGATGTCAGCGGCAGCGCGGCGGCATCGGCATCCGACAGCGTCGTCGGTTTGCGTCCGGCGATCCGCTCATCGACCAGCCCATACTCGGCATAGGCTCCGGGGCGCGTGATCGAACCGGCGTAGTAGACGGTGTCGCCGGGCTGGAACAGTGTGACATCAGGACCGATGGCTTCCACGATACCCACGGCATCCCAGCCGAGGATGCGCGGGGTATCGGTGGGAGAACCGGCACGAACCTTGGTGTCCACCGGGTTCACGGAAATGGCCTGGATCTTCACGAGCAAGTCGCGCAAACCGGGCTCGGGCCGGGCAATCTCGGCTTCGTAAAGCGATTTGGGATCTGCAATGGGCAGGCCGTGCTGGCTGTAGACAATGGCTTTCATTGAAATTCTCCGGGCCGGGTAGATGGGATGCGAGGCATGGACAGCATCTTCGCCACTGCGGAGTTATTTAAAAACTGGGAGAATCGGGCAGGACTTTCTCTTCTGGCGTGAAAATGATCCGACTCGAAGACTTGCAGCTTTTCGTGCGCACCGCCGCGCTGGGCAGTTTTTCCAATGCGGCGCGCGAGGCTGATCTGCTGCCTGGGCAGGTCAGTGCAGCCATCCAGCGGCTGGAGAAGGAACTCGATATCCGGCTGTTCGCGCGCTCCACGCGCAGCCTGCGGCTGACTGCCGAGGGCGAGCAGTACCTGCCTTATGCCGATGAAGTGCTATCCACGCTGAGAGAAGGCCGCGACCGCCTGCATGGCGAGCAGAAGGCGCTGCAGGGCACGCTCAAGATCGCCGCGCCCTCTGACCTTGGCCGCAATGTCCTGTTGCCGATGCTCACGGCGTTCCGCGAGGCGCATCCTAAGCTGGTGCTGCGGTTGTCGGTCTCCGACCAGGTGACCGATGTGTTCCGCGATCCCGTGGACATCGCCATCCGCTATGGCGTGAATGAGGGCGCCACCTACGTGGCGTTGCCGCTGGCCGAGCACAACCGGCGCGTGCTGGTGGCGTCGCCCGAGTATCTGCAACGGCATGGCCGGCCTGCTGCGCTGGACGACCTGCTGATGCACCAGTGCCTGCCATTCGTGCTGGGTGGCCGCGTCTACGACCGATGGACGTTTCCGGCCGCCGGCATGCGCCGGCAGATCACGGTCAAAGGTGTGCTGCTATGCGACGACGCGGAAATTGCGCGCCGCTGGGCCATCGATGGACGGGGCGTCGCCTACAAATCGTGGATCGATGTCTGCGACGACGTGGAACAGGGCCGGCTGGAACTCCTGCTGCCGGACCAGCCCGGAGAGCCGGTACCGCTAAACCTGATCTGCCCGCACCGGCGGCAGTTTTCGCCCGCCGTGCGCTACCTGCACGCGGCGCTGCGCGAGCGGTTGCAGGCCATCAGCAACCGGCTCGCGGTGCATACGCGTTATCAAGGCGTCTGAACATTACTGACCGACCTTCTCCCAGCCCACGACCTGCCACTTGAACCGCGACGATTCGCCGATTTCCGAGGTATAGGTCATCTGCATCTTGCCGCCCTTCGCATAGATATCGAGGCGCGGCGCGTTCGGCAGGTCCAGCCACAGCGAATCGTTGTGGAACGACCACGTGCCGCACCACACGCAACGGTCCCCTGTCTGGTCTCCGGGCTGATGGAAGTTGAAACGGCCATCCGCGTCGATCTCCAGGTAGTCGAAGGCCCGATAGAAACTCAATAGCATCCGCTGCCCGGTGTACGCGGCGGCCGTCTGCTCCGGCGTGGCGGGAGCACCGAGATCGGATGGCGGACGCACCGTTGCGCCGTAGATTTTCCACTTGCCGATGAAATCGGCCTTGGCGGGCAGATACTCCGCTGCTGCGGCTGTGGCCGGATTGGCCTGCGCCGGTGCGGCATTGCCGAACGTGGCTGCCACGGCGAATGTGGCGGCAATGAGAGGAAGCGTGAAGGTCTTGATTGGCATAACGGAGGAGACGGCCTGGCGCCCGAGCGAATCGCCCCGGCCCACGGAAAGCCCCGCAGCCTAACGCTGATTCGCCAAAACCAAAGCGCCGAAGAGCCGTGATAAATATGGCGTTTTCGCCATATTGTAGCGTAGACGTGGCGCATAAAGATAACTATGATGCACACGCATGGTGCGTTGCCAGCCAATGCGTGACGCCCTGCCCGGACGGCCCGCCGTCCGCTCGTAGCAAAGGCGTCACAAGGCGCCATCACATCAGGAAGCAGCAATGAAAGCGAAGTCCCTCCGCACCCTCGCCGTGGCCGCGCTGGCCGTGGCCAGCACCGCGCACGCCGCCACCAAGCCCACGCCCGAGGCCGTCACGGACCTGTTCCTCCGAACCCTGGTTCTTTCGGACACGGCAGCCATGCAGTCGCTTAACGACTACACGCGCCCGGTGCGCAAGGCCAACAAGGCCGATGGCGACTTCATCAACATCCCGGACACGGTGCAGGCCGACAAGGACTACGCCAAGGATCTGGCGCCGGTGATGCTGGAGCAGGTGAAGCTCTCCGACAAAGACAAGGCTGCGCTCGTGCCGGCAGTGGAAAAGCTGATGCAAAGCGTGCGCGATGCGCAGAAGCGTTCGGTATGCACGGTCGGCAAGTCCGAGCCGATCACGCAAGACGTACCGAAGAACATGCTGGCCGTCAGCGTGGCGTTCGACTGCAAGGTGGTAAGCCCGCCGGAGAAGATCTCGGGTTTCCTGCAGCGCGCCTCGAAGAGCAGCTGGAACACCGCGCAATACCGCGAAGCCATCGACAAGCTGCGCGTGGGCTATGAGAACGCCCCGTTGACGCAAGCGTGGCAAGGCGCCCTGCCGCTGACCGCCGAAAAGAAGAACGGCGTGTGGCAGAACATCTTCCCGCGTGAGTCGATCGACGTCGCCGAAGTGCTGTTCTGATTTGCCAGTGGCCGCCGGGGGCCATGCGGCAACGTGCCGCGCCCCGGCGAGATCATGCGCGACACCGATCGTGCGGAACAGCCATCACCAGACACGCAAGTTTCCGGTCCTGCGCGTGGCATCACGCGGCGCATAGCTGGGATTTCGTCTCGCTGACGCAGCACCGTCCGGCATGGGACATCGTGGTGTGGCTGCTGTCGATCGTGGGCCTTGTGATGTCGGTCAGCGGTGTCGTGGTGGGCTGGCGCAGACTGCGCCGCTGAAAGACCATGCGCGGCGCGCCGCGTTCCACAGTGCGGCGTCGTGTCACATAGGCCGCCTGTCAGCGCATTCATACAATGCCTGCTCTCACATGAACGTGCCCGCACCACGCGCGGCACGCAATGCCGCAGGCCAATGATCGTTATCCGAAAAACTGCTATCGCCGCCGCCGTGGCGATGCTCGGCGTTCCCGCTTTCAGTCCCGCCTATGCTCAAGGCACGGAAGCCCCGGTGCATGAGCTGACGCCCGTCACGGTGACCGCCGCCACGGCGCCCACTGTGCAGCAGGAACCTGCCTCGGTCGGCTCCAACCTCGGTCTCACGCCGATGCAGACACCCGCCAGCGTGGATGTCATCACGCGCGAACAGATCGAGGAGCGCGGGGACGCATCGGTGGTCGATGCTGTCAGCCGCGCGCCCGGCCTGTCGAACCTCGGCCACCCGGGCAACGGCGGCTCCGCGCTCTCGGCGCGCGGCTTCACGGATGCGTCGTCGGTGATGCGCCTGTACGACGGCACGCGCCAGTACGGCGGCATCGGCGTGACCTTCCCATTCGATACCTGGTCCGTGGAACGCATTGAAGTGCTACGCGGCCCGGCCTCGGTCATCTATGGCGAAGGCGCCATCGGCGGCGTGGTCAACGTGGTGCCGAAGAAGCCTACGCGCGGCCCCATCGTGAACGAGATCCAGGCGACGGTGGGCAGCAACAACACGCAGAGGCTGGGCATCGGCAGCGGCGGCGCGATCAACGAAGAATGGTCGTACCGGCTGGACGTCAGCGGCAACCGCTCGGACGGCTGGGTCGATTTCGGCAACTCGCGCGACCTCACGCTCTCGGGCGCGCTGCAATGGGATCCCACGCCCGAGCTGAGCCTGAAACTCAGTTACGCCAAGGGATGGCAGGAACCCGAGCGGTACTTCGGCGTGCCGCTCGTCAACGGCCAGCAGGACGACAGCCTGCGTCGCAAGAACTACAACGTGGCCGACAGCCAGATCAAGTTCGACGACCAGTGGACGGAGCTCGCGGCCAAGTGGACGCCCAGCGCCAACCTCACCGTGCAGTCGCGGCTCTACTACATCGACAGCAAACGACACTGGCGCAACGCCGAGTACTACAACTACCTGCCCGCCAGCGGATTGATCGAGCGCTCCAGCTATACCGAAATCCTGCACGACCAGTGGCAGGTGGGCAACACCACCAGCGCCACGTACCGCCACGACGTGGGCGGCATGAAGAACACGATCTCGGCCGGCTTCGACGTCAACCGCGCATCGTTCCGCCACACCAACAACTCGCCCTACTCGGGCACGTCCACGGTAGACCCCTATGCGTTCGACCGCGGCACGTTCATCAACGTGGCGGGCACGGCGCCGAAGTACAACAACGAGGCCACGCAATATGCGTTCTTCGCCGAGGACCGGCTGGAGATCACGCCGAAATGGTCGGTATTGGCTGGCCTGCGCTACGACCATGCCGATATCCGGCGCCATGACCTGGTGACGAACCAGCAGGCATACGACAAGAGTTTTTCCAACGTAGGCTGGCGTGCTGGCACGGTCTACAACCTGACGAGCAACCTCGCGATCTATGCACAGTATTCGGAGGCGGCCGATCCGGTCAGCGCGCTGCTGATGCTCTCGCCGGCCAACAGCAACTTCGGGCTGGCCACGGGCCGGCAGGTCGAGGCCGGGATCAAGCAGAACTTCCTCCACAACAAGGGCGAGTGGACGTTCGCCGCGTACCACATCGTCAAGAAGAACCTGGTCACGCGCGACGTGCTGAACCCCTCGCTCAGCGTGCAGGTGGGCGAGCAGTCCACCAAGGGCATCGAGGCCACGGTGGGCGTGGAGTTCCTGCCGGGCTGGCGTGTCGATGCCAACGCGGCGCTGCTGCAGGCGCGCTATGACGACTTCACGGAATCGGTGGGCGGCACCCCCGTCTCGCGCGCGGGCAACGTGCCTACCGACGTGCCGGAACGCCTGGCCAATGTCTGGCTGACCTGGCGCTTCCTGCCGGGCTGGACGGCCGGCACCGGTATCCGCTACGTGGGCCGCCGCTTCGCGGATCGGGCCAACACGCTGGAGATGCCGGGCTACACCACCACCGACGTGCTGCTGCAATGGCGCCCCCGCCGCGACACCACGCTGTCACTGCGCGGCTTCAACATCTTCGACCGCCAGTACGCCACCACGGCGTACTACAACCCCACGCAATGGCTGCAAGGCACGGGCCGGCGCTTCGAGGTGACGGTGAACTACAAGTTCTAGGGTTTGGGCGTCCCAGCTACACGTCGGGTTGCCGCCCGGGCAAACCGGCGTTTACTATCTCTTCGCGGGTCAGATCCGGCTCCTGCCAACAACGTTGACACCTCAACCACGAGGTGATTACCCATCACAGGAAACCAGGCGATGAGAAAGGCCACCAAGAAGAAGTACCTGAAAGCACTGAACCAGAGCCTGCGCGAGGAAGCTGGCAAGGAGTTCGGCGCGACTTTCGTGTTTCATCCCGTTGGCGCCAAGCCGAAGGACGCCACCGGCGTGACGGCGAGCGGTGAGGCAGACGCGGCGATGCTGGAAGTCATGGACCGCGTCCAGGCCCGCGTGTCGGCGGCGTTCGACAAACCGTCCGCATCGGCGTGACAGCGGGGCAACGACGCCCGTCCGTCGAGCCGCTGCTTCCGGCGGGCACCAAACCCTCCAGCCCCACCGGCGAGTTTCCCACCTTCGAGACCTCCGATTTCGCGGGCGACGGATCGTTCTATTTCGATCTCGTGAAACTGGAGGATCGGGACGATATTCCGCGCGGCTTCCTGCACCGGCACAACTACTACCACCTGCTCTGGATGACCCGGGCCAGCGGTACGCACATGCTGGACTTCGCGCATTTCGATGTGCGCGACCACTCGGTCTTCTTTCTGTCGCCGGGGCAGGTCCATGCATGGATGTCGTCGGTCAAACCCTACGGCTACGTGCTGAACTTCAGCACGGACTTCTTCGCCCGAATGTTTCCGCGTGCGGACGACGTGGCCAGGTTTCCGTTCTTCCACCCCACGCGCGGCAATAGCGCCCTGTATCTCTCGCAGGCCGAGCATGACAGCATGCTGCCGCTGCTCGACGAGATGGACCGCGAGGCGCGCGATCGGCAACCCGGCTTTACCGATGTGGTGCAAGCCTGCCTGCTGATCCTGCTCACGCGTCTACGCCGGCTGATTCCCGACGACGATCACGCCACCGATATCGGTCCGCACCAGGCATTGACGCGGCGCTTCACCGTGCTGGTGGAAACGCACTACCTGCGCTTCGATACCATCGGGCAGTACGCCGAGGCGCTCAGCGTGAGCGAGCGCCAACTGAACGATGCGGTCAAGCGGACAGTAGCCCGCACGGCCAGCCAGGTGGTGCAGGAGCGCGTGGTGCTGGAAGCCAAGCGCTGGCTCAGCAATACCGAAACGGGCATCGCCGAGATTGCCTTCCGCCTGAATATCGAGGACCCCGCCTATTTCGCCCGCTTCTTCAAGAAGCAGACCGGCCTGACACCGGGCGATTTCCGCAAGAAATATTGCCGCCCGCTGGAGTGATCTGGACTGACGCGCAAAAAAGTCCAATACAACGTCTGATCCGTCCTAACGCCGCTGCCACGCGATTGCGTACAGTCTGTGCTCATGGTGCAGCCGAACGCCGGGGATCACGCCCGCATCGGCATGTCATAAGAAAACCAGAGGCACAGGAGACAGACATGTTCAAAGCAACCGCCCGGTTGCGGGGCCTTGCCGTGGCCGCCGCATTGGCGATCACGACCTTCAACGCCATGGCGGACTATCCGGATCGCCCCTTGCGCATCATCGTGCCCTTCGCCGCTGGCGGCGCCACCGATGTGATCGCGCGCACCGTGGCACAGGCCATGTCCGCCCGGCTCGGCCAGTCAGTCGTGGTGGAAAACAAGGCCGGCGCCAACGGTAATATCGGCGCCGTTGCAGCTGCGCGTTCGGATGCCGATGGCTATACGCTGCTGATGGCCACGTCGAGCCACGCCATCAACGCCTCGCTCTATCAAAAGCTCAACTACAGTCTCACGAAGGACTTCGTGGGCCTGTCCAACCTGGCCTCGGTCCCGCTGCTGCTGGTGGTCAACCCCTCGGTACCGGTCAAATCCGCCAGCGAACTCGCCGCCTATGCGAAGAAGAACGCAGGCAGCGTCAACTATGCATCGGGCGGCACCGGCACCGCATCGCACCTGGCCGGCGAGCAGTTCAGCACGCTGGCGGGCGCCAAGATGACACACGTCGCCTACAAGGGCGGCTCGCAGGCGCTCAATGACGTGATGGGCGGTCAGGTCCAGGTCATGTTCGCCAACCTGCCCGAGGTGCTCTCGCAGGTGCAGGGCGGCAAGCTCAAGGCACTGGCCGTGACCGGCAACAAGCGCCACGCCGCGCTGCCGGACGTACCAGCCTTCTCGGAGACGCCGTTCCCCAACATGACCGCGCGCTCGTGGTTCGGCCTGTTCGCACCGGCTGGCACGCCACCGGCGGCCGTGGAGAAACTCTCCCACGCCATCGTCCAGAGCGTGGCGGACCCCGCCGTCAAGGATCGACTCAAAGGTCTTGGCGCCGACCCCGTGGGCGACGACCAGGCAGCATTCCAGAAGTACGTGAACCAGGAAGTGACGCGCTGGGCCGTGCTTGTCAAACAGTCCGGCGCCACCGTCGACTGAATTTACTGAATGACTTTTAATCCGAGGTAACCCATGCTGTTCGACGTCCGCACCTACACCTGCCATCCCGGCACGATCAAGAAACACCTGGCGCTGTACGCCGAACATGGGTTCGCGGTCCAGAGCCAGCACCTTGGCAAGCCGCTGGCTTACCTGCAGACCGAGACCGGCAACGTCAACAGCTACATGCATATCTGGGTCTATGACAGCGCCGCCGATCGCGAAGCCAAGCGCCAGGCGCTGCAGAAGGACCCGGCCTGGGCAACTTACCTGAAGATGAGCGCCGAAGCGGGCTACCTGATCAGCCAGGAGAACAAGTTGATGACGCCGGTGTCGTTCTTCCAGCCGTAAATACCGGCATTCACCCGCATCACCCGTAGTCCTGAAGGGGAGAGCATCGCGCTCTCCCCTTTTTTCATTGCTGTGCCCCGCGTCCGCGACCGTGTAAACTCCCCCCTTTTTTTCATCCTGCCGACATGACGCAAGTGCCACAGCGCACGGGTTTCAGCGGCCCGAAACTGCTCCGCCTGTTGGCGCGCCTGACCGACGCCGGAACCTCCGGCGCCGCGCCATCGCTGTCCGCCGTGATGAGCCGGTGGCTGGGCTGGACCGACGCCATTGCGCTGTCAACCGCCCTGTCGACCCCGCCGGGCAGCCATTCGGCCGATGTGCCGTCCCGCGCACCGGTGCGCGGAAATGCCAGCGTGAACCTGGACGCCGCCGGCACACACGTGCGCAACATGCTGACCGTGGCGATTACCGGACAAGGCGCCTCGTCAGACAGCCGTCGCCGCATGCCGGCGCGTCAGATTGCGCCCGATCCGGTCGACGTGGATTTCGCCGTCCATCGCCAGCGCTACGTCACGCTGCAAATGCAGATGGAGCGCGAGATTGCTGGCCTGCGCGCGCGACTGCGCACGGCGCTGGCATCGAAATCGCCGCAGGCTGCAAGGCTGGCGATGCTGGATTCGGTCATGGAACAGGTGCTCGGCGCACGCGAACAGGCCGTGCTGGCCGCCGTGCCCGGCATGTTGGAACCGCATTTCACCAGGCTGCGCGGCGCGGAAGGCGCGTGGCTGAACGTGTTTCGCACGGATATGCAGAGCGTGCTGCTGGCCGAGCTGGAAATCCGCTTCCAGCCCGTGGATGCGTTGCTCGCTGCCCTGCGCGAAAACTGATCGACTGACGATTGGAAAGATATGAACAGACACCTCACACCACTCGTCGCACCCGTAGTCTTTCTGGCCGGTCTGGCCGTCGTGGGCTGGGTCGGTTTCGGCTATGCCGGGACGAATGCGCTGGCGCTGGCCGTCACGCTGCTGATCGGCGGGTTCTACGTCGGCGGCGCGCTGGAACTGCACCGCTATCGGCAGGCCACGCCCACGCTGACCACCGCGCTGGCTGACCTTACCGCGCCACCGGCCAGCCTTGGCGCTTGGCTGGACCGCCTGCATCCGAGCCTGCGCAACGCCGTGCGCCTGCGCGTGGAGGGCGAGCGCGTGGCGCTGCCCGGGCCGTCGATGACACCGTACCTCGTGGGCCTGCTCGTGCTGCTCGGTATGCTCGGCACGTTCCTCGGCATGGTGGGCACGCTGCGCACCACCGGCGTGGCGCTGGAGAGTGCCTCCGACCTGCAGGCCATCCGCGCCTCGCTGGCGGCCCCTGTGAAGAGCCTTGGCTTTGCGTTCGGCACATCGGTGGCAGGCGTGGCCACCTCGGCCATGCTGGGCTTGCTCTCGACGCTTGCCCGCCGCGAGCGCGTGCAGGCAGCCCAGCGGCTGGATGAGCGTATCGCCACCACGCTGCGCGTGCATTCCCGCCATCACCAGAACGAGACGGTCTTCGCGCTGCTGCAACGACAGGCCGAACTGATGCCCGCACTCGTGGATCGGCTCGATACCATGGCCGTGGCGATGACCCGACAGAGCGAAGCACTCGGCGAGCGCCTGTCGGCCAGCCAGGACACCTTCCATGCGCGTACCGACCTCGCCTATGCACAGCTCGCCGATACCGTGGGGCAATCGCTGAAGGAAGGCATTGCCGACAGTGCCCGCGCGGCCAGCGCAGCGATCCAGCCAGCCGTGGACACGACGATGGCGGGCCTTGCGCGCGAAGCCACCGCACTGCGCGATACCGTGCGCGATGCGCTGCATGAATCGATTCAGGTGACGCTGATGCAAACCGTTCAGCAGCATCTCGACGGTGTCTCCAAACGTTTCGACACCACCACAACCACCGTTGCCGAGACCCTGCGCAGCGCACTGGCCGATCAGCGGCAAGCCAACACGGCGTTGACCTCCGAACTGCGCACTTCGCTCGATGGCTTTACTGAGACTTTCTCGCAGCGCTCTGCAGCACTGGTCGATGGCATCGGCACACGTCTTGATGCGGCAACCACACGTGCAGCGCAGACGTGGGACACCGCCCTGACGCGCCTCGAACAAACGGGCGAAGCACTCGCCAGCGCCAACCGCGAGGCCATGACCGAAGCCTCCACGGTCTTCGCGCAACACACGGCAGGTATCGCCGATACGGTCAGCCAGGGGCACGCGAATCTGCAATCGCAACTGGCCGCGCAGGAAACTGCACGCCAGACGGCCCTCGCCACGCGCGACGAACAACGCCTCACCGCCTGGCACGAAACGCTCGCTGCCATGGCCGCCACGATGCGCGAGCAATGGCAGCAGGCCAGCACGCAATCGGCCGATCACCAGCGCGAGATCCGCGACGCCCTCACCCAGACCGCCGCCGATATTGCCACGCACACGCAGCAGCAAGCCAGCGGCACCATTGCCGAGGTCGCGCGTCTTGCGCAGATTGCCACCGAGGCGCCGAAGGCCGCCGCCGATGTCATCGCCGAACTGCGCCAGAAACTCACTGACGGCATGGCGCGTGACAACGTCATGCTGGAGGAACGTGGTCGCCTGCTGGAGACTCTCGGCACCCTGCTCGACGCCGTGAACCACGCTTCCACCGAACAACGCACCGTTGTTGACGGACTCGTCACCACCACCGCCGACCTGCTGGAACGCGTAGGCACGCGCTTCACCGAACAGGTGGCGCAGGAGACGGGCAAGCTCGATGGCATCGCCGCGCAGGTCACCGGCAGTGCGGTAGAGGTGGCGAGCCTGGGCGAGGCATTCGGCGCAGCCGTGCAACAGTTCAGCGCATCGAACGACAAACTCGCGGAGCACCTGATCCGTATCGAAGGCGCGCTCGACAAGTCGATGGCGCGTAGCGACGAACAACTGGCCTACTACGTGGCGCAAGCGCGTGAAGTGGTGGATCTCAGCATGCTGTCGCAGAAGCAGATCCTGGAGAACCTGCAGCAGTTCTCCGCGCAGCAGGCTGGCGCGGAGGCAGCATGACGGACGATTTCGATGCCGGCGTAGAGCCGACCGTTCCGGCCTGGGCTGTGTTCGGTGACCTGATGTCGGTCATGCTGGGCGCCTTCGTCCTGGTGCTGCTGGGTGTCATCGGCGTGCAGATGGAGCTGTCAGCGCGCCTGGAAAACGAGGTCAAGCATCGACAGGAAGAACTGAAACGGCGCCAGACGCTGGAAGAGGCGCTTGCCGGACCGCTGTCGGCTGGCCGCGTCACGCTCAAGGATGGGCGTATCGGCATCAGCGGCAACGTGCTCTTTGCGCTGAACTCGGACCAGTTGCAGCCGGAAGGCCGCACCCTGCTCAAGAGCCTGGCCGAGCCGCTATCGGCCTATCTTGGCGCACGCGACGAAATCCTGATGGTGAGCGGCTTCACCGACGATCAGCAGGTGCGCGAAGGCAACCGTCGCTTTGCCGATAACCTCGAGCTGTCGGCCCAGCGCGCACTCACCGTGACCCGTGCGCTGATCGATGCAGGCGTGCCCGCTTCCTCGATCTTCTCGGCGGCATTCGGCGCGCAGCAGCCGGTGGCATCGAACGCCACCGAAGAGAGCCGCGCGAAGAATCGTCGCGTGGAAATCGCGCCGGTGCCGAGAGTGTCGGGTGATGCGAAACCCCATGCATAGCGAAGCCGCAAGCGATCACGACACCCTGCTCGACGACTGGCGCAACACCGGCGCCGATCGTTTGGACCCGGTACGTTTTCGCCTGATCGAGGCGATGGCGAGACGCGCACGCGACCACAACGGCGAAACGGGACGGCTGCTGCAATCGCGTATCGCGCAATTGGTTGCCGAGTATCGTGAAGCATTGACGCGCGCCTCGACCGAGACATCGCCAACCGAATCCCCCACGCCATCATCCCCCGCACTCGCCGACCTCGCAGCGCTCACGAGACGACTCGGTGCGCGCACGCATGCGATGGCAGTACCCGCCGCCACCGCATCGCATCGCTTGCACGCCACAGAGCCTGCACTGGCCGACTACTTCCGCGACACGTTTGCACGCGTCAGTGTAGACCGCCAGTTGCGCGAATCACAGGCCGTCGTACCGGAAAACGCAGGACCGCTGAACACGAACCAACTCGTGCATCGCGCGCTCTCGCTGATGCAGGAAGTCTCGCCCGGCTATCTGGAGCAGTTCCTGTCGTACGTGGATGCCCTGGCATGGCTGGAAGGTATGCACACGATCTCGCTCGTGCCCGAGAAGAGGACGCGTGCGAAGGCGGGCAAGGCGCCGAGCGCGTAGGAAACTGCGCGCGGAGGATGAGGCCGTGGACGGCGTTGGTGTACACATAGCGACGCGTCGCGCATACAAAGCGAAACGCCCGTAGTAATATGCTCGGCATTGCATCCTGTGTCCTTCCCCACCCACATGCCAGAAGAAAAGAAGAGCCTGTCCGAAACCATCCGCACCGCCATCGAGCAGGACATTCTCTCGGGCAAGCTGCCCAGCGGCAGTCAGTTGGAAGAACAACAGCTTCTGGCACGTTTCAATGTCTCGCGCACGCCCGTGCGCGAGGCGCTGATCCAGTTGGAGTCTGCTGGGCTGGTCGATCTGGTGCCGCGCCAGGGCGCAATCGTCAAGTCGATCTCGTTGCGCGAGTACGTTGCCATGAGCGAGATCCTCGTGCAACTCGAAGCCCTCGCGGCGAGGCTCGCTGCGCGGCGTATGTCTGCGGCGCAGCGTCAACAGATGCAGGATGCCTACGAAGCCTGCAAGCGCGCGGCGGAAACTGCGGATTCGGATGCCTATCGCACCGCAAACGACCTGTTTCATCGCGTGATCTACGAAGCCAGTTGCAACGACATCCTGTCGCGCCAGATCCGCACGATGCGCGCACGCATGCGCGGGATGCGCGATCTGCGTTTCCAGAAGCCTGCGCGTATCCTGGCATCGCTTGAGGAACACGGACACGTGATGCGCGCCATTCTCGAAGGCAGCGAAGAGGCGGCAGGCGACGCGATGATCCGGCACATCGCCACGGGCGGCGACGTCTATGCGGACATGATCGCCTCGATGCCCGCCGAGGCCGACACGCGCAAGCGCACGCGCGGCTCCTCCGATACCGAGTAAATCCGTGCAGCTTAGTTGAGCTTCACGCCAGCCTGAACGAGCCGCTCCAGCGCGTTCTTGCCATCGGCGGCGGCCCATTTGCCGAACTCTGCCGGCGATGGGGACAACGACACCTCGCTGCCATTGCCAGCCAGCTTCGCGCGGATCTGCGGATCTGCCATCACCTTCGTCGTCGCGGCAAAGATCCGGTCCCGGATCGCCGGAGGCAAACCCGCAGGGCCATAGAGCCCGAACCAGAACGTGAAGTTGAAACCGGGCAAACCCGACTCCGCCAGCGATGGCAATCCGGGCGCCACCTCCGACGGCTTGGGCGTGGTCACGCCAATCATCTTGATCATGCCTTGCGTGCCCATCGGCAGGACCGAGGCCGCAGTGCCAAACGACAACTGAACCTCTCCTGCAGCAACCGCTTGCAGCGCCGGCGCGCCGCCCTTGTATGGCACGTGCGTCATCGGCACGCCGGTGGCCCTCTCGAACTGCAAGCCTGCCACGTGGGGAGATCCACCGATGCCCGACGACGAATAGTTGAACGCGCCGGGCTTGGTGCGCGCCTTGGCAATGAGTCCCTTCAGGTCCGAGACCCCAAGATTCCGATTGACCGCGAGGATCAGCGGCGAAACCGTCAGTCGAGTGATCGGCGTAAAGGCATCGCTCTTGTAGCGAGCGTTAAAGAGATGCTGGTCGATGCCATACAACGTGGCGGTCGCCAGGCCAAGCGTATAGCCGTCCGGCGCGGCGCCTGCCAGCGCCACAGAGGCCAGCGTACTGCTGGCGCCCGGCTTGTTCTCCACGACGATGGGCTGCCCCAGTTCCTTCGTTAGCGCCTCGCCCAACACGCGTGCCACCACATCCGCCGCGCCTGCGGGCGTATAGCCGACCAGCAGCCGGATCGGCCGGTTCGGGTAGTCATCGGCACGCGCGGCAAGCGGCGCCATCCCTGCGGCGATGCTGGCCGATACCACCAGCGCAGCGCGCATCTTCAACAGTCTTCTTGTCATGTGTTGTTGTCTCCTCGGTTCGCGGATCGGTCCGCGTCAGACCGCGACGTTGCTCTCGCGTAGCCTTTCGATGGTCGTGTCGTCCAAACCCAGCGATCGCAATATGTCGTGCGTATGCTGGCCAGGATCCGGCGCGGCACTGTCGAACTGCTCGGGATGCGGCGCTGCCGACAGGTTGATCGGAGAACGCAGCAAGGACAGCGATCCCAATAACGGATGCTCTGCAGGGCGCGTCATGCCCAGATGCCGCACCTGCGGATCTTCGAATGCCTCACCGATATCCAGCACCGGCCCGCACGGCACACCGGCCGCATTCAACCGCGTGGTGAGTTCGTTCACGGAGAACCCGGCGATGCATCGCTCGATGCCCGCCTCCACGCGCTCCCGATGTTCGATGCGCCCCGCTGCCGTATGCAGTGCGGTATCGGCAAGCAGCCAGTCGGCATTCAGCGCCTCACAGAAATTGCTCCACATCCGATCCGTGCTGGCCGCGATGTTCACCACGCCATCCTGGCAACGATAAGTGCCCATGGGGACAAGCGTGGGATGTGCGTTGCCCTGCTGCGTCGGCACGACGCGCTCCACCGTATAGCGCGCGCCCTGGAAATCGAGCTTGTTCAGCATGGCTTCGATCAGCGAGGTATGCACCCATTGCCCGCGTCCGGTACGCTCGCGATGCAGCAGCGCCAGCAGGATGCCCTGCCCCAGAAACATGCCCGCCGTGGTATCCGATATCGCTATCCCCACGCGCACCGGCCCCTGCCCCGGCATACCCGTCACCGAACTGAGCCCGCACATGCCCTGGACGATCTGATCGAGCCCCGGCCGCTCGCAATACGGGCCGTCCTGCCCGAACCCCGAGATGCTCGCCAGGATGATGCGCGGATTGATCGCGCTGAGCGCCTCGTACGTCAGCCCCAGCCGCTCCTTGACCACGGCGCGGAAGTTCTCCACCACGATGTCGGCCTTCGCCACGAGCGACTGGAAGATCTCGCGCCCTTCCGGCGTCTTGAGGTCCAGGCAGAGGCTGCGCTTGTTGCGGTGAAGGTTCTGCTCATCCGACCCGCGCCTGCGTCCAGTCACCGAACCGCGATCGCGCAGCGGCGGCGGTTCGATACGTATGACATCGGCGCCCCAATCCGCCAGCAGACGGACGGCGACCGGACCGGCTCGGGCGATGGACAGGTCGAGGACCGTGGTGCCGGATAAAGGAAGTTCTGTGCGCATCGGTGGAACTCATCCTGTGACAATCGACGCAAAAGTATACGGATAACACTCATATGAATACGTATACGGACTTACCATGATGCGAATTCGCCGCCTTTGCTCTACGATGGCAGCGCTTTCCCGGTTCCATGCATCGATTTATCCGCACCGTTCCGCATGTTTCCGGCCGCCCCAAGAACAAGTCCAAGCATGGATTCTCCGTATGCAGACACTGGCATTCCGTATAGCGAAACACGGCGAACCTGACGTACTGGAACGCTGCACGGTCACCGTCGATGCCCCTGGCCCCGGTGAAATCCAGATCGCGCAGGCAGCTATCGGCCTGAACTTCGCCGATATCTATCAGCGCCGGGGCGCGCACGGGCCGCACAGCGCCACGCCTTTTCCGGTCACGCTGGGTTCGGTTGGCGCGGGAACGGTCACGACAATCGGGTCAGGGGTTGACGGGTTTCAGGTGGGGCAGCGCGTGGCCTATATGTATCCCGGCGCGTATCAGGTCGTCCGCAATGTGCCGGCGGATCGTGTCGTCGCACTGCCTGACGATATTCCGCTCGACGTAGCGGGTGCCACGCTGCTGCGCGGCCTCACCGCCGAATACCTGCTGCGGCGGCTCTACGTGGTGAAGCCCGGCGATGTCGTGCTGGTGCATGCCGCAGCCGGTGGCATGGGTGTTCTGCTCTCGCAATGGGCGCGCTCGTTGGGCGCCACGGTGATCGGCACGGTGGGCAGCGAGGCCAAACGCCAGGTCGCCTTGGATCACGGCTGCCATCACGTGATCGACTACCGGAATACGGACTTCGCCAGTGAAGTGCTGAAGCTGACCGATGGCAAGGGCGTGGCGGTGGTCTACGACGCTGTGGGCAAGGACGTCTTCCTGCCCTCGCTCCAGTGTCTGCAGCCATGCGGCATGGCCATCAACTACGGCACCGCGTCCGGCGATGTCGAGGCATTCGATCTGCAACGCCTGCACGCCAGGTCGCTGATCGTGGCGCGGCCCACGCTGCGAACCTTCATTGCCGATGCGGCATCGCTCAGGCGCGCGGCACAGGTGCTGTTCGATGCGGTGACCACCGGGGCGCTACGGCTTGAAGTGGGCCAACGATTCGCATTCGACGATGTGCGGATTGCACACGAGATGCTGGAGAGCCGCCGCACCATCGGCTCGACCGTACTGATTCCTTGATCACGACAGGACGCCACATATGAAGCTATTCCATGGATGGCTGTCCAGTGCCTCGCGTCGCGTACGGTTGTGTCTCGCAGAAAAGGGCATCGCCTACGAGAGCGTGCCGGTGGATCTCGCCGCGCAGGAACACCACTCTCCCGCGTTTCTCGCCATGAATCCGAATGGTGTGGTACCCGCGCTGGTCCTCGACGATGGCCGCTTTCTCTACGAGAGTTCCACCATCTGCGAATACCTCGACGAGACATTCCCGACGCCCTCGCTACGTCCCGCAGACGCTTATGTCCGCGCGCAGATGCGCAACTTCGTGCGCTGGACCGACGACCACGCACTGCCCCACCTGTTGATCCTCAACTGGAGCCTGGCGCTGCAACCGGTGGCCTCGCAATGGAGCGACGATGCGCTGGCCACGCGGCTGGCGAGAATCCCGACGGCATCGCGGCGCGAAGCCTGGCTGCGCATCGCCCGCAAGCCCTACACCGACGACGAGAAGCGCCAGGCACTGGAAAGCCTGCTGGCGTTGATGCCCAAGATGGAGACGTCGCTGGTCAACCACCCCTGGCTAATGGGCGACGACTACTCGCTCGCAGACATCGCCGCCGTGCCTTTTGTGGCGCGCATCGCCGAACTTGCACCGCAGGCGCTGACACCTGCTGTCTCGGACTGGTGGCGGCGCATCCAGGATCGCCCCGCCTTCGCGCTGGCCAACATCCACAGCTTCAACGCCGCCCTGCAGGCACGCAGCGCGATGGTGCAGTGAGGCATGACCCATCACTTCTGACAGGACCGCTTATGCAAAACGAAGGCTCGCTGCCCACGCTCGACATCGAAGGCCACATTGCCACGCTGACGTTGCGCCGTCCCGATGTTGCCAACCGGCTGGGCCCGGACGATCTTGAGGCGCTGCACCAGCACGTACAGACCGTCAATCAAAGCGAAGCGCGCGTCCTGCGACTGCGCAGCACCGGCAAGTACTTCTGCAGCGGCTTCGATATCGGCAAGCTCGCCGCCGGCCAACGCGGCGTCGGATTCGAACCGCTGGTGAATGCGGTCGAAGACTGCCGCGCCGTCACCATCGCGGAAATCCAGGGCGGCGTATACGGGGGCGGCACCGACCTCTCACTCGCCTGCGACTTCCGGATCGGCACACATGCCACGGAGATGTTCATGCCCGCGGCGCGGCTGGGCCTGCATTTCTACGAACGCGGCATGCGCCGCTACGTCACGCGACTCGGGCTGAACCATGCGAAACGGCTGTTCCTGACCGCCGAGCGCATTCAAGCCTCGGACATGCTGGCATGCGGCTTCCTGACCGAGCTGGTCGCGCAGGACGCCCTGCAGGCGCACGTGGATACGCTGAGCGACACCATCGCCGATCTCGCGCCGCTGGCCGTCCAAGGCATGAAGCGGCATCTGAATGCCATCGCCTGCGGTACGCTCGATGCGGAGGCACTGGCCAACGACATCCGCAGGTCCACCCAGTCGGAGGATATTCGCGAGGGTGCCATGGCGTGGAAAGAAAAGCGGCGCCCGAACTTCCTGGGCCGGTAATCGCAAAGAACAAAAAAACAAGGAGACAACATGGGCAATCAGGGACCCACTTTCACGCGTCGCCAGTGGCTCGCCACTGCAGGCGCACTCGCCGCTACCACGACTCTTCCTACCTCCGCACAGGGGTTGGATGAAAGCTCGGTGTTCTCGATCGTCGAGACCGCCGACGGCAAGGTGCGCGGGCTGAAGTCGGGCGGCATCCACGTATTCAAGGGCGTGCGATACGGTGCGGATACGTCTGGAGCCAACCGCTTCCAGCCGCCGCAGCCGGTATCGCAGTGGACCGGCGTGCGCGACGCCACCGCCTACGGCAACTACGCTCCGCAAATGCCTGCGGATCGTCGGATCGCCTACGCGGACCTGATCGCCTACGACCTGCAGCCCGGTGGCATGGGCGAAGACTGCCTTGTCCTGAATCTCTGGACGCCCTCGCCTTCCTCATCTGCAAAGCGCCCGGTGCTTGTGCATCTGCATGGCGGCGGCTTCTATGCGGGGTCGGGCAATTCGCCGCAGTTCGATGGCGAGAAGATGGCGCGCTTTGGCGATGCAGTCTTCATCACGGTCAATCATCGTCTCGGCGCCTTCGGCTATCTCAATCTGGCCGAAGTGGGCGGCGAGCGTTACGCGCAATCCGGTGCAACGGGCATGCTCGATATCGTGGCGGCGCTGCGATGGATACGCGAAAACGTCAGCGCGTTCGGCGGCGATCCATCGCGCGTACTTGTCTTCGGCCAGTCAGGTGGCGGTCTGAAAACCAGCACGCTGATGGCCATGCCTTCCGCGCAGGGCCTGTTTCATCGTGCGGGCGTCATGAGCGGCTCGGGCATTCACACGATGACGGCTGCGCAATCCGCCACCATCGCCGAGAAGTATCTCGGTGCGCTGCAGATCGGCAAGTCATCGCTCGATCGCCTCCACACCCTGCCCTTCCAGCAATTGCTGGCCGCGCAGATACTCTTCGAGAAGGCCGACCGCGCCAAGGGTGAAGCCCCGCGTGCGTTCTCGCCCGTGGTGGATGGCGTGGCCATTCCCCGCCATCCCTTCGATCCCGATGCGCCCGCCATCTCGTCGTCGGTGCCGATGATCATCAGCACCACGCTCGATGAGCGCGCATACCGGCAGATCAACTTCGATCTCGATGACGCAGGATTGCTGAAGTTCGCGCAAGCCCGCGTCGGTGAAGACGCCGCGCGCCTGCTGAAGATGTATCGCGACGAAGACCCGCACGCCACGCCATTCGTGCTGCAAGCACGCCTCGACACGGACATGACATTCCGACGCGGTGCGCAATTGCAGGCCGACCGCAAGGCAACCCTCGCCACGAAGGGCGGCGCCCCGGTGTGGACCTACCTGTGGAAAACGCCCAGCCCCGCATACGGCGGCCGCTATGGCGCCCCGCACGGCGTGGATATCGGCCCAAGCCTGCACGACATCCGCATGGGCCTGAACGGTCCCAGCGAGACGAACCTTCGCATGGCCGATCAACTCGCCAGCGCATGGGTGCAGTTCGCTGCAACCGGCGATCCGAACAACGCGCGCACGCCGCAATGGCCCGCCTATACGACGGCAAAGCGGAGCACGCTCGTGTTCGACAAGGATGCCGCGCACACACAGGCACAGGACGATCCACGGCGCGCGTTCAGGGAGTATTGGGCAAGGCAGATGTAGGCCCCGCCCCCCAGCTCATCGCGACTTCCCTGCCCCCCGCCGCCGGACGATGACTTCGGCAAGTGCCTGCAGGTTGAACGGCTTGGCCAGGCAGGCATCGCAGCCTGCCTCCCGCGCCAGGGGTTCTTCCTGCGGCACGGGTCGGCCGGTGACCGCAACTATCGGAATGTCAGCACAACGGGGGAGCCGTCGCAATTGCCTGACAAGCGAATAGCCGTCCATGTCGGGCAGATCCACGTCCGTGACCACCAGATCGAAAACCGATTCGTTCGCGATTTTCTCCGCCTGGGTGGCGTTGGGCACACCCGTGACGCGCGCTTCGTACAGCGCAAACAGGTCCGACATCGCCTGCAACGAGTCCTCGTGATCCTCCACCAGCAAGACACGCAGGTTGGCGAACAGGGAAAGGTCGGCCGGCCTGTCGCCTGCCTGTCGATGGGCGAAGGACGCGTCCGTAGGCAGCCATACCGCGAAGCGCGTCCCCTGCCCTCTGCCATCCGAGAATACCTCGGCGCGTCCGCCATGCAGTTCCGCAAGCTGACGTACCAGCGACAGGCCAATGCCGAGACCATGGGTCCGCGCACGTGAGGTCACGTCGCGCGCCTGCTGGAACATGTCGAAGACGGTGCCGAGCGATTCACTGGCGATACCCACGCCGGTATCGATAACCTCCAGGCTGATCGCCACGGCCGTACGCTGCAGCCGGATGACCACCTTGCCGCCAGCCGGCGTGAACTTCAACGCATTGGTGACCAGGTTCCACGTGATCTGTTCGAGCCGGACGCGGTCGCCGTGGATGATGAATGGCTCGGGTGGTGCATCGACTTCCAGTACGATGCCCGCCCGGGTGAAATCCGCCTGCACGGCTTCCACGATGGCCTGCACGACGCCTCGCATATCGATGGGTGCAAAGCGCAGCGTGAGCTTGCCGGTCTGGATGCGCGAGAAATCCAGCAGGTCGTCGATGATCTGCGCCTGGGTCAGCACGGATTTCTGGATCGAGTCCGACACCTCCTGCACACGCCGGATATGCTGCGCCTCCGGAATGCGGGCCAGCATTTCCGCCTTCATATGAATCAGGTTCAGCGGGTTCTTGAGTTCGTGCGACAGGATCGCGATGAACTCGTCCTTCAGGCGACTGAGCTTGCGAACTTCGGAGTGGTCGGCGCGCTCCTGCGCCAGCACCATGTCCTTCTGCCCTTCCATCAGCTTGCGCCGGGTGGCGTCGTGGACGATCTTCGTGAAACCGGAGAAGCCCGGTACGTCGATGCGGCTCAGGAAGCCGCTGCAGAACACCGGCTCGCCACTCTTGGTGGCGTGCCAGCGTTCGTCTTCGGCGCGCCCGTTGGTCCGCGCCTTGTTCCGTTCGTGCAACGGCATGTCCGCCGCGACATCCTCGGCCGTGAAGATGGCATCGAGCGGCTTGCCCAGCATCTCTTCGGAGCGGAACCCGAAGATGCGCGTGGCACCCACGTTCCAGCTCACGATCATGCCCTGATCGTCCAGCAGGATGATGGCGAAGTCGTGCGTCTCCTGCGCGGCCAGCTTCAATTTTTCCTCACTGACGCGCGCGGCATTCTGCGCGGCCTTCTGCTCGGAAATGTCGATCAGCGCCAGCACCGCGCCGTCGATGCGGTCGTCATCGGTGCGGTACGGAATGACGCGGGCGAGGAAGGTCCGGCCATCCTTGCTGCGCACTTCCTTCTCGGCTTTCTTGAGGGATTCGAACGCGGCCCGCAGGTCCTCGACCATGTCGGGGTAATCGAGCCGGTGCGTCAGATGCTGCAGCGGCCGGCCACGGTCTCCGGGCAGGATGTTGAACAGCGTCTCCGCCGGCGACGTATTGCGCTTGATGTTGAGCGTACGGTCGACGAACACCGTTGCCACGCCCACTAGTGCAATCAGGTTCTGCAAGTCGTCGCTGACGCGGGCGGCTTCCTGCACCTTGGCGAGCAACTCGGAGTTGACGGTCACAAGCTCCTCGTTGAGCGATTGCAGTTCCTCGCGGCTCGCTTCCAGTTCCTCGGTGGCGGAGCGCAACTCCTCGTTCATCGCCTGCAGCTCTTCGTTCGACGCGCGGAGCTCTTCCGTGGAGTTCTGCACATCCTCCAGCGACGTGCGCAGGCGAGCCTCGCTGCCATCGAGTGCCTGCCGCAGGGTATCCATGGTCTCCTCGCCTGCTGGGTCCTCGGCCGCCGATTCGCCCTCGGGCAGCGGCGTCAGGATGTCGCAGGTAATCGAGATCAGGTCTTCGTCCCGCGCCCGATCGCGGTAGACGCGGAATGACAGGTCGACCATCGCCTCGCCGGACGCCGTGGCCATGGGCACAGCGCTCTCGTCGCGCCGCCCCCGCACGCCGGTGCAATGCCGGATGGCCGCGCGGATTCGGGCGTGCGCATCTTCCCGGATGATGTCGAAGAGGTTAACCGCCCGCGCATGCTGCGGATCGGCCGTCAGCCGGATGGCATTGGCCGACCGGTGAACGATGGTGCCGTCCGTGTGGATCACGATGATGGGTGGCCCGAACAGTTCCAGCGATCGCGCCTGGCCCGGCGGCGTGGCAGCCATCTGTTTCACATCGATTGGCATGGAGAAATACGTTTGGCC
This sequence comes from Cupriavidus sp. DL-D2, assembly GCF_039710735.1. Lineage (NCBI taxonomy): Bacteria > Pseudomonadati > Pseudomonadota > Betaproteobacteria > Burkholderiales > Burkholderiaceae > Cupriavidus > Cupriavidus sp. DL-D2. Next base: position 80,944 of record NZ_JBDKXK010000030.1, on the reverse strand, counting down.
GCCCCCGGAATAGGTATGCGCCTGCAGGCTGGCATACGTGGCCAGCCCCGAGCTCACCGCGCCGGGTTGCGCCCGATAGATGCGCTTGTGCTTGAGCACCGGGGTGAAAAGCTCCTGGGCGAAATCCGCGGATTCCGCCGTGCCGAGGAACAGCAGGCCGTTGGGCCGCAGCGAAAAATGAAACGCCTCCAGGACCTGGGTCTGCGCGCGGCGGTCCAGGTAGATCAGCAGATTGCGGCACGACACGAGATCGACGCGCGAGAAAGGGGGATCGTGCAGCAGGTTGTGCGCCGCGAAAATCACCGTGTCGCGCAGCGACTTCACCAGGCGATAGCGGTCGCCTTCCTTGTTGAAATACTGTGCCAGCCGCGCCTCCGGAATGTCGTTGGCAATCGCGGCCGGATAGCTGGCGGCGCGTGCGATGGCGATGGCATGCTCGTCCACATCGCTGGCATAGACCGTGATGCGCGGCCGATGGGGCAGGCGTCGTGCGAATTCGTCCAGGATGATGGCGACGGAGAAGGCCTCCTCCCCGGTGGCGCAGGCGGGCACCCAGGCGCGTATCTCTTCCCGGTCGTGGAGCCTGCGCAGCAGCTCCTTGCGCAGGGTGTCCTCCAGCGCGTCGAAGGCTTCCGCATCTCGGAAGAAGTTCGTCACCCCAATCAGCAAGTCGGCCAGCAGCTTCGAGGTTTCCTCGGGCATCGCGACGAGGTACTGCCGATACTCCTGCACCGTCTGCTGCCCGTTGACCTGCATGCGGCGCTCAATCCGCCGCAGGATCGTCCCGCGCTTGTAGTTCGAGAAATCGTGACGGGTGCGCGACCGCAGCGTATCGAGGATGTCGTCCACCGCCTTGTCCGACGAGGGCGACAACTGGGACTCTTCGGTGTCGTCGTCCGCAGCGTCGGACGGCGAAGGCAAATCGATGGCGGCGGCATTTCTCGCCAGTTCCAGCAGGCGCGGCACGATCTCCATGACCGGCAACACCAGATCCACATCCCCCGTGGCGATGGCATTGCGCGGCATTTCAGCGTACTCGGCTTCGGCGGGGTCCTGGGCGATGGTGATGCCGCCCCGCTCGCGCACCCGCGCGATGCCAACGGACCCATCGGCGCCGGAGCCGGACAGCAGGACGGCTACCGCTCGGTCCCCATGGGCATCGGCCAGGCTCCGAAAGAACACGTCGATGCTGGTGGGCGGCAGACGTGGCGGTTCGGGATCGGTCAGGCGCAGATACCCGTCCACCATCGAGAGCAGCTTGCCAGGGGGAATGACGTAGACGTTTTCCTTTTCCAGCGGCACCGAATGGGCCACCTGACGCACGCGCAGATTGGTGACGTTCTGGATGACGTCGTGCGCGTGGCTCGTGTGATCCGGCGACAGATGCAACACCACCACGAACGCCGCGCCCGTGGACGAGGGCGTGGACTCGAACAGTTGCAGAAGCGCCGGCACGCCCCCAGCGGAGGCGCCAATCCCGACCACCGGAAAGTCAGGGCCGGAATGTTTGCGACCGATTGCGCTGCTGCTGGCTATTGCCATGATGTCTCCGAGCCCTCTGCGGCGCAGTACGGCGCCGCGCGATACGTTCTGCTGCCTGATTGGCGATGACGAGAGACATTCCCTCCGGAAGCACGGAGCGCCACCACGCCAAACGCCAGGATGCGCGGCGGATTCTAGCCTATTCCAGATCACATGCGGGCGTGGGTATGCCGCGAACCGGACGGGCAGCACCCGTCCGCCATGCCCTCATGCTCCGCCTTTTTCGCGCCATTGGCAAAGGTATGGAATTTGCGTCGCTCGCATGCCTTCGATCCCCATCCCATGGCGGACACGGCAAGCAGCGTACTTGATGCAAATTCCCCACGGAGAACCGACATGGACAAGTCAAAAGTACCAGTCGAACAACGCCAGGCCATCGGCCTGCTGATGGACGACCATCGCGCCGTCAAGAAACTGTTCAAGCAGTTCGAAGCGGCATCCGGCCTGGCCGAGAAGCGATCCATCGCCCAGGAAACCTGCCAGCAACTGACAGTCCACGCGCAGATCGAGGAGGAGATTTTCTATCCCGCCCTGCGCGGCGCCTCAGACAAGCTCGACGACATGCTCGATGAAGCCAAGGTCGAACATGGCGTTGCCAAGGACCTGATCGCCGCCATCGAGCAGGATGACGCGGAGATGCTGGAGGCCAACTACAAGGTGTTGACGGAATACGTGGGACACCATGTGGAAGAAGAGGAAGGCGAACTCTTTCCTGCGGTGATCAAGGCAAAGATCGACTTGCGCGACGTTGCCACGCAGCTTGAATCCCGCAAGATGGAGTTGCTTGGGCAGCCGGCCTGATGGTTGGTGTGTGCGGTGGCCCTGGGAGTCTGATTTCAACTCCCAGGGCCGGCCCCAAGGCGCCCCACCGTCTACACCCTTGCCATTCCGTCTTTCCGGAATCGATAGTGCATCCTTGAAAGGGCCTCTCAAAGAACTTCCCTACCATCGCTCTCGACCGTGATGACCCTGTCATGGCAATCACACACCAATCTGGAGCGATCATGAAACTGTCCACCCTTTCCGTAGCGCTGGCATTCCTCGCCGTACCCCTGATCTCCTCCGCAGCCACTAGCGATGCAAAGACCGACGCAAAAACCGTGAAGCCGTTCAAGATGTCCTGCGAGGACTTCCTGTCGGTGAGCGAAGCCTACAAGCCGGCAGTTGTCTACTGGGTAGCCAGTGTCGACAAGCACGGCGTTCGCGAGAACGACGAGATCGTGGTGGATGAACCGCAGATCGTGGACAAGCTCGTAGACGAGTGCAAGAAGACGCCGAAGCAGAACTTCGCCAGCAAGGTGAAGTCGTGGGTCAAGCAACGCGTCCTGTGGGTCGAGAGCAAGGTCTGACAGGCACCGGGGGCGATGTCCGCCGCCCCCGATCGTGGCAGCCGCGCGCTTCTGTGCTTAAATGCCGGCTGTTAGCGCCCGACTGCCACGCCCCTGTTTCTCCCAGCGTCGGGCCTCGATATCATCATGGCCGACACCGACACCACCTGGCAATACTCCGAGCACATGCACGCCGACGTCACGCAGACGATCGTCAGCCGTGCCCTGCCGTACTCGCCAGTCGGTATCACCCGCGTCAACACCAACCGGCGCCACTCCGGCTTGACGGACCCGTACGAACGGGAATCCGCTTACCTCGTCATTCTTCAACTGCAGCCGTTCGGAGAGCAGGAACTGTGGCTCGCGGGCAAACCCGCGCCGCACGTACCTTATGGCGCGGGCTGGCTGGCCATCTACGACCTTGAGCGCAACTGGTCGGCCAACCTGATCGGCGAGTATGACTGCATGCAGTTCTATATCCCACAGGCCGCACTGACCGAAACCGCCAAGGATCTGGGTATCCGCGCCGTGCAACACCTGCATTGCCCGCCGCATCTTGCCGTGGCCGACCCCGTGGTCCACCACCTGAGCCTGGCGCTGCTTCCCGCGCTGGCGCATCCCGACCACGCCTCGGCGTTGTTCGTCGACCACATGGCGCTGGCGCTGCGCGCTCATCTTGTGCAGCACTACAGCGGCGTGCAAGTGCCATCGCGCCGCGTGCAGGCCGGGCTGGCCCCGTGGCAGGAGGAACGCGCCAAGGCACTGATCATGGCGCACCTCGACGGTGAAGTCCTGCTGGAAACCCTGGCGGAAGCCTGCGGCGTCTCGCGTGCGCACTTCGCCAAAGCCTTTCGTACGAGCGTGGGCATGCCGCCGCATCGCTGGATGGTGTTGCAGCGGATCGAACGCGCGCAGCACTACCTGCACCACACCCAATTGCCGCTTGGCGAAATCGCCCAACTGTGCGGCTTTGCCGATCAGAGCCATTTCACACGGACCTTCGGCCGGGTGGTCGGTGCCAATCCGCGCGAATGGCGCCGACAGAAGCGACATTGACGCGAGATTGACCCGTCAATGGCACCTCGCGTGCGGCACATTGCGGGGACCAAGCACACGTTTGTACAAAAGCGGCACAGCGGTTCTATCCACTGGCGGCATCGGCTCGTAAAGTCCAGCATGCCACTGGATTCAAAGGACTTGCCGCATGATCGCCGCCGAACACTCTTACCCCGCCGCGCGCCGTGATGCCCCTTCGCCCACCTCGGAGGCGGTTCAACTGGTGCGCGACATGGCGCAGGCATTCGAGCAGCGCATCCTGGCGGCCGAAGCCGCATCCTGTGGCAATGCTGACGCCCTGCATACCATGCGGCATTGGGAATCCCATCTCGTCCACCTGTCGCGCGTGTCCACGCTCGGCACGCTGGCCGCATCCATCGCCCATGAAATCCGCCAGCCGCTGACCACGATCCAGGTGGAAACGTATGCGATCCAGCGCTGGATGCACCGCGAGATCCCGAATCTGGCGGAGATCGACGAAGGGGTGCGCCGTATCCAGGGAGAGTCCGAACGCGCCGAACGCGTGATACGCAGCCTGCGCGCACTGATGCGTTGCGAACCCGCTTCCAGCCAGCCGTTTGCCATCGGCACGGCCATTGCCGATGTCCTGCCCCTGATCGAAGCGGCGCTCCAGGAGGCCAACATCGCCACCGAGATCGACATCGAGGCCGGCTTGCCCCTGATCCAGGGAGATCGTGTCCAGATCCAGCAGGTCGTGCTGAACCTGCTGCTCAATGCCATGGACGCCGTGCGCCATTGCCCGCAAGGCACGGCCGCGCTGCGGCTGTCGGCGCGGCGGCATGGCGTCTGCCAGGTGGTCATCGCGATCACCGACAACGGCAAAGGCATCGTACCGGCGGATCTGGAACGCGTCTTCACGCCCTTCTTCAGTACGCGGGCGGACGGCATGGGAGTGGGACTGGCCATCTGCCGGCTGATCGCGGAGGCCCACGGCGGCAACATCCATGCAACGAGCCAGCCCGGCCACACCACGATCACGATGCATCTGCCTGCCATCCGCGAAGCGGCAAATAGCTGACAGATGCTTCTCTTTGCCTATCGCAGCAACCGCTTCATCGCGTTCAGCAGCGATGCGGTGTCCGGTTCCCCGTCATATCGTGTGCCATTCAGGAACAGCGTAGGGGTGCCATTGACGCCGCTGTGCATGCCGCCACGGAAATCGGCTTCCACCTTGCTCTCGAAGTCGCCGGCGAATGCCCGCTGCGTCAGGGCGTCGGGCACGCCCAGGTCGCGCGCATAGCGCAGCAGATCCTCGTCTTCCAGTGCGGACTGGTTCTCGTAGAGCCGGTCGTGCATCGCCCAGAACTTGCCAGCCTGCCCCGCCGCCTCGCTCACCAGCGCCGCGGCACCGGCATGCGGATGCATGTCCACAAGCGGAAAATGCCGGAAGACTACCGCCAGGCGGGGCCCTAGCGCCTGCTGCAGATTCTTGATGACGAGATACATGCGCCCGCAGTACGGGCATTCGAAATCGCCATACTCGACCATGACGATGGGCGCATCCGCTGCACCCTGGATGTGGTCGGCGGGACCGACGGGAACCGTGAGGCGGGTCATGACAACTCCTTGTCCAGTGTCTGCGTATCCGATTGCAATTGACCGAGGGCGGCGAGCACCCCATCGACGCCGGGATTGATCGCCAGCGGCGACACATAGCTCCAGCGAATCATGCCGTCGCCGTCGATCACGAACAGGGCGCGTTCCGATGTGCCATCCGTCTCGCGATAGACGCCAAAAGCTCGCGCCACGCCACCCTTCGGCTCGAAATCGGCCAGCAGCGGGAAGTGCAGTTTTTTCTGGTCGGCGAAAGCGACGTGACTCCATACGCTGTCTACCGAGATGCCAAGCAGCACGGCGCCATGGGACGCAATCTCATGGCGGGCCGCATTGAACAGGCTCATTTCATCGCCACAGACCGGACTCCAGTCCGCCGGATAGAAAGCGATCACGACGGGGCGGCCCCGTAGCTCATGCAGCGACACCGTCTGGTCGGGCGTGGCATGCAGGCGGAAATCGGGCGCCTGCTCCCCTTGCTTGAGACATGCGGCTGGTAGCGCCATGGGAAGCTCCTTCATGAGGCGGTGCGAGTGGAATGACGACGCGTGGCGTGTGTCGCGCAACGCCGCGTCCGTCGCCTCATTGTTATCGACCCGCCGAAGCCGGGTTGGCTCGTCCGCCCGACGGTTTTCGTATGCGAACGACTTCGCGCCGTGTGTGGCAGCGTGCCACTACGACAAAGGTCGTAGTCCCATAGGCCCAAGCTCGCAGGTATAGTTGCGGGTCCCGTTGTCGTTCCCTCGTGTAGCCCCCGTCGTGTAGTCCCCTTACACCCTGTCAGCCCGAAGATGGAAAATCTGGATCTGGAGGCGACCATCGCCTGGACCCATGCAATTGGGTCCAACCTGAACGTGGAAGGGGTCGTGCGATCCTTTCTGCTGGCCGCCATGCAACGGTTTCGGGCACGGCAAGTGGGCATGTTCTTCTGCGACCCCGTTGGCGGACATTTCCTGCCGGAAGCCCGCATCTTGTCGGCAAACGGACCGGAGCGGCTCCCCATTGGGGCCGACCGCCTCCCGCTGGCCTTGGCAAGCGACGTCCTCCAGACCACGCAAGGCTCGCCGCAGGTGGCTGTTCCCACCAATTCCTCGGTGGTTTGCCTGCCTGCCGAAACCGCCGGCAATGTCGTGGCGATTGTGTTTGTCGATCGACCCAACGCACTGACACCGGCGGAGCAAGCCGAATTCCGTTTCCTCGCCTCGCTCGCTGCCACGTCGCTGCACAATGCCCGGGTCCACGAGGCGGCAGCGCGGCAATCGCATGTCCGCGAGGTGCTCAACACCAACATTCTCGGCATCGTCGTCTGGGAGCGCGGCGGCAGGATTCTGGAAGCCAACGAAGCCTTCATGAAGATCGTCGGCTATGCTGGCCATGAGAGTTCGCTGCCGGCTTCGCTGGATGCCTTGACGCCCGAGGAATGGAAGCCGGTCATTCGCAATCGGGAAGCACAGTTCAGCGGCGGTGGCGTGCTTCCCCCCCTGGAACGCGAGTTCTTCCGCCGCGATGGCAGCCGCGCGCCGGTGCTGGTGACCGCTACGCGTCTCGATGAGGAATCGCTGCAACGCGTGACCTTCGTGCTGGACCTTTCGGAAAGAAGGCGAGCGGAAGAGGATCTTGAAAACGCCCGGGCCGAACTTGCCCACGTCTCCAAGGTCACCGCACTGACCGCGCTCGCAGGGTCGATCGCGCACGAGATCAACCAGCCGCTCATGGCCATCGTGGCGTATGGCAGCGCGGCCATCCGCTGGCTGAACAAGGAAACGCCCAATGTCGATGAAGCGCGCGACTCCATCGAGCGTCTGGTGCTGGAAGGCCACCGCGCCGGCGCCATCATCCTGGGCATCCTCCCCCTCTTGAAGAAGCACGCGGAGAGAACGGAGCCGCTGGACCTGAATGCCCTCGTGAAAACCACGGTCCAGATCTTCCAGCCCGATGCCGTGCGGTCGAAAGTCCGCATCCAGCTCGACCTCGCCGCACAGCTTCCGCAGATCGTCGGCGACAAGCTGCAGCTCCAGCAGTTGATCGGCAACCTGGTGGTGAATGGGCTGGAGGCCATGGCGGGCCTGACGCCCGACGCAAGGTTGCTTTCCATTTGCTCCGCGCAGCGGGGAGACTGGGTGGAGGTTTCCGTTCGCGATTCCGGCAAGGGGCTGGGCGCGGAAGCCACGGAGCGCATCTTCGAGCCGCTTTTCACCACCAAGGAGGAAGGACTCGGCATGGGGCTGAGCGTCTGCAAGCTGATTGTCGAGGCGCACGCCGGGCGACTGTGGGTCAGTCGCGACGAAGCCGGCCACACTGCTTTCCGGTTTGCCTTGCCGGTCATGTCGCCGCTGCATTTGCCCCCGATGACCGATACGGCATCGACGAAATAAGCGGGCATTCCCAAAGCCGCACCTGGCGTCATCGGCTCACGATGGATGCGATTCGAAACGAAACAGCAAGCCCCCGCCGTTCGATCGATCCCCTTCATCGATACAGGAGCCGCATCATGGCCAATAACGCCAGCAACGCCGATAACGCCGATAATGCCGAATACGCAGGTAACACCGACAACGCGATCGTCCAGCCCGTCCGGGGCACCCGAGGCGCCACCGATCCCGGCCCGCGCAATGTCGCACTGGATCTGCAGAACCCCGACATCCTCATGCCGCCGGACACCGACAACGGGTCCATCCCCAACCTGAAGTTCCCGTTTGCGATGGCCCACAACCGCCTGGAAGATGGCGGCTGGGCGCGCGAAGTTACCGTGCGCGAACTGCCCATCGCCAAGTCGATGGCGGGCGTGAACATGCGCCTCGATGCCGGCGTGGTGCGCGAACTGCATTGGCACAAGGAAGCCGAGTGGGCCTACATCCTGCAAGGCAACGTGCGGCTCACCGTGGTGGACTCGGACTACAGCGTGGTGGTTGACGATCTGAAGCCGGGCGACGTATGGCTCATTCCCACCGGCATCCCGCACTCGATCCAGGGACTGGAAGGCGGTTGCGAATTCCTGCTGGTGTTCGACGACGGCAACTTCTCGGAAAACGAGACGCTGCTGATCACCGAGTTCATGGCGCACACGCCGCCGAGCGTGCTGGCGAAGAACTTCGGCATCGATGCCGAGCACTTTGCCAACATTCCCAAATCCGAGAAATACATCTTCCGCCAGCCAGTACCCGAGCCGCTCGACGTGGTGCTGCAGCAACTGCCCGACCGTCCACCCGCGCTGGCCTACACGTGGCATGCATCGGAGCACGCCCCGGCGCGCTACGAGGGCGGCTCCGTCAAGACCATCGATTCGCGCGATTTCCCTGCCACCACGCTGTCGGCGCTCATCATCGAACTGGAGCCGGGCGGCCTGCGCGAACTGCACTGGCACCCCGATGCCGACGAGTGGCAGTACTACCTCGAAGGCGAGGCCCGCATGACGGTGTTCGACGCCACGTCGAAGGCACGCACGTTCAACTTCCAGGCCGGCGATGTGGGCTTCGTGCCACGCACGATGGGGCACTACATCGAGAACATCGGCACCACGACGATGCGGGTGATCAACGTGTTCAACAGCAAGCATTGCACCGACATCTCGCTGAACCAGTGGATGGCGTTGACACCGCCTGCGCTGGTGCAGGGTCACCTTGACCTGGATGACGTGGCGATGGCCTCACTGCGACGCGATCGCCGGCCCGTGGTGCCGGGCACGCCGCCAGACAAGAACTGATCGCGCCTCCACATCGCGCATCGAGCATGAGCTGTCGATGAAACGTCCGCCCCTGTGGCGGACGTTTTGCTTCTGGAGCGTGCGCAACGAAAACCCGTTCCCGATGCCGGAAGCACGCCACCGATGGAATCCGTATTCTGGGGTCTGTCACCACCGCACCACCACACCACCACACCACCACACCACCATCACACAAGGACACATCATGAGCTACATCACCACGCAGGATGGCACCCGTCTCTTCTACAAGGACTGGGGCACTGGCCGCCCGGTTGTCTTCTCCCACGGCTGGCCGCTCGACGCCGACGCATGGGACGCCCAGATGCTGTTCCTGGTGCAGAAGGGCTTCCGCGTCATCGCCCACGACCGTCGCGGCCACGGCCGTTCGGACCAGCCTGCGCAAGGCAACGACATGGATACCTACGCCGATGACCTGGCTGCCGTGTTGAACGCGCTCGACATCAAGGAGGCCACGCTGGTGGGCCACTCCACCGGCGGCGGCGAAGTGGCGCATTACATCGGTCGCCACGGCACCGCACGCGTGGCCAAGGCAGTGCTGATCGGCGCGGTGCCGCCGATCATGATCAAGACGGAAAAGAATCCGGGCGGCCTGCCGCTGGAAGTGTTCGACGGCATCCGCGCGGGCGTGGCCGGCAACCGTTCGCAGTTCTACAAGGAACTGGCGCTGCCGTTCTTTGGCTTCAACCGTCCGGGCGCAAAGGTCAGCCAGGGCACGATCGATACGTTCTGGGCACAGGGCATGCTGGGCGGCGTTCTGGCCCACTACCTGTGCGTGAAGGAATTCTCGGAAGTGGACTACACCGAGGACCTGAAGAAGATGACGATCCCCACACTGATCCTGCATGGCGACGATGACCAGATCGTGCCGATCGACGATGCGGGCCGACTGTCGGTCAAGATCGCGCCCAATGCGACGCTCAAGGTCATTCCCGGTGCGCCGCATGGCATGTGCTTCACGCGTGCCGACGAAATCAATGCGGAGCTGCTGGCGTTCCTGAACGCTTGAGTATCGCCACGGCGGGAGATGCGGGCATCGTTGAAATGCCCGCATCTCCCGCGCTTGCGTTCTTACTGTTTGGCGCGTTACTTCGGTTCCACCGCGCACAGTCCAAGCTGCTGCGCCTGGAGCACGAGTTCCGCAAAATTCCTGGCGTTCATCTTCCTCATCACGTTGCCGCGATGAATCTTCACGGTGACTTCGCTGATGCCCAGTTCAGCGGCAATCTGCTTGTTGAGCAGACCGGTTGCCGCATAACCCAGCACCTGGCTCTCGCGCGCAGTCAGCGTCTTGTAGCATGCCGCGATCTGCAACTGCTTTTCCCGTCCGGCGCGGATCGTGCGATGCTTGTCCAGCGAGCCATTGATCGCATCCAGCAAGTCCTGGTCGCGAATCGGTTTCGGCAGGAAATCGTGCGCCCCCGCCTTCATCGCCGTAACGCTCATGGCGATGTCGCCAAAGCCGGTCATGAAGACGATCGGCGCATCGACATCGAGCGCCGCCAGCTTGGACTGCAGGTCCAGTCCGCTCTGCCCGCGCAACCGCACATCGAGCAGGATGCACGTGGGTACGTCCGGAAAGCGGAACGACAGCAACTCGGTTGCCGACTCGAACAGCGCCACTTCGAAGCCCACCGACCTGAGCAGGTTGTCCAGGCTCTTGCGAAGCGGCTCATCATCATCCACGACCAGTATCAGACCTGGACCCTGTTCCACTTCATCAAGTTTCATGTCACCCACCGTTGGCTCCGATTGGCTGGAGCATTGTTTAACTGCCGTTACCGCGCCGTGCCGCAAGGCCAAGTTCCCGGCCCATGATCACCAGATCGGCAAACGTCTGCGCCTGCATCTTCCGCATCGCCTCCCGGCGATGGATCTTCACGGTGGCGTCGCTGATGTTGAGCTGGTCCGCGATCTGCTTGTTGAGAAGCCCCCCAACGGCCAGTTGCATGACTTCCTTCTGCCTCTCGCTCATCGCTTCGAAGCGATCCTTCAGGGAGTGGCTGAGCGATTGCCCCATCCGCCGTGAGCCGTCCACTTCCAGCGCGGCATTGACCGCATCGAGCAACTGCTGGTCCCGGAATGGCTTGGTGATGAAATCGACGGCGCCCGCCTTCATGGCCGCCACGGTCATCGGGACATCGCCAAATCCAGTGATGAAGATGATGCCCGCGCTCTTGCCCTGGGCCTTCAGCTGCGTCTGCAAATCCAGCCCGCTGGTGCCCTTCAGGCGCACGTCCAGGATGATGCAGGTCGGCACATCGGGCAGAGGAAATGCCAGCAACTGATCCGCCGACATGAATGTTCGGACATTCATGTCCACCGAACGAAACAGGCTTGTCAGCGAGTCCCTCACGACCTCGTCATCGTCCACGACGACGACGAGCGCCTGCGCCCTGGTGTCGCGCGTGTCTGCGGCATTGTCCATCGCACTTCCCCCTGTCATGCCCATCATTGCCATCAGGCAGCGGCATGCACCGGACGGGCGACAACCATGCCCCATTCAGATGCCTGCCACTGCGGCGGGCCTTGCCGCCGTAGCTTTGCAACAGACTCCCGGTCTGTCTGGCGGCGAGACTACAGCACTTCCGGGCGGGCCGAAAGTTAGCTAAAAGTGGTATTGCTCCGGCGCGTTCCCGGCGGATGCCGCCGGGAGACAGACGAAGAAAACGCAACCTGTGCGGTCTCCCGCGTGTTGTTCCAGCCAGATCCGGCCACCATGCGCGTCGACAATCGAGCGGCATATCGACAACCCCATGCCCAGGCCCTCCGCACGCGTGGTGAAGAACGCATCGAAGAGCCGATCGACCGCACTGTCCGGGATGCCGGGACCGCTGTCCTCGATGCGAATCAGCACGTCATTCTCCCCGGACCGGCTGGTTGCCAGCCGCAGGTTCCTGGAGCGCGTATGCGGCAGCGTGGCCATGGCCTGGATGGCATTGACCGCGAGGTTGATGATGACCTGCTGGAGCTGGATACGGTCGCCACGCACGGGCGGCACCGCATCCTCGCCGTGCACGGATATGTCCACGTGCTGGGCGTTGGCCTGAAACTGCACGAGCGTCACGGACTCCCGCACCAGTGCGTTCACGTCAAGCTCCGTGAACCGGCCCGTATCCTTCGTGGCCAGGTCGCGGACGCGCTGGATGATTTCCCCCGCCCGGACCCCCTCGTTGATGATCTTCCGGATGTTGGCGGTGACTTCCTCGACATTGGGCGGCTGGCGATCCAGCCACCTCAGCGACGCATCGCCGTATGTCAGGATGCCCGCCAGCGGCTGCCCTACTTCATGCGCGATGGAAGCCGCCATCTCGCCCAGACTGGTCACCCGCGATACGTGTGCGAGTTCCACCTGCATTTTCTGCCGGTCTGCATTCTCTGCCAGCAGCCGGCTATAGAGCCTTCCGTTCTCGATCGCCATCGCGGCCTGCGCGGCCAGCATGGTCAGCAAGGCCGAGCGGCCCGGTGTGAACGCACCGGAGATCTGGTTGTTCTCCAGATAGAGCAGACCAATCGGATTCGACTGTTTCTGAAGCAGGAGGCACGCGACGGACCGCACATTGCGGCGACGAATGTCATCGTCGTAGGAGAACACGGGATGATGGCGCGCATCATTGATGAAGAGATCGCTTCCATCGGCCAATGCGTACGCCAGTATCGCCCTGTTGTACGCCACGTCGTCGCTGGCCCGGGAGACAACGATCTCCTGCTCCCTGAGCCGCGCGGCGCCCACAGCCACAGTACGGCCGTCTTCCTGCAGCAGCAACACACCGCTCTCTGCGGCACCATGGCGCAACGTGTTCGTCAGCAACTGAGCGAACAGCCTTTCGAGATCGACCTCCCCGACCAGCGCCTGGCTGGCGTGGATGACCGCCTCGATATCCAGCATGGCCAGCGTCCCGTGAAGGTGCGTGCCTGTCGTCACGGCTTCCGGCCGCTGGCGCATCGCGCCCTCGCCCGCCCCCTTCTTCAGCCATGACTTGCGAAGGTAACGCACGACACCATCGGCACCCCACGTGCGATACACCTCGCACGCCTTCTCGATATACATGCCACCCACGCTGTCGAGGCCGCTATCGAAGCAGCATCTGGCGGCCAGGTTGTAGGCCAGGGCCTCGTCCTGCAGATGACCATCCAGCGCCGAGACACTTGCCGCCGCTTCATACAGCCGCAGCGCCCCCATTTGGCGACCCTGCCTGCGTTCGTGTTCCGCTTCGATCAGTCGCTGCTTGCCGCCGAAATTCCTCGGGGCGTGGGCGGCGTACTCGTCTACACGCGCACGATGCGCGTCGAATGCCGCGCATGCCAGCGTGCGCAACGACGCCTTGCCCGCCGCGCCGACGGAATCGGCGAGCGCTCCGGCGACGAGCGCGCCATAGACATGGAAGTCCACCACCTCGGGAAAATATGCGGCGGTCCATTCCAGCGGCGCCGCATGATTCCTGGCCTCCCAGGCGGCGTCGTAGTCGCCGGCCAGAAACTTGGCCTGGAGCTTTCTGACCCAGTAGCAGAACGCTGCCACGGACAGCGAGCGATCACCGGCGATGCGCTGCTCGAACTCGCGCCGGCGGGACTCGATCGGGATAATCTCTCCGAAATCCCGTCCGCGCCCGTTGAGCGTGTCGATGAAACCGCTTTGCGTCAGCAGGATGTCGACCACCCGACGCAGCCCGATCTCCCGCGCGAACGTAAGGCCCAAGTCGATCTCGCGGCGAATCTCGTGCAGCGGCATGCTGCTCGCCAGCATGTTCGACACGATCTGGTTGCGACTATAGGCCGCGAAGTTGACATCTCCCTCCCGCCTGCCTTCCTCATAGGCCGTGCTGACGTATTCCAGTCCCTCCGCGTAAGGACGCGTCCACGGCAACAGCAAGGCACCGAAGCACATGTTCACCTTGGGCCTGAACGGGCTGGACAACTCTCCGCGCGAGAGTTCCACTCCCGCCAGGCCAAGCTGGTAACCGGTCTCATACCGTCCCGTGCGCGGCCCCATGACCATGCCGAGGTGCACATAGGCGATGCACGACGATGGCGCGTTGCCACGCTCGATGCTGAGCATCGTCATCCAGGCGGGCACAAGATCGCGCAGATGCCGGCTCATGAAGGATGCTGGCGACATCAGTTCGGCCAGCACGCTCATGGCCGCACGGCAACCCTCGTCCTGCATCGCCGGCAAGGCCAGCAGCTTTCGCGTGCCATCGTGATCGAATCCCGAGATCAGCCGCGCGTAGAGGCTGTCGATCTGCGCGTCGATATCCGCGTCTGGCACCAGACCGAAGCGGGCAAGATAGGCCAGTCCAAGCGCAACCGCTTCGTTCGAGGCATCCAGCGCCGTATGCACCGCGATCTGCAACCGAACCACCTCGGCCAGGCGCACCAGATCGCTGCAGTGCGCGGCGAGGTCCTGGAGCCGTTGCCGCGCCGTATCGGCCTCACCCGTCCTGAAATCGCACTCCGCCAACCCCAGGTGAATCGCGAAGGCGGTCTCCGGGTCGCTGCTCAGGGAGAGCCCTGCGGAGAAGACGGTGCGCGCGGCCGAGTAAGCCGAGCGGTGCAGTGCATTCCGACCCAGCGCCAGGCAATCCTTTGCAGTCTGCGGACCGGTCTCGACCGCACGGGATGCGTGCAGGCGTTTGCTGGAGATACGTGCATGCGTGATCCATTCATCCAGGCAGCACTGGAGTTCGTCATGCAACGTCCGGGCATCCTGAAAGCGGTCGTCCGGTGTCTTGTTGAGCAGTTTCAACACGATGCCGGAGAGCCTTGGCGGGATTTCGGTGACATACCCCGCCGGATCTGGCGGACGCATCGCCAGATGCGCATGCAACCATTCGGCCGGCGTCGAGGCGTCGAACGGCAGCACGCCGGTGAGCAACTGGAAGAAGATGACACCCAGCGAATACAGATCCGCGCGCCCATCCACTTCGTGCGTGGTGCGCCCGGTCTGCTCCGGCGCCAGATAGGCCAGAGTGCCAACCATGTGCGCCATCTCGGTTGCGCTGTATGGCTCGGACATGCGCTGCGCAATGCCGAATCCGGTGATGTACGCCTGCCCGCCCTGCCTTACCAGCAGGTGGGAGGGCGTGATGTCCCGATGCAGGATGCCGGCGGTGTGCATCCGGTGAATGGCGGACGACAGCGATACCGCCAGGGGCAGGAACTCTTCGAGCGAAAGCTTCTGGCCCAGCTTCCGCTTCAGCGGATAGCCGCCGGGATCGCGCAGCAGCAATGCTGGCTGACCCGAGAAGCGGGTCAACGCGACGGGCACTGCCGCCCAGTCAGGCGACAGTTGGGAACGGAGCTGCAGTTCGCGTGCGAGCCGCCTCTCCTGTGCAAGCACAGGAAGCGCGGGATTCGCCACGGCGATCAGCAGCGCTTCGGCATCGTTGCCAAAGCCTCGCAACAACCAGCTCTCACCTTCGAGCAGATAACTGATCGTGTTGTCGTCCAGCGGGGTCATGAAATTGGCTTGGAAATCCGGACCTCATGGAGATTCGCAGGGTTGGCCAGGCGCCGGTTCGGCGCCGCAGCCCGTCGGGCGAGGTCAGGTCGGGGAACACCGGGTACCACGGATACATACCGCAGTATTATGGTCAGCGCTCCGCGGCTCGCCTACTATCTCATCGTGTTAGATCGCCCCGGAAACCATCCGTGAACCCCCGACTCGTGATTGCTGTGGTGGAAGACGACGATGCCGTACGGGACTCCCTCGCCAGCCTGATTCGCTCGCTGGACATGACACCTCGATCCTATGCGTCGGCACGGGACTTCCTGAATGAAGAAGGATGGGGTGGCACGGACTGCCTGCTGGCGGACATCAGGATGCCGGTGATGGACGGAATTGCCATGTACCAGGCGCTGCTGGCACGCGGCATCCGCCTGCCGGTCATTTTCATGTCGGCCTCGGCAAGCGAACGCACCCTTGCCGATGTCTTGGATCTTGGCGCGAGCGGTTTCATCAGGAAGTCGCGGCTCGGCGCCAGCTTGCTCCCGTGTGTCCGCAAGGCGCTTGGCCTCGGCACGTAACTGCCCTCCGCATTCCTTGCCACATTGTTGATCCCCATGCCTCCTCAGATTCGCGAGCGACTGGCGCTGTGTGCATGCGGCTTCTTCTCGGCTGCATCGGTGCGCGCCACCGACACCCTCATCCCCGTCTTCGCCCGGGAATTCGCCGTCAGCATCGGCACCGCCAGCACCCTGCTGACCGGATTCCTCCTGGCATATGGACTGATGCAATGGGTATTTGGCCCGCTCGCGCAGCACCACGGCACCGTTCGCGTCATGCTCTACGCGCTGGCGGGCAGCACCCTCATGAACCTCGGGGTCGCGCTGGCGGATTCCTACCACACCCTCCTCGTCTTCCGCACCCTGGCCGGGGCCAGTGCCGCCGGGATCGTACCACTGTGCCTGGCCCGCATTGCGGAAACCGTGCCGCTGGTGAACCGGCAAAGTGCCATCGCCCGCTTTTCGCTGGCAACCATTACCGGCTTGATGGCGGGCCAATGGATGGCGGGCCGCATGGCAGACACCGTCGGCTGGCGCGTCACGTTCGTCATCCTCTCCTGCGGCTTTCTGATTTCGCTGCTTGCCCTGCGCCGCCATTCGCCCACGCCACAGGCGATGCCGAAACAGCCGGGGACGATTACGCTGCGGTACGTGGTGACGGCCCTGCAGTCGCCCGGTGCGCTCTCCACGCTCGGTCTCACCACATTGCTGGCTTCGTTCGGATCGGGTGTGCTCTCGTTCGTCGTCGCAAGCTTGCGCCACACCACGCAAATGACGCTGTCCGATGCAGGACTGCTCACGGTGTGCATTGGCGCAGGCGGATTGCTGTACGCCGCATTCGCGCCGAAGATCCTCGAACGTACGCCATTGCCCAGGCTGGCGCTCTGCGCAGGCGTCCTGCTCTGCATGGCACTGACGTCGCTGGCGGTGGTGCGTGAGCCGTGGCAGGTTGCACTCGCCTGCCTGGCCGCAGGCCTGGGCTACTACGCCGCCCTGAACATCATGCAGACCGCAGCTACCGAGTTTGCGCCAGACTTGAAGCCCACCGCCGTGACGCTTTTTGCATCCTGCCTGTTCTGCACCCAGGCGCTGGCTGTCCTGGTGTGGGGACAGGTCGTCGACCGCCTTGGCTTTCCGGTGCTGTTCGTGATTGGCGGATGCGGCGCACTGCTGTTCGGCCTGCTCCTGCGAGGCTTTCTCACGACGGGATCGCCCTTGTCCGCGCGCGTTGCCCCGCGCTGAACTACCACTTTGGTCGTAGTGGACCCCGCCAATCTGGTGAGCCCACTACACCGCGATGCGAAAAGCCGTTCGAGAGAGTCCTCCAGGAGGCAATAGCTCAACTCACGCCATTTCCGACACAATATCGGGATCCATCCGAGTCTGTGCCAAGGCATGAGCGACAAGCACTACACATCCGCCAGCAACATTTCCCTCAGTGACTACTGTCTTGTGCCCATCCACCAGGATGGCATCATGGCGCTCTCGCGCGGCGTGCCGCCCGGAAGCGAGGAAACCGTTCTTCTTGCCCATGCTGCATCGGACCAATCGGAGGCCGTGGCCGCCCGGCTGCTGGAGAACGAGTACGCGTTGCGCTCGTTGCTGCGGACCAGTTGGGCCATCGTCCCCAGGACATTGTCCCGGGCGCACAGCGGCGTGTTCGCGGTCTACGACGATGACGCCGGCCACCCTCTCGGTGCGCTCGACGACGCGCAGCATTCCGTGGAACGCGTGCTGTCGATTGCCGTCAAGGCCAGCGTCGCACTGAAAGCGGCGCACGAAAGCGGATTGATCCACCGGTCCATCACGCCGTTCACGCTGTTCGTGGACGACGAGGACACCTGCCGCATCTCGAACTTCGGCTTCGCCCAACGCCAGACCGAAGGCGACAAGCAGGCGCCGCAGCAGATCGTCCTGCGTTCGGACGTACTGCCCTATATTTCGCCGGAGCACACCGGACGCACGCGGCATCCCATCGACACGCGCAGCGATCTCTACTCGCTCGGCGTGGTGATCTACCAGCTTCTGACCGGGCAGTTGCCGTTCAAGACCGGCCACGCCGCAGAGCCGTCGGAATGGCTGCACAGCCACGTTGCACGCACGCCCACCTCGCCCAATACGCTGGACGCCAACATCCCCGAGGCGCTCTCGGCCATCGTGCTCAAGCTGCTCGACAAAAGTCCCGCGCTGCGATACCAGTCCGCTGCGGGACTGGAGGCCGACCTGAAACGATGCGAGGCGGAATGGACAGGCAAGGGATTGATCGGCTTCTTCCAATTGGGCGATGCCGATCATCCTGCGGAACTGGTGCTGGCCACAGGGCTGTTTGGCCGCGACACCGAGATGGAGGCACTGTCTTCCGCACTGGACGATGCGCGCAGGTTGCAACGCCCCGTGGTGGTCACCCTCATCGGCCAGTCGGGCGTGGGCAAATCCACGCTGCTGCATGCCTTTCTGGCCCACGCGCAAGAGTCCGGCGCGCCCGTTGCCCTGGGCAAAGCCGATCAGGTCCGCTCGGACATTCCCTACGCGCCCATCGCGGAAGCCGTCCGCGCGCATGTGCATCACATCCTCGGACTGGACGAGGCACAACTGGCGTCCTGGCGCGCGCGCGTCAAGCTCGCATTGGGCACCTACGGCAAGGCAGCTTCCCGCATCGCCCCGTCGATCAGCCTGCTGGTCGACGAGTTTCCCGCGCCCGCCAGCGACGTAGCGGACGATGCGCACGTGGAAACAGCCATGCTTCGGATGATCGGCGTGTTCAGCCAGCCGGGGCAACCCTTCGTGCTGGTGATCGACGATTACCAATGGATCGACGAGGCATCGCATCGACTGCTCGCCGGACTGCTCGATGATCGCGACAACCTTCCCCTCCTGCTCGTCTGCACCGCCCGCGAAGAAGTCCTGAGCGGCGTCGTTGGCCATCAACTCGCGACACTGCGCCACGCGGCGAGTGCTTCCGCGAATCTTCACCTCGTACCGCTCGACCTCACGGTGCTGACGCGCGTGCTAGCCGAAACACTGCGCGACACCCCGCAGGAAGTGCAACCGCTCGCCCAGGTCATCCAGATGAAGACGGCGGGGAACCCGTTCTTCGTCAGCCAGTTCCTGCGCATGCTGGCGGACTGCCGTCTCATGCAAATCAGCGAAGACGGCAAGTGGAAGTACGATCTGGAGGCAATCGATGCCCATGAGATCACGGAGAACGTTGCGGAACTGGTCTTGCAGCGGCTGGAGCGTCTGCCCGACAGCACCTCCGAGATTCTGGCGAACATGGCGTGCCTGGGTCGAAGTACCGAGTTGTGGCTGCTCGGCGAACTCTTCCATCTTAGCGAGCGTGCCCTGCACGCGGCACTGTCTCCCGCGCGCAGCCTGGGGATCGTGAGCCTTTCCGACCAGAGCTACAGCTTTACCCATGACCGCGTGCAGGAAGCGGCAAGCCGGCTCATCGACCCTGCGCTTCGCGCAAAGACCTGCCTGCGGGCAGGCAAGCTGATGGCCGACTCGATGCTCGCCGACCAAGGCGCCCAAGCGGACGATCTGCTGTTTCGTACCGCAGGATGGATGGCACAGGGCATCGACAGCGTGACCGCGCCCATCGACATGATGGAGGTGTCCCGCATCTTCCTGTCGGCATCGCGCCGCGCGCGCAGCAGCGCCGCACTGGCCAGCGCGCATGCCTATGTGGAACATGGCCTGGCCTTGCTGGACCGTCTTCCCGTTTCGCATGCTGGTCGCGCAGATCTGCTCTATGCACTGCGGCAGGAATATGCGGCCACCCTGCTACTGCAGGGTCAGCTCGATTCGGCACTCGCCATTGTCAATGCGCTGATCGAGCTTCCCGTCCCGGCCCTTCAGGTGGCCAACGCCTACCTGCTCAAGATCGAGATCCATTCCCGGCGCTCCGAAAACAGCCTGGCATTGAAGACCGCGATTGACGGGCTGAAGCGGTTGGGCATCCAGTTGCCCAGCCATCCGACCGCACGCCAATGCGATCAGCAATACGCGCAGATCCTCCCCCACCTCTGCGCCTCGCAACTGGAAGCACTGCACGCGCTGCATGAAGTCACCGATGCGGAAGCCGCCGCTGCCATGGACCTGCTCACGGCGGCGTTCGTACCGGCCAGCTTCACCAACGCGGACGTGGCATTCCTGAGCCTGTGCGAGATGGTCAGGCTGACCGTAGCGCATGGCATGAGCGCTGCCTCGGCGGCGGCGCTTGCCTGGCTCGGCGTCCTGGTGTGTCATCGCTATGGGGCGAACCATGACGGATTCCGATATGGCGAGACAGCACGCCATATCGTTGCCCGCCGTGGCTACGTGGCATGGGAAGCCCGCGTACTGCTGCCGCTCGATCAACTCAGCGTCTGGACCCAGCCCCTGTCCTATGCGGTGGAATGCGCCCGGGCCGCGTTCGGCGCGGGTGTGGCGCATGGCGATATCACCATGGCGTGCTACGCGGCCTGCCATATCACCGCGAACCTGCTGGTCCGGGGAGACAACCTCGCGGAGGTCCGTCGCGAAGCCGGGCGGGGGCTCGATTTCGTGAGAAAGGCCGGCTACCGCGACGTCGAGGCCATCCTGGAACTGCAGCGCGCATTCATCGACGACCTGATGGCTCCCGATGGCGTCGTCCGAGGGCTGCTGGAAGCGGAGTACCGCGCGCCCGACGGCGAGCAACTTGCCACCTACGAGTATTGGCAATGGATCTACCGCGCGACGGTCCATTTCCATTCCGGACGAATCGGTGATGCAGCCCTGTGCCTGGACCAGGCCACTGCATTCGCATGGTCGGCGCCCGCGCACATCCATACGTTCGACTTCCATTTCCTGCGCGCACTGGTGATCGCCAGCCAGTACGCCTCGGCCAACGTCATCGCGATGTCCACGCTGCGCGAGGATGCGGCCAGGATTCGCGCGTGGGCCGATGACAACATGGAGACGTTTGCCGACAAAGCCGCACTGATCGACGCCGAGATCGCGCGCCTGGGCGGTGAGACCACGCAGGCGATGTCCTTGTACGAGGAAGCCGCCACACTCGCACGCGAACGCGGCTTCTGGCACGTGGCGGCAATCGCCCATGAGCGTGCGTCCACCCACTGCGATTCATTGAACCTGGGCCTGGCCGCCACCGCGCATCGGCAGTTTGCACTGGAGGCGTACCGGACCTGGGGCGCGACCGCCAAGGTCCGGCAGCTCGAAGCGCTTCATCCCGGCCTGTCCACCAAGGCGAGCGGGACGTGGCAGATTTCCCCTGGCGTCCACTCCTTCGACAACGAAAGCGTCATCCGCGCCTACCACGCACTGACGCAGGAAGTCCGTCTCGATCAGGTCATCCGCAAACTGATGACCATCGTCCTGGAGTATGCCGGCGCAGAGCACGGGCATCTGGTCAGGACCACGCCCGAGGGCCTGGTCATCGAAGCCAGCGCGCACACGTTGGATTGCGGCATTGCTGTCGATCTGGTGCATATCGCCGCCGATGCCACCCACCTGCCCCTTTCCCTGCTGAACACGGCCGTGCGCACCCAGCAAGCCATCCGCGTCAGCGAGCCGTTTGGCGCCAACCCGTTCGTCTCCGACCCCTACTTCGCAGACCGCCCGGATGGCTCCGCCATGTGCCTGCCGCTCGTTCGTCAGAACGAAGTGGTAGGCGCCCTGTATCTGGAGAATCGCCTGGTTCGCGACGGATTCACACAGACCCATACCAGGCTGCTGGAACTCATCGCCGTGCAGGCCGCCATCTCGCTCCACACCGCACGGCTCTACGATGACCTGCACACGGAGAACGAACGCCGCCGCCGCGTGGAACTCGAATTGAGAACCAGCGAAGCGACCCTTGCCATGGGCGAGATGGTGAGCCTGACCGGAAGCTGGCGGTGGGACCTGCGGCGCGACGAGTTCATCTGTTCGAGCGAACTCCTGCGGCTGTTCGAACTGGAGGATGCACCGGCGCCCATTCGCTTCGACCGCTTCCTGGAGCGGATGCATCCCGAGGACAGGGACGATGTGAACCTGAAAGTCGAAACCGCCATCCAGGACATGGCACCCATCCAGGTAGAACACCGGCTCGTCCGCAAGGATGGCTCGGTCCGCTACGTCGTTGCTGTCGGCAAACCGCTTCAGGTGGATGGCGAGAACTTCGACTACGTGGGAACCGTGTCCGACGTGACAGAGCGGCGCAAGGCGGAAGATTCCGTGCAAAGCGCGCAATCGGAACTCGCCCGCGTCACGCGCGCCACCACGGTAGGCCAGCTCACCGCATCGATTGCGCACGAGATCAACCAGCCCCTGATGTCCATCGTGTCGAATGCCGGCGCCAGCCTGCGCTGGCTCGCAAAGAATCCGCCGAACCTGGAAAACGCCAGGGAAGGCATCGAGGAAATCGCCACCGCCGGACAGCGCGCCGGCGCCATGATCAGGAGTCTTCAGGATCTGACGCGCAAGAACAAACCCGTACTGGCCCCCGTGGACCTGAACCGTACCATCAGCCAGATCCTTGCCATCGCACGCATGGAGATTGACCGCCGCAATGTGTCGCTCCGGCTCCATACCGCGGCCAACCTGCCTCCGACCTTCGGCGATGCCATCCAGTTGCAGCAGGTCATCCTGAATCTTGTTCTCAACGCGGTGGAAGCCATGGGGGATATGACGGATCGCCCACGCATCCTGGAGATATCCACCGAAACCAGCGGAGACGACATGATCGAGCTGGCCGTCTCGGACAACGGTGCCGGCATCAGTGCCGTCATGGAGGATGAGGTGTTCGAGCCGTTCTATACCACCAAGGAAAGCGGCATGGGCATGGGGCTATCCATTTCACGCTCCATCATCGAGGCGCATGGCGGCAAGCTGCGCGCGCGCCGGAGAACCCCGCACGGCAGCGTTTTCTCGTTCACGATCCCGCTTCGCAGAGAATCGGGGGAATCTTGATCAGCCCGGGCGTCCCGTCGTCATCGATGACAGGACGCCGTCGCGCCGGATCAACCCGTGGAATAGTGCGGCCGCAATATGCAGCACGACGACGGCGAAGAACAGGAAGGCCCCTACGGTGTGCGCCTCGCGCAGCCATGCGAACAGATAGGGGTCATGCGGAAGAATCGGGGGCAGTTGCAGGCTTCCGAACAGCACAATCGGATATCCCGCCGCGGACAACATCCCCCACCCGATCAACGGCATGGCGAACATCAACCCATACAGCAGCCACTGTGAAGCCATGGCAGCAAGACGTTGCGCCGGCGGCACCGACGCGGGTAACGCTGGCGCCGGATTCAGGAAGCGATTCCACAATCGAATGACGGCCAGCACCAGAATCGCAATGCCAATGGGACGATGCCACGACACGAGCGTCAGGTAACGCGACGATACGGTAGCGACCATGCCGATGCCGATCGCCAGCATGGCCAGAATCAGCACCGCCATGAGCCAGTGAAGCAGTCGGGAAGGCAAGGAAAATCCTTGCGATGGCGTCTTCATGATTTCCCCCCAGCCAGCACGTCAGTTTCCGTCACAGCGCTTGGCGGCTTGGCCGCCCGCTCCTTCTCCCGCAGCATGAACGATCGCGAGTAGGCTGCCGACCGCGCGCTGGGAATCGCATCTGCAGATGTGGAAATACCCGCTGGCAATACGGTCGGGTCGAAGTTGATATCGGTGCATGGACCGACATCTTCCGAGGTCAGCTTGTCCAGCGTCACCGTTCCAAGGTCGATGTGCTGGCGGTCCTCCGGCCACGGCAAGTCAGGACTCACCGGATCGCCGGGTTGACCGATGGTCGCAACCATCTTCCACGTCAAAGGGTGATGTGCCGCGTCCGCGATCAGCGCATCGAAGAGATAGTTGGGGTCCTGCTTGTCTTGCGGTGCGGCCGGGGAGAATGGCTGCGCGGGAACGGCAGACCATCGTACGGGAACGCTTCGCCCGTCCTTGTCCACGAATTCAAAAGTATCGAGGGCGTTGTACGTGTCATTCGAAAACCCCGAGGAAACCGCGCGCTTCCCTATCACAGCCATGGCGGCCACCGTTTCCGGGTGTGCTGCCTTGAAGGCCTGCATCTTTTCAGGATCGGGCTTTCCCGTGTTGCGGTCGGGAATCGACGCGATCATCTGCGCATAGAACGCCTGCACGTTCGCGACCGGAAACAGCGGCAGGTCAATCATGGCAGTCCGCCACTCCTGGCCATGGGGCGGCTTGAACTGTAGCGCGAGGCTACGCACCAAACCTGGTGAATCGGGAATGAAGGGCATGCCACCGGCAAACGCAAAGCGCCCGATCACCGGGACACGTCCAGAGGCCAGGACGTCGGCCTTGCTGAATGTGGCGCCCTCTCCGGTGCTATCGAACCAGCCTGCGGCACACAAGCCCTTGGCGTGATTCCTGCGGAACCCGATGTGCGTGCCGTTCTGCGCTTCGAAGCCGTCGATGACGGTTGTCTGGGTCAGACGGCCCGGGGTTAGCCACCCGCCGGCATAGGCAAATCCAGCCGTGACGCCAAGCACGACGGCCCCAATGGCCCCCAACCGGACTACCCTGGCGCCACCACTCAGCTTGGCCGATTCATCTTCCATCGCGATTCCCCCCGCACAGTTTGCAAGCGCTGTATGCGGCAACGGAAAACAATGCCTTGTGCCGCTGACTGCAAGTTATGCGAAGTCGGTAGGCCGCACCAGCCTACGATAGATTCCCCTATCCTATGTTTTGGCGTGCCCGGGCTATACCATCGCATAGGAAGGGAATAACGTCCCCCGGCTCATCGAGTCACACTGATCCGGCCACTGCTGCACCGAAGGAAGCTCGAGGCGCCAAGAGGTTCCGCATGCTCTCGTGGATACTGATTTCCTGCGCTTCGGGGAACAACGCAGCAACCGTATGCCGATCAGGCATGCAACGGGTTCGGCTTCTCCGGATCGATGCCGTACTTGCGAATGGCTTCCGATACGCGTTCGACAGGGAGGGTTCCCTCATCCGCAAGCGCCTTCAATGCGGCAACTGCGATCCACTGACGATCTACTTCGAAGAAATGCCGCAATGCCGCGCGTGTATCGGAGCGCCCAAAACCGTCGGTGCCCAGCACAATGAACTTCTGCGGCACATAGGCGCGGATCTGATCGGCCAGTGCACGGATATAGTCGGTCGCCACAACGACCGGTCCGCGCGCATCGTGGAGCAGTTGCGTCACGTGCGGCACGCGGGGCGGCGCCTCGGGATGCAGCAGGTTGTGTCGTTCTGCCGCGCGGCCGTCGCGCGCAAGCTCCGTCAATCCTGGCACCCCCCACACGTCCGCGGCCACACCCCAGTCCTGCTGGAGCAATGCGGCTGCCGCGATCACCTCATTGAAAATCGTGCCAGCACCCATCAACTGCACGCGCGGTACGGATGGCGCGGCCTGCGACTTGCTGAACGCGTACATGCCCTTGAGGATATGCTGCGCCACGTCCGGCCCCTCCGGCATGGCCGGCTGCGCATAGGATTCGTTCATGACGGTGATGTAGTAGTAGACGTCTTCCTGCTCCTGCACCATCCGGCGCAAACCATCCTGCACGATCACGGCCAGTTCGTATGCGAACGACGGGTCGTAGCTGATGCAGTTCGGCACTGAGGACGCCCACAGCAACGAATGTCCATCCTCGTGCTGCAGGCCTTCGCCATTGATGGTGGTCCGTCCCGATATGCCTCCGAGCAGGAACCCTCGCGCGCGCATGTCGGCTGCTGCCCAGGCGAGATCGCCCACGCGCTGAAAGCCGAACATCGAATAGAAGATGTAGAACGGCACCATGGGTTCGCCATGCGTGGAATAGGACGTTGCCGCCGCGATCCAGTCCGCCATGCCGCCTGCCTCGTTGATGCCTTCCTGGAGGAACTGGCCAGTGGCCGACTCCCTGTAGGACGTCAGCGCGTCGGCATCCTGCGGGGTATAGCGCTGGCCGTCCTGATTCCAGATGCCGATCTGCCGGAAGAGCCCTTCCATGCCAAAGGTGCGCGACTCGTCCGGCACGATGGGCACGATGCGTTTGCCCAGTGCCTTGTCGCGCAGGAGCGTGCCAAGGATGCGTACGAAAGCCATGGTGGTCGACATGCCCCGCCCTTCGGGGGTGGCCTTGAGCAGCGCGTCGAAGGCCGACAGGTCGGGCACCGGCAACGATGCGGCTTTCTGCCGACGCGCAGGCAGGTAACCACCCAGCGACTGGCGACGTTCGCGCATGTACGTGAGCGCCTTCGATCCTTCAGGCAAGCTGATATACGGAACGTCCTCGATATCCGCATCGGCAACGGGCAGCGCGTATTTGTCGCGCAAGGCCAGCAGGGCCTCACGCTGCACCTTCTTCTGCTGATGATTGACGTTCGAGGCCTGCCCCTGGTCTCCCATGCCGTAGCCCTTGATCGTCTTGGCGAGAATCACGGTCGGCACGTCGCGGCTGCGCGCCGCCTCCGCGAATGCCGCGAACACCTTCTCGGGATCGTGGCCCCCACGATCCAGGCTCCAGAGATCGTCGTCCGTGTAGTCGGCCACCAGCGCCTTCAGCGCCGGTGTATTGAAGAAATGCTCGCGCAGGTAGGCGCCGGACTTCGAACGGTAAGTCTGATATTCGCCATCGACCACTTCCATCATCCGTTGTGCCAGCGCCCCACTTGTGTCGCGTGCAAATAAGTCGTCCCAGCGACTGCCCCACAGCACCTTGATCACCCGCCATCCGGCCCCCAGGAAGATGCGTTCGAGCTCCTGCACGATCTTGCCGTTGCCACGCACGGGCCCGTCTAGGCGCTGAAGATTCGCATTGACCACGAACACGAGATTGCCCAGGCGTTCGCGGGCCGCCATGCCAATTGCGCCGAGCGATTCGGGCTCGTCCATTTCGCCGTCGCCAAGGAAGACCCACACCTTCCTGTCGTCGGTCTTCGCAATGCCACGCGCCTGCAGGTACTTCATGAAGCGGGTCTGATAGATGGCCATCAACGGACCCAGTCCCATCGATACCGTGGGGAACTGCCAGAAGTCCGGCATCAGCCACGGGTGAGGATAGGAAGACAGCCCTTGCCCGCCCACCTCGCGCCGGTAATTGTCGAGCTGCGCCGCATCGAGTCGGCCCAGCAGGAACGCCCGCGCGTAGATGCCCGGCGACACATGGCCCTGTACGAAGATCAGATCGCCGCCGTGCTCCGGCGTGGGAGCGCGCCAGAAGTGATTGAAGCCCACGTCATAGAGCGTGGCTGCCGAAGCGAACGAAGCGATATGCCCGCCAACATTGGAAGTCTTCCCGGCGCGCACCACCATCGCCATGGCGTTCCACCGGGTATAGGCACGAATGTGGCGCTCGAGCTCGCGGTCGCCCGGCATGCGAGGTTGCTGGTCGACGGGAATGGTATTGACGTACGGCGTGCCGGCGGAATGCGGCTGCATCTGGCCGCGCAGGCGTGCATGCGCCATCTGCCGCTCGATCAGGTAGTGCGCACGGGCGGGACCGACATTGCCAAGAACGCCGTCGAGCGCCTCCAGCCATTCCGCTGTTTCCTGCGGGTCATCATCCCGAGGATCATTGGTCGTTGCGATGTGATCAAGTTGCGCGGCAGTCATGGCAGGTCTCCTTCGGTGCTATCCGATGAGACCAGTGTAGGCCATAACTACGACTTGTACAGTCGGCGTTATTAGACTAATGCTTCGGGTGATCCGGGCATGGCTCATGAGAAGGGCCAGGCAAGGACCTTAAGTCCGCGATGTCGCCTGCCGCGCTGCGCTCAGGCGCGTGGGCAGAGCATGCCGAATGCATCCATCGGGCAATTGGCGCACGCGTCCTGATTGCACAGGCGGCATACGCTCATCGCCGACGTGGCATCGCTCGGCATGCTGACAAGCATCGTCTCCACCAGCCGCTCCAGCACCGCACGATCCGTGGACGACACGTGGCTCAATACCGACTCGATCGCGGCGCGGCGCCCTTCCAGGATGGTGGCCCGCTCCGTCTCGCCCGCCGCCGTCAGGTGCAGGGCGATGGCCCTGCGATCGCTTGCGGCGGGTGTGCGTTGAGCAAAGCCGGCTGCGACGAGCCTGTCCACCATACGCACCGCGCCAGGATGGCTCAGCCCGGACACCTTGCCCAACTGGTCGATGGACAATCCCGGCGCGTGGCCGATCACGATCAACGCGGCGGCCGCCTCGCCGCGCAACGATGTGCGGTGATCAACGGCTGCGTGAATCCGATCGGAAAGCCCTGTCGCCAGGGCACCGAGCATGTTTGCGAGTCGCGAAGGGTCCTTCTTCATTTGTCCTTGCTCCGAGTAAAAGCGTATCCTATTATATGCATGACTCATGCATATATGTAAGAGTTGTTGTGATGAAGGTGCAACACCTTCGAAGTTGGTTGCTGGACAGCCTAGGCACTCAGCGATTGACGTACATCCCTAATCTGTTCAGGAGCAACACCATGCACTCGATGTCTTCCTTTGCCGCGACGCATCCCCAGGCAGCCGTTCACGACCGTACGGTCTTCCTGTTGCGCTGGTCTCTCGTGGTTGTCTTTCTCTGGTTCGGTGGAATGAAGTTCACCCTTTACGAAGCGCAAGGCATCGCGCCATTCATCGAGCACAGCCCGTTCATGAGCTGGTTGCACACTGCCTTTGGAATACGCGGTGCCAGCGCCGTCATCGGCACGCTGGAACTCGCAACGGCCGCCGCGCTGGCCGTTGGCGCCTTCCACCGGGGCGTTTCGGTATTGGGTGCCGCGATGTCCTGCGCCACCTACGCGATTACGTTGACGTTCTTTTTCACGACGCCTGGTGTCGCCGAGCCCACTGCCGGCGGATTCCCCGCCATTTCGGCGCCGATCGGTCAGTTCCTGTTGAAGGACCTCGTGCTGCTGGCTGCGTCTGTCGTGCTGCTGCAATCCTCCCTCGCGCACTGGAAAGCCCGCGCATAACGCCCGCACTTTCTCGATGACGATGGCGCCTCACGGCGCCATTTTTGTTTGGCTATCTGCGTGAAATATTTCCCATATCAGCATGGGCGTGGAGTGTGCTCTGCACTGTCTGCTCTTCGCCGCGCGTACCGTGGAGGCGCTGCCCGCCGCGTATGACTGCCCTGGTGGTGCAGGGGTTGGTTGAGCAATCGCGCGGCAGACCGGCGCAGTATCCGCGCAGTATCCGATGAGGAAGCAGATAAAGAAGCGGATGATGGAGCGGATGAAGGAGCCAAACAAGAAGGGCGATCCCGGAGGATCGCCCTTCTTGTCTTCTTGCAGCCGATCAGGCCACGACGATGCGGCGTGGGTCGGCCGAGGCCAGGGCCTCGGCGCGGTTCGCGCTAGGCGGGTAGATCCATTCCGTGTTGATCTTCGTTTTCAGCGCTTTGGCTTCGGCACCGGACAGCTTCACCTGACGGTCCCAACCTTCGGTGTACACCGCGCCCCATGGGCCCAGGTCGAGGCACGTCACGTACTTCGGCTGGCTGTACGGGATCGGCGGGTGGCCCAGCAGGTCGGCTGCCACGTTGTGTCCCGCCGAGCGACCGAGGTTCATGGCGTGCTGGCAGGACATCATGGTCACGTTGCCTTCGTCGTCCGTGGCAGCACGGGCTACGTCCCCTGTCGCGTAGACGTGCTCCACGCCATCCACCTTCAGATTGCGGTCAACATGAAGGCGGCCGAAATTGTCGCGCTGCGCGGGAATCTGGTCTGTCAGCGCACTGGCACGTGCACCGGCAGTCCAGATCACGGTGTTGGCATCGATGCGTTCCCCGCTCTCCAGCGTGACGCCGTTCGCGTCAACCGATGACACACCGGAACCCAGCTTCCACGTCACGCCCAGTTCGGTCAGGGCCTCGGTAATCACCGGGCGCGGACCTTGTCCCAGATCCGGGCCGATCTCGCCATTGCGCTCCACCAGAATGACACGCACTGTGGTGTCGGCACCCAGCACTTCACGCAACCGCGCCGGCATCTCGGCCGCCGTCTCGATACCGGTGAAACCAGCGCCGGCAATGACCACGGTATTACGCGCGATGCTGTCGGGGCGGTCTGCCAGAGCGTGCAGATGCGCTTCCAGCCGCGAAGCATCTGCCACCTGATCGACATTGAAAGCATGCGCATCCAGGCCGTCGATGGCCGGGCGGAACAGCCGGCTGCCCGCGGCCAGCACGAGCCGGTCATAGTCCAGGGTCTGGTGCGACGTATCGGCGCCTACACCCTTCACTTCCACCTTGCGCGCTGCCACGTCGATGCGCTCGACAATGCCCTGCACGAAACGCACGCCAGTGGCGGCAAAGATCTCGAGCAGCGGCGCCTTCATCTTCAGCGGGTTCTGTTCATAGAGCCGAGGACGCACATGGAGCGCGGGTTCCGGCGCAACCAGCACGATTTCCACATCGGTGCGCGCGGCCTCGTCGAGCAGACGGGCCGAAGCAAGGGCGCTCCACATGCCGGCAAAGCCGGCGCCAATAACAAGAATGCGTTGGGACATCTCTACTGCTCCTGATTGGATCTTTACTGCACTGACCAGCGGCGGCGCCGCCTGCGTCTCCGGGTCGCGTCATTCGCCGCGCCTTAACTACGATTGTATGAGTCGTAGTTAAGATGAGCAAGAAATTTTTGGACCGGGTTTAGCGACGCCATCCTCTACTTGCAGCATTCCGGCGGATCGACTATCTTTATCTCCGACTACATTAGTCGTAGTAAAGAACTGGAGTTGATCATGAGACGGTTTGGTTGGGTAGGCGTGCTGGGCACGTTGGCTGTACTGGCTACCGGCATCGCCACATGGGCGGCAGCCGACGGTGCGCTTGCGCCGCAGGGCGCGCATGGGGTGCTTCTGGGTGCGCAACATGCCGATGGCACGAATGCCGCCAGCCAGGCATCCGGGCCTCCCTATCCGGTGACCTGACCGCCTCTGACAACCCGAACATGGAGATCGAGATGAAAATTGTTTCCTCACGCATGCTGGCGCCGTTATTCATGGCGGCCGGCCTCATGCTTGCCGGCGGTGCGATGGCACATGGCACCGGCGAGACCGTCACACCAAATTTCTCACGCGCCATTCCCAATATCCCGGGCAAAACGCTGATCGCGGTAGAGGTGAACTATGCGCCGGGTGGCGCATCACACCCGCACCGGCACGCCGGGTCTGCATTCATCTATGCCTACGTCGTTTCGGGCAGCATCGTCAGCAAGGTCAACGATGGCCCCGAACGCGTGTACAAGGCGGGTGAGAGTTTCCACGAAGACCCGGGCTCGACCCATCCGGTCAGCCGGAATGCCAGCAAGACCCAACCCGCGAAGCTGCTGGCCGTTTTCGTGGCCGATACCACGGACACCGAACTCACCACCAACCTTGGCACCAAGAACTGATCATGCGTATCGACTACACCCAAACCTCTCCAGCCGGCGTCAAGGCGCTCGGCACGGTCTACGGCTACATCACCCAGTCCGGGCTCGACGCCGTGCTGGTGGAACTGACCTACCTGCGCATCAGCCAGATCAACGGTTGCGCGTACTGCCTGGACATGCACACGCGCGAACTCACACGCAAGGGTGTTGACGTGCAGAAGCTCGCACTGGTGCAGGTCTGGCATGAAGCCGGGAATCTGTTCACCGAGCGCGAGAAGGCCGCGCTGGCCTGGGCGGAAACCGTGACACGCGTCGCCGATACCCACGTGCCCGACGAAGCGTTTGCGGCGGCCGCCGCGATCTTCGAAGAGAAGGAACTGGCAGACCTGACCATCGCGATCGGCCTGATGAACGCGTTCAATCGTCTCGCCATCAGCTTCCGGCGTGCGCCAGCGCAAGCCGTGTAACGACGAAATGCCGACGCCCGCCGCATTGCGACGGGCGTCGGGGCAAAGCGCGAAGCCTTACTTTGACGGCGTTGCCAGCGGCGCGCCCTTCTTCACGATGTACGTCGCCAGCTCCGACGATTTGCCGCTCCCCACGTTGCGGGCGGAATGTGCCATGCCCGCGGGAATGAACAGCGCCTGACCGGCCTTGAGCGTCACGGGCGGACTATCACCAAGCTGGTACTCCAGCGTGCCCTCCAGCACGTAAGCGATTTCCTCGCCCGGATGGGCGTGTTTGGGTGCAAATGCGCCAGGTTCAAAGTCCACGCGGACCTGCACCCCTTCGAGAAGCGGCGTGCTCAAATCGTGCTTGACCAGATCCGTGCGATGGATGCCAGGCGCCTGCGCCTGGGCGGTCGAGAACGCCATTGCGCCAGTGACCGCAAGCGCTGCAAGTGAAAGAGTCTTGTTCATGATGGTCTCCAATGGATGGGATATGCGATGCGGTGCCACAGGTCAGACGACCTGTATTTCCACGTCGATGTTGCCGCGCAAGGCTTTCGAGTACGGGCAGATCTGATGCGCGCGCGCCGCCAGGGAACGCGCAAGGTCGGTATCGATACCCGGCAGGGACACATTGAGGCGAGCCGCCAGCAGGAAAGCGTCGCCAGCGCGGCACAAATCGATTTCCGCTTCGACCGCCGCATCCGCAGGCAGGGTGATATCGGCAGCCTGCGCCGCCTTGCCGATCGCGCCGAGGAAACAGGCAGACCAGCCGGCACCCAGCAGTTGCTCTGGATTTGTGCCGGGACCGTTGCTGCCCGGTCCGGAAAGCTCGACCGCGAGACGGTCATCGGAACTGCGGGAATGGCCGTTCCGACCTCCCGTCGTGCGGGTCTTGCCGGTGTAGATCACGGTATCGAAAGCTTGCGTCATGAATTTCAGGGATGTCAGGAGTGTTCGCCACTTGTGGAATGCGACGGACCATGGTGGCGACACGGACCGCGCGAAGCGCTCAAGGACGGAAGGCGTCGCGGACTTCGTCGATGGTGTCGCCTGGACGCTGGAGGTGCGGGTAGTGGCCCGTGGCAGGCAACAACCGCAATGGCGCAGCGGTCCTGCGCGAGAACTCGACACCCATCTCCTTGTTGATATAGATGTCCTGTTCACCCCAGACAACACGCACCGACGTTTTCAGCTTCGGCAGTTGCGCTTCCAGTACATGCTGGTCTCGCGTGAAGTGCGCGTAGTAATGTGCAAACGCATCGGCGGACGAAAGGTGTCCGTTCTGCCAGCCGCGTGCCATGTCAGCCTGATACTCAGCATCGAGCGCATAGCGTTGCGCTTCTGGCAATCCGCGCGTGAATGCGTTCTTCAGAATCTCGTCGCGCGAGGCATTGAAGGCCCTTCGCACGGCTTCGGCAGACGCTGGCTCCTTCAGCGCCTGCAGGCGCTCCTGCATATACTGCGGCCGGTCGAACGGTGCAAAATCCCCGACAACGATCATGCGGGCGATATCCGGCCGATCGACGGCAGCAAGCAGCGCTGGCAAGGCGCCGATATCGGTCGCGTAGATCACCAGGCGGCTACCGCCGATGCCTGTCGTGTCGATGTAGCGCGTGAGGACCGTGGCGTAGTCGCGAGGCGCGTAGGCGAAACGCTCCACAGGCGGACGCGAAGATTCGCCGAATCCGGGCCAGTCGAAAGCATGAACTTCGAAATCCCGGCCGAGCGTCCTGGCAATCGCTTTCCAGGCAAACATGGTCTCGGGAAAGCCGTGCAGGAAAAGCACGGTGCCCTTGGGCGCTGACGGCCGGACCACCATGTGTCGCAAACGCAGATCGGCACCCACGTCCACATTGCCGACCTCGAATGCGACTTCGGCAACGTCATGTGACGCAGCGATGGCGGTGGAGGCGCTGCTCATCAGCGCTGCCGACACAGTGGCAACAGTTGCCACCATGCTGGCTGACCGACGCATTGCTGATCTCTTACCCATCTCCACTCCTCCTGGCACCAGGGAAGGTGCACGATATGTTGCATATGCAGCATTAGAGCCAGCCGATGTATCTCTCCTGTAAGGGTGAGCCGGTCAAAACGTATCGTTATGTGTGCAGGAGTCAGACGGATACATGCCTGTACAAAAAGCCAGCGCGTCTACTATGGCTTCAAGGCATCATCGGCGCCCGTTGGAGTTGTTATCCGTTTCCAGGAGTCAGACATGAGAGCCCTCGCCCCCTTATTTGCTGCCGCTATTCTCGCGGCCGTGCCGATCCATACCATCGCGCAGACTGCTGCCGACGCGATTCGTCCGCCGGCTGTCTTGCCACTGGATGCCGAGCCAGCGCCACGGATCGTGGCGTACTCAGCGTTGCCGGAACCACTCGCAAGGGGTGTCGTGATCGTGCAGTTCCGGACCGAGAATTTTCGTGTGATCCCGGTGTTCGGCAAGGGGGCTACGCAGGTCTCGCCGCGCGTCGGCCATCTGCACGTGACCGTTGACGATGGTCCGGCCACATGGGCACACACCAGCGAGGACCCCATCATCGTGGTGGGATTGCCGCCGGGACCGCATCGGGTGCGCCTGGAACTGGCCGACCCGACACACAAGATTCTGGCCACGGAAACAGTTGCCGTGACCGTGCCCGATACACGGTCGCCGAACACTCACGCGGCACCGCCAGCACATCGGCACTGAGTACGGTACGCTGGCGGTACATCCCTGCGTCACACATGACATGACTTCCGGAAAACGTTCCCCGTCTGGCACCACAGGCGCCGATATCTTTCAGCACTGCGTGATGACGCGCGCCCGGCAAATCTCGCGCGTGCTGACCGCCACCTACGATCAGGCGTTGCGCCCATTCGGCATCAACGCCACGCAGTTCACGCTGCTGGTGCTTGTTCATGAACTGGGGCCCATCAGCCGCGCTGATCTTGGACGACGGAATCATCACGATCGATCCACACTGACACGCAACCTGCAGCCCCTGCTGACGGAAGGATGGATTGCCGAGGACGTGGCAGAGGCCGCCGATGGCCGGTCGCGTCCGCTCTCAGTGACCCGCGCCGGAAAACTGGTGCTGAAGGACGCTGGGCCGGCGTGGGCAGAAGCACAGGCGATAGCTACAACGCTGATCGGAGCGGACGGCGTCACGGCCATCATGGGGATTGCGGGAAAACTCCCGAGGCGACATGGATAACCCAATGCAGGATTGAAGCGCGTGCTGACGGCTCGCCCGCACCTTCGCGTCGTCAGCCGTCAAGCATTGTTCGCCGCGTGGATCGGCTCGGCTGGCCGGGCGAGCGTCGTAGAGAGAAACCCGGTTAGCACGACGCAGCCCGCCAGCGTTCCCATCAATACAAAGGCCCACCGAACCCCCAGATACTCCGCCAGCGGCCCTGCAATCAGAAGTCCCACAGGTGCGGCCATTCCCATCACCATGTTGAGCAGGGACAGCACCCGGCCTTGCAGAGCGTTTGGCACTCTGGTCTGCAGTAGCACGACAAAAGGACCATCGCCCGCCGCGAACGCCAGGCCGCTCACCGTCCACCAGAATACTGCCGGCCAGAACAACGTGGTGGGGGTAAGGGCCGTCAGCGCCAGCGTGAAACACGACACGGCAAACCCGAGGATTACCCAACGCACAGGATTGCGGGGAGCCAGCGCGGCAACGGCGATGCCTCCCAGCACCATGCCAGCGCCGGTCATTCCTTCCATGATGGCCACTTCGGCAATGCCGCCTGCAAAGTGCTCCTTCACGAGAAGCGGCACCATCGTGTAAGTCGGCATGACGATGAGCGTGACGCCCGCCAGCAGGAAGTACAACCATCGAAGGGTGGCATCGCGCCATACGATACGGACGCCACCCAGAAAGTCGGCAAACAACGTGGCCCGTTGAGGCGCTCTCCCCTGCGGTATCTTGAACACGAGCAGAGGCAGCACACCGAGCACCGCTGTCACGGCATCAATGGCGAGCGCCCACCCGAAAGGCATGATGCTCATCGCCAAAGCGCCTAACGGGGCGGCCGCCACAAGGATCACGCCTTGCAGTGCCTGATTGAACCCTGCGGCGCGCGGCAAGAAGCTGGCTGGCACCAGGAGCGGCGTGCTTGCAGCCAGCGCGGGCGACTGGAACGCCTGCATCGCGCTGCGAATCGCCATCATCGTGTACACGTGCCACAACTGTTCGTCGCCACTCAGGAACAGGGCGATCAGCACGAGCATGCAGGCCGCGCTGATGAGGTCGGATGCGACCATGAGCGCGCGCCGGCTGAAGCGGTCTGCAAGAATGCCACCCACTGGAGAGAGTAGCGCCTGGGGAAGCAAAGCCGCCAGGCCCGC
Source organism: Cupriavidus sp. DL-D2 (assembly GCF_039710735.1). NCBI lineage: Bacteria > Pseudomonadati > Pseudomonadota > Betaproteobacteria > Burkholderiales > Burkholderiaceae > Cupriavidus > Cupriavidus sp. DL-D2. The sequence continues at coordinate 44,618 of NZ_JBDKXK010000030.1, read as the reverse complement.
AGTGGACAGTGCCGCCGCACTGCCCGTCGTATCGGCAATCCACCAGAGCAGGACAAACTGGCTAAGCGCAGACCCGATCAGAGAGAACGCCTGACCGGCGAAGACACTCCAGTAACGCAGCTTCCACGCTGCCTGCCCATGCGTTTGTGTAGTTGACAAGGCCGATACGTCCAATGCTTGCTTGAACGCGAGATTCTCTCTGATGGCCTTCCGGCTTCAGTGGAGACGGGATGGAGATTTCGTGGAGGCGCAAAGCGCCCCAAGGCACACGGCAACGCCACGTCATGCGCGGGACGGCAACGCTTGTGGCCAGCGCATTTCAAAAGCGCAGCCTCCGCCTGCGGGCAATTCGCAGATAACGGTTCCTGAATGCGCATGGGCGATTGCCGCCACCACCGCCAGGCCGAGGCCACTGCCGCTGCGGTGCGCTGTGTGCGCCACCCCGGCACGGCGGAAGGCAGAGAAAACATGCGCCGCCTGCTCCTGTGGAATACCCGGACCATGATCGCGAACACGAAGATGGCAAGTGCCATCCTGAACAAACGCCTCAATCTGCACGATACCCGGGCCGGCATACCGGCGCGCGTTATCCAGCATTGCCAGGAGTGCCTGACGAATCCGGAGGGGATCGCCAAGAACGGACGGCGCCGTCACTTTCACCACGGGCACCTGGTCCGCAGATGCCAACTCGTTGCCGAAGAACTCCAGGACCTCGCCAATCTCCGCCTGCAAGTTCATATCCTGCACATGAAGATCGAGATGGCCACTCTCCGCCAGGCTGATCACACGCAGATCCTCGATCATGCGCGAGAGTCCCTCCACATGCGTGAGCAGACCACGGAACAAGGCTTCAGTCGGTGGGAACACGCCCTCGGCAAGTCCTTGCAGTCGGCCCCGCAGAACGGTGACCGGTGTCCGAAGCTCATGCGCCATTGCGGCGTTCCAGAATGTCTGCTCTTCGGTAACCCGCTGCAGCCTGGCCGCCAACGCATTGAAATCGTCGGCCAGCGAAGCCGCCTCTCCGAGAGACCGATCACCCGCAACGGCTCTCGCGGCAAGATCGCCACGGGAGACCCTTCGCATGCTGTCGGCCACGGAGTTCAATGGGACCAGGATCTTGCGCGCCAGCTTCCTTGCCACCGCCATGGCAACCACCGCCCCGAACAGGAACGTTGCACCCAGCCAGACCCATTCCGGACCACTGGGCAGGACAGCCGTCTCATCCACCCGCTCGGGCCAATACGTCATCATGACGTAGTAGAAGATGTAAGACGTGGACACGACGACGAATGTCATCCCCAGCGAGACCGCTGTCATCCACAGAGATATCTTCCGACCCAATCCGACGAGCTTCACTCAGAGCTCCAGCAACCGGTAACCGACGCCGCGCACGCCCGTGGGAACGCCACTCACGCCACACTCTTCCAATTTTTTCCGCAGCTTGCTGACATGGCTGTCAACCGTTCGCTCCAGCGCATCGCCTTCGGGCAAGCACGTGGAAAGCAGTTCTGCCCGACTGAACACCCGTTTCGGATACCTGGCAAGCTGCGCAAGGATCCTGTACTCGGTGAGCGTGAGACTCAGTACATGCCGCGCGTTGCCCGATTGGACAACGGCTTCATGCTGATCGAGATCGATCTCGAACGGCGGAACGCGCAGCACCCGGCTCGTCTCCGTCTCGGACGCCGTCCTGGCTCGACGCAACACAGCCTGCACCCGGGCGACCACCTCGGCCGGATTGAATGGCTTGACCACGTAGTCATCCGCACCGATGCGCAGACCCATGAGCTTGTCGATATCCTGGTCGAGCGCAGTGAGCATGATCACCGGCGTACTGCCCCGATGGCGTAGCTCGGAGAGGACCTGCCATCCGTCTGCCAACGGCATCTGTACATCGAGGAGCACCAGATCCGGCTTCAGGGACAGGTGGAGATCCAGTGCGCGTCGGCCGTCTGCGGCATGCACCGTACGCAAGCCGCTGCGCGCACAGTAGGCGGCAAGAATATCGGCAATGTCCGCGTCGTCCTCGGCAACAAGAATCAGAGGCTGCGGTCCGGCTGGAAGTCCTGATTGCATCTTCCGCTCCATAGACTTCGCTCTCCATCGAATCCTCCATACTAGTTCAACCGTGAGTCGAACGATGGCGGACAGAATCGACGGATAAAGTTGGGCGAGACGTCTGTGGACCGAGCCCGTACGAAGGGCGCGAATCCCTCTAGATGCGTGGCCCGCCCTAGAGGATTCGAACCTCTGACCGCTCGCTTAGAAGGCGAGTGCTCTATCCAACTGAGCTAAGGGCGGATTGGCCGTTTATTGGCATGCCGTGGCGGCAAGGCGTGCATTCTACCCCACTGTCGGCGCGTCCGAAATCTGATCAGATCGACTCGCGCTCCCGCACGCGGGGGCGACGCGGCATGCCGACGGATTCGGCCGTATCGTGCGACGAGACGCAATTGCGGCCCATCTGCTTGGCATCGTAGAGCGCGCGGTCGGCGCGGCGCATCACCGCATCGGCATTTTCACCAGCCTGCCGTTCCGCCATGCCGATACTGACTGTGTAGGTAATAGGATCGGGATCGGACGGACATGGCGTGCCACGCACCAGCGCACTCAGGCGGACACTGATGGCCCGGCCAGTCTCCAGCGTCGTATCGGGCATCACGATCGCAAATTCCTCGCCACCCAGGCGACCCAGAATGGCATGCTCCGGCGCGGCCTTGCGCAGCAGCCCGGCAAAGTGGCGCAGCACGCTGTCCCCGGCCAGGTGTCCGTAGAGATCGTTGATCGCCTTGAAGTGGTCGAGATCGATAAACGCCACGGTACAGGGGGCGCGTTGACGTTCCGCCTGCTTGCACGTGACTTCGAGTTCTTCCCAGAAAGCGCCGCGCGACAGCACATCGGTCAGGTCATCGTGGCGCGCCCGGCGCTCGATGATCCGGCGCAACCGGTCATGGGCCATCAGCGCGAAACTCACCGACAATCCCACCACCCCGAACACGAACCAGACCGTGACACCATCGCGCTGCTCGACCAACGGTAGCGGATGCCCGTCCACCAGCGTCGAAAGTGCCGGCCATGCCTGTGCACCTGCCAACACCGCGCATGTCAGCGCCACCAGCACCAGCGACAGCAGCGCAAGGCGGCCGGTGCCATGCTTGGCAGGCAACCTTGGCACTGTGACGCGCAGCAATTCGAGCAACAGCAACACCTGAACCACCGACGCGACCAGCGTCAACCCAGCCACCGCAGACGGCGCGGAGAGTCCGGCGTTTGCCGATGAGCGGGTCGATACGAACTGTGCAATACCCTGGCTCCCATGCAGCGCCAGCGCGGCAAGGCCGGGCAGGTTCAGGACGGCAAGCATCAGACCCCGCCCTGGCTTGCCAACGAAATGCCGTGTCCCATAGACCATCATCGAAAGCCCGGCAGTCAGCGCCAACTCGGGCAACGCCGTCACCGGCCATTCAGGCCGGTAGGCATGCACCGCCAGCAGGATCACTGCCAGCGTCACGATCAGGTCGCCGACGGCCCACGACGTGAGCCCGCTGCGCGCCATCCCTGCCGAGCGCCGCAACACGGCACAGACGATCGCCATCTGCAGCGCAAACAAGCCTGCGATCAGCACTACCACCTGCGACTGAAACATCTTCATTCCCGTTCACAAAGGCATCGCCGGCGCTCCGCACGCACCCGCCAGCCTTCTGTTTCGCGGCCTGCGAACGGCCGTTCTGTGTTGTTTCCGCAGGTCCGGTTGCCCCGAATGCCGTCGATGCGCACGCATCGGGCGGGGCAATGCTCAGGCACGGCGCAGTCAACGCTTCGCGAGCGCTGCTGGCATGCCATTGTTCTGTTGATCGGGACCAGGTCCGGGTGGGCACTGCTATGCCAGGCGCGAAGCGCCGGGTCGGACCGATACGGTGTGCGGATTATGTCAGCGCGCCGCACCAAGTCAAGCCAAAACAGCCCCGGCTGAAGCAGGGTGCGCCCATGCGCCCCAGCCGTCACAACACCACCACATCCGATCTCTTCGAATGGCAATTGACCTGCGAGGAACAATCGCGATAGAATCGCCGGCTTCGGAGCGTAGCGCAGCCTGGTAGCGCATCTGATTTGGGATCAGAGGGTCGTAGGTTCGAATCCTATCGCTCCGACCAGTATTTGCAGTAGTAAAGGCAGTGGAATCAACGGCTTACGCTTAACGGCGTAGGCCGTTTTTTCTTGTCCGCCGCCGACCTTCCAATATCCATCCAATGTGGTTTCCAAAATACAGTGTCTTGTACAGCACTGTATGGATGATCAGTCCACCCCCGGTTCCCTCTCCCAGTCGTCGCACATGAAGACCGGGCATGAATACCCGAGCCTGCAATCCATGCGGATTCTCGGGTGAGGATATTCAAAGGGTACGGTGACCAGCAGCCGTGAGCATGTGCGGCATGCGTATCTATCCCAGATCACATAGGACGGAAGCGGCGGCGGTGGAGGCTGGAACCCGGTAGGCATGCCGATACTGTATATCCATACAGTCTATTTTGGCCATGCCTCCACCGTCTTCCGATGCTTGGCCGCGCATTCCCCCAGCGCCTTCAGCACGTCCCCCATCACCCATTCCTGCCAGGCGTCGTAGTCGCGTTCGGCTGGCGGGTCCTGTGGCCACCGGCACGGCGCGCCCAGCGCGCTATCGAGCGCCGGCGGCTTGCTTGGCAGCCTCGTAGGCGTCGGTGAGCTTGCGCACCCTGAAATCATCAGGGCGGCAATCAGCAGGCAGTGGCTTCTTCGCATTCCGGAACTCCTTCACGGCCTGATCGACCTTGGCGCCCAGCGCGCTCTGGGTGGTGTTGAACTCGTCGGCCTTGGCCCGGATCGTCTCGCCGGCCTGGCGCAGGTCTCCCAGCGCAGCATTGGCACTTGCCAGGTCTGCCTGAGCGCTGGCCGTCTTCATGCGGTCGATCTCTGCGTCTTTGCGCCAGCCGTTGGCTGCCCAGCCGGCGCCGAAGATGACGGCGGCCAGCACGGCCACGCCGATCGCGCGCCAGGGCAGCGCCTTGAGCATCAGCAGCATTACCAGTCCTCCGGAAACGCCACCATCGGCACCGTCTGGCCCGCCAGTTCGTGCGTACAGTCCGACAGGTACTGGATGTGCCCGTCGGTAACGAAGGTATGGCAGATGCCGCAGGCGAAGTCGCGCGGCTCGTCCGGATGCTCCTGGTAGTAGGTGCACCAACACGAACCGTTCTCGTGACCCGGCACGTAGTGCCCGGTCCGAGCCAAGACGCTCGGCGTGAACGTCGGATGTTCCGTATTGCCGTTCCAGCCCCACCGCGGCCCGGGGCCAGAGCCGTGCCGGATGGTGTTGGAGTCTCTGCAGCCCGGGCACCAGAAGGAAAGCGCCCCGGGCGAGGTCTCGCGGAGGACTTTGGACAGTTCGGTCATGGAGTCGCCGCGCACCGCGCGTAGAGATCCGCCGTCACGCGGATGTGGTCGAGCATGTCGGCGCGCGTGGCGCCGGGCTTCAGGGTGGGCAGCGTCTCGCAATGACGCGACGGCGCTGGTGCGGCCGGCGGCTCAGCCACGGCGCAGCTGGCCAGCAGCAGACAGAGCAGCAGGATCTTCATTTCCGGGACTCCCTTACCTTTCGATTCGCGGCCTCGATGTCGCGGTTCACGTCCTGCCGTTCCGCCTCGGTAAGCGGGCGCGGAGCGGCGGCCGGCGCAGCAGCTGGACGGGCAGCCCGCTTCACCGACTTCGCCGCCTCCACCGACGCCTCGGCCGCCTGAGCAGACGAGTTCGCCGCCGCCGCGACCTTCGGCGTCAGCACGGCCAGCGTCTTCGTGTACGCCTCCTGCAGCCTGGCGATCTCGGCTTGGTGGTCGTCACGCTGCTGCGCCATCAATTCCCGGTACTGCCAGACACAGAACAGGTAGCCGGTGCCCATCCCACCGCCGAGCAGCAGGACCAGCACCGTCACCGCTTCCATCCGGTGACCCACCAGGATGAACTTCGCCCGGTACCGCGCCAGCCAATCACGTAGCCTTGCCATCGAATCGCTCCCGCATCATCTGGATCTGCATCTCGAGCGCGGAGATCTTGGCTTCGAGCTTCCCGATCGCCTGGTAGGCGTCGTTGCGCTCCTTGTAGGCCAGGTCCGCCCGCTGCTCGGCCAGCGTCACGCGCTCGTTTGCCTTGTCGAGCTGCGCGGACAGGCGCTCGATGATGTCGATCTGCGCCTTTGATTCCGCTCCGTCGACCCTGTCCCGGCGCCAAGCGCTACGGATGAACCAGATTGCGCCACCGATCGCGGCCACGACAAAGCCGAGCGCCCCGCCCGTGCCCCCCGGCACTGTCATCACAGATAGGTCCATCTCGGCTCCGTTGTGCGTGCTGCTCTGCTGGCAGTTCACGGTTGATCAGTCGGCTGCTGCTCGTCCGGTTTGATGGATTGCTGGGCGACATAGCGGAGCGCGCCGATCAGCACGGCCAGCGCCAGCGTGATCTGGGCGAACTGCTTCGGCTCCAATACAGCCTGGAGTGAGGGCAGCACCAGCTGCGCGGCCGACAGCATGGCCAGCAACGCAGAGAGCAGCACGGTGGTGCTCTTCCACAACTTGTTCCAGTTCTCGACGATCTGCATCACACGACTCCCAGTACGCGCTTGGCGCGTTCCCAACGCTGCTGCCGGTCGGCCAGGCCGTTGGTTCCGCCATTGATCCGGCGGGTAAGGGTTACGAAGTCGCCGGCATCAGCCAGCGCATTCAAGTTCTTCCGCTGCCAGAACCAGCAGGCCGAGCGCGCGGCAAGGGCCTCGCCCTGCAGCTGCGTCGGATCGGCTTCCAGATCGATGCCCAGCGCGGCGCCGCACGCTCGATAGTTGGCGCGCCCGGTGACTTGGATCAGCCCACGGCCCATGAATCGTTTGCCGTCGCCTGGCTGCGTGTTACCCAAGTCCGCTCGGCCCTCGTAGCGCGTCTGCGCCGGTGTCGGCCCCCAGATTTCACGCGTGTAGACGAAACCGGCCGACTCGTGCCCGATCTGCCCGAGCCATGCAGCCTGCCGGGCGGGCGTGGCGATCCCGAACTCAGCCCATGCAGCGGTGATGTGCGGAAACCATCGGTCGGCCATCGCCTGCGTCAGGCCGGCGGCCAGCTTGAAGGTCTGCTTATCCATGACCTCTCCAGAATTGAAAAAGCCACCCGAAGGTGGCTAGATGACGGGGCGCGGGGCGATGCGCAGCGTGGACGTTCGTCGATCCTTTCGACCCGCCGATGTGCTGATCTGGCAGGAGACGTCGCAGAATGTCTCGGCCACCCCACCACCCAGCCAGAAGACGACCTTGCCGCCCTCGATCTGCGTTGTCTTGCCATCCGGGTTAATCGTCAGGCCGGGCGCGGTGATCACGGCGCCGCCGTCGGGGATCGTCTCGCCATCGGTCAGCCACCCCGACCAGTCAAAGCAGTAGTCCAGCACTGCGGCGGGATCCTTCGGCGGGAATGCGTTCGTCATACTGGGATCTCCACAATTCGTGTTTCGGCTTCGACCTGAACCAACCGCAGCTCGTCTGGCACGGCGGCGACCAACTCTGCAGCTGGCACGGTATAGACACGGATTTCGGTGGGCACAACCACCAGGCGCTGCTCGGCCGGCACGACCACCATCGACGGGTCCACGGGCGCGCTTTCCTCACCCACCACCTGCCCGGTCGCCAGCAACACGGCGGGTGCAAGCACGGCACCGACTTGGCCGCTGAACGTCTGCCGGCCGATGATGCTGCCCACCGTGGCGCCAAGGGTTGCCGCCATCGTGCCGGCGACGCCATCGATTGCCGTTCCGCTGAAGTTCGCTGCCACCGGCGACAGCGCCGCGGCCACTACGCCGCTCAGGGTCTGCCTTCCTGTGATGGCGGTTGCCACACCGCCGAGGACCGGTGTCAGCGCACCAGCGAACGTCTGCCGCCCAGCAATGGACGCTGCGACCGGCCCCAGCGTCGCCGCGATGACGCCGCCGGACGAGTCCAGCACCAGGCCGATTAGGGAAGCCGACAGCGGCGCTAGGCTGGCCGCGGCAGCGCCGTTGAGCGTCTGCGCGCCAGCCATTGAGCCGACGACACCACCTAGCGATGCGGCGATCGAGCCGGACAGCGTCTGGGCGCCGGACACGGCCGCCGACACGCCGCCCAGGGTGGCGGCAATGGAACCTGACACCGTCTGGGTGCTGCCGATCGAGGCCGTCGCGCCCGCCAGTGTGCTGGCCACCACACCGCTGACCGCCTGCCCGCCCGCGATGGATGCCGTAACGCCGCCGAGCGTTCGCGTGACAGAACCGGCTAAAGTCTGCACACCGGTGGCTGAAAACGTGACAGCGCCGAGCGTTCGCGAAACAGTGCCCGTGAACTGCTGGCTACCAGTGATGGCCGCCCCTACCGCGCCGAGCGTGGCAGCGATCGTCCCGGTGACACCGCTGGGTGCCGAAGTGTAGGTGATACGGATCTTGCCGAGCGCGCCCGCGCCGCCTGCATTGTTGGCCGAACCGTTGTTGGACGATCCGCCGCCTCCGCCACCACCTGGCGCGCCGCCCGCACCGCCGGCCGCCGGGTTGCTATTGCCGCCGCCACCCCCACCGCCGCCACCGTTCGTATTGGCCGTTCCAGTGCCACCGGTGCCCGTGTTGCCCGCACCGCCGGAGCCACCTGAGCCAGCATTCCCAGCGCCACCCGCACCGCCGTTGTTGTAGCCGGTCGGATCGGCACCGTTGACGCCGTTGCCGGCCGGGCCGCCCGCGCCACCGCCGCCGCCCGGATTGAAAAACCCCGTGGCTCCGCTGCCGCCATTGCCGCCCGAGTACTTCGTGGTGCCGACACCGGCAGACGCCTGGCCGCCCTGCCCGCCCAGTCCCGTCCCGAGACCCGAGATGCCGCCGGCTCCGCCCTTCGCCAGCACGGTCGACGTTGCGCCGAACCATGTGTCGCCGCCCGCGCCACCATTCGTGGGAGTGGCAGCGCCCGCTGTGCCGGCCGCGCCGATCTGGTAGGAGACGGCCGAGGAACCTGGCCAGGCGAAGTTAGATATGCTGGAATACGCCCCGCCTCCGCCACCTCCACCACTACGGTCGTTGCCGCTGTTCGCGCCACCGCCACCGGCCGCGCCGCCCCAGCATTCGATCTTGCTGCCAGCGTCCTGCCAGTCGGACGGCTTGGCTACAGACGTGCCAGACGTCAGTTCGATAGTCGGCACCGCGCGCTCCGGTTACGCGTTCGCTTCGGTCAGGGTCGCCCCAGTAATGGCCACGGCCGCGCCCGCTGAGATTACGTTCGAGTTCATGTTCAGGTCCGCGCCGCTGGTGCCCACGTCCATGTCCATCACAAACGTGTTGTCCGACTTCACCAGGCGCGCCCACGTGGCCGTGCCACTGGCATCGGCGGACGAGTCGCTGGTGATGGCGTTCAGCGTCAGCACACCGCCCGACGCAGCGCCTGCCAGCGTGGCGCCGCAGGTCAGTTCGGCCAGCAGCGTGGTAGCGGTGCCGCCCGTAGCCGGCCGCGTGCCGTTGTAGAGCCGCAGCTTCGCATTGGCGCCGGCAATGGTGGTGATTGCGTCGAGGCGTGCGTTACGCAGCGCAGCGGACATGCCGATGGTCATGATCGAACTCCAGAAATGAAAATGGCCGCTCTATGGCGGCCGGTGGCTTTATCGCAGCGGCGTCTACGCCGGCTTCACCGGCCAGTTGATGGTGCGCGGGAAGCCCACCTGCGAGGTGACCGCGCGCAGCGCCTTCCGGTACTGGCTCAGGGCCTTCAGCCGAGCCGAGTCGTCTTCTGTCAGCTCGTCCAGCACGAAGCCGTCCATCAACGGTGCGATCAACTGATCGGCCTCGGCGAGCAGCGCTCCCTGTTGCACACGAGCCGCCGCTGCGAGCTGCTGCGTCTCCAGCGCGACGTCCAGCGTCCATTCGTCGCCCAGCCAAACGTGGGCCGGCGACGGGCGTGGCTCGTCAGTCAGGAAAGGCGGCAGGTCACCCAGGCCGTTGTATTCCTGGCTGAGATCGAACGCCGTGCCATCGGCTGTCCGGTACAGCGGCACGCCGCGGTAGTCGGGAACTACTGTCCACGCGCCGTCACCCCAATTCTGTGGAGGTGTGCCATCCGCCTGGCGATACACGGCCACCCTGCCTTGTTGCACCGCGGGCGGAGCCGTCGGCGTGGCATAGCCAGGCACGATCGGGTTGTCCGGTTCAAGCGGGTTATCGTCAGCGATTCCGATACCAAGGTGCTGCCCGGTGGTGGGATGATAGTTGTGGATTTCCATTTGGCGGTCCTTCAATACTTGATGCAGGCGAGAAGTGCGATGTTGCGGGGCCGTGTTTCGGTGCCACCGTATGACGATGTTCCGAAGGAATTGCCGGTCGTCAGTGCGGCGTTACCCCCCGGCGCCATGATCGAGGACGATCCACCATAAAGGTGGGTGTGAGCCTCTATGGACTGCGCCTGCGCAGAACCGAATGTGCGCCCCGAGTCCACACCGCGCGAGTCGTCCCAGCCTCGAATGAACTCGGCACGCAGCTCGGGAACATTGAACGTCGTCGATCCGTCCCCCACGCCGAACGTGGTGCCGATCTCGGCGAACAGATCGGCATACGTGGTGCGCGATACAGCGCCACCGTTGGCCTTCAGGAAACCCGTCGGTGCAGCGTTCTTTGCGTGATAGACAACCATCCCCGGTTTGATGTGGCCCAGCAGTGGCACATCGAGAAGACCCAGCGTGACCCACGCCGAGTTGGCCCCGTTCCGAATCTTCAGCAGACCGGTGTTCGTGTCGGCCCACATCTGATATGCGTACGGCGTCGGCGGTGCGGCCGCTCCCGAGCTATGACTGGCCAACGCCTGAAGCGCGTTGTTCACGTCCGCACGATAGGAAGCGCCTGCCTGGTTGGCGACGATGAAATTGTGCTGAGACATCTATGCTCTCCGATTAATACGCGACCGCATCCCAGTCGAATCTGCGCGACACGGGCGTGCTGGAAGCGTTGAAGAAAGTGATCGTGAAACCGGTTGCCGTCTTGCCGGTGATGGAGAAGTAGTCGCCCTGAGCCATGTTCTGCGCGGTGATACCCAGGACCGGATCGACCCTGAATGGCTTGCCGAACACGATCGGGTATGCGCCGGCGCCGGAGACAACGTTCTTCCCGGATTCGCGCCGATCCGGCATATCGACACTGACGGTCAGGCCGGCCACCACCACGTTGTGGGTGGACGATCCGCTCTCCAGCACCACCTTCCACTGGAAGGCGCGGGCCTCGTAATCGCCCATCGAGAATCGCTGCCATTCGGTCCAGGTGGGAGCGCCAGCGGGATCATCGCTGGTGGTGCGCACGTACAGCATCACCGCGGTGTCGTTGATCCGGCCGCCGTCGATCGACTCCCAGCTATCGATCAGGTCGTAGCGGAAGTCGATCAGGTCGCCCGTATCGAAGGACAGCGCATCGATCGTCGCCGTGAGGCGCGATTTCTCCACCGTCCCAAGATCGAATGTGCTGGCGAACTGATATGTCCCGTTCGACACGATCCCGCCCAGCGAATCGATCAGCCCCCAGCCGCCGGCGCCGACCACATCGTCGATTGGCCCAAGGCTGTCGATCGTGCCTTGGTCGTCCCATAGCCCGGTTGCGTCAATCAGGCCCTGGTCATCGATCAGCCCATTGCCGATCAGCTTGATGCCGTTCAGCGCCGGATCCAACACGACGTTGGACTTCGCCCCTGCGAATGCCGGATGCTCAGCCACCGTGGCGACGATGTTTAGGCTCGACAGCGACGGCGCGGTGGTGATCACCATGGCCGCCTGCGGCGACTCGTGCCCGGTGGAATCGATCCACTTGGCCAGGTAGACGCCCTCCAACAGCGGCAGCTGCGCGGAATTTGCCGCGCCCGACACGAAGCCTCCGATGTCGATCGCGCTGGCCCAACTCGGCTGAACCAGGTCCGTCGTATGACGTATCCGAGCCTGCCCCCCGTTGCGCACGTCGAGGTCCGTCGCGGCGTCCCAGGTGAGGTTCGCAAAGCCGTTCAGCACGGTCAGCGACAAGCCCGTCAGGTTGCTCGGTGGCGCCAGCTTTCCGACGACCACGTGGACCGGCGAATACGACCAGCTGGGGCTACGCACGCCCAAGGCTGACACGAAGCGTGCCCGGACTTGGTAGGGCTTGCCGTCGTCCACCGGCGAGATGTACTGGCTGGTGGTGTCGGCCGAGACCGGCGCCAGCACCTGCCAATCCGCCTGATCGGCGCGCTTGTACTGGATCTCAGTGCGTCCGGTCTGGCGCACCGACAGTTCCGTAGGCTGCGGCCAGGTGACGAGGATTCGAGAGGTCACCACGCCGCTGGACGACAGCACCAGGTGCGCCTCGCCGGAATCCATGCTGATGGGCCCCACGTTCTCCACCACGAATGGGCTTGGCAGGTTGGTATCGGGCGCCGGATCGTAGTTTATGGCGTTGCCTGCGTTCCAATCGTAGACCGCCGCCGCTTCCTCGTTCAGGATCAGATCGACGCCGCCAGCGTCGCTGAGCTTCCAGTCCATCACCCGGAAGACCTTGTTTGTCCAGCCGAACTTGGCCAGCGTGACCTTGACGGTGCTGTAGGCCGACAGCTGGAAGGCCGTCAGCTTCGCTGGGAACTCCACGACGATGCCCTGCCGCGACCGCTCCAAGATGATCTTGGCCAGGCGCTGGGCCATGGTTGCATCCGTCGTGAACGGGAGTTCAATGTCTCGCTCGATGACCTCGCCATCCTGCTGCGCATAAAGCGGATTGCTGACGGCTGGGAAGTCGCTCGGCTGCCAGTTCTTCGACGGGTCGACGAACGTTCCCTTGACCACATTGAACAGGTCCTTACGCGAAGTCCGAGGCCGCACCTTCACAGGCCCCCTCAGGTCCGACTCGGTCAGCGTCACGGTCGGGATGTCGTAGGCGCCGGCGAACATCCGGAAGACGCCACCAGCAATTACCACCGTCCCGCCGCTCGCTGACACCATCTCCGCAAGGTTGTCGCGTGGCGACTTGTCCGTCATCACGATGCCATTGCAACGGTAGCGCAGCTGCGCACCACCATTTGCGAGGGGCACCACTTCGTCCGAGATATTCCCGGCCGCGCCGAAAGCCTCCATGTCGATGTCCTGCGGGTCGCAGCCGAAGCCGCGTTCGTCCGTCAGGTAGTCATAGACACACATCGCCCAGTTGTCGGTCCAGTACCTCGTGCCATAGAACGGGTTGTACAGCAGCTTGCCGCGCACCATCGCCTTGATGTTGGGCAGGCCGTTGGGGAAGATGTCGGCGTCGAACTCCAGGCGCACATAGATGTAGGTCACACCCTGCAGTCGGTGATCCCAGGTCCAGCCGGGGACCTCCGCCACCATGTCAGCATCAGCCGCCTGGTCGGCGGATCCGAGGTGCCGCTTCACCCGAACGTAAGCATGCGTGTTCTGGATCTCGTACGTGACCATCAGCTCCGACGTGTACGGCAGCAGGCCATGGACCGTGATCGTCGACATGCCAGGGGTCCACGACACATCGGTCACAACGTAGGTGTTCGTCTCGGTGCTGTTGGGGTTCGGTGGGACCGTCGCCACGATTGACGGCAGGCTGAACAGGTTGCCGTCCGGGATCGAGAAGGTCATCGACGTTGCGCCCGGCGCCACGACAACGCTCATGGCCGCCGACGTGCCCCATATCTTCAGGAACTTTCCCCCGGTGGGATAGACGCTTCCCTCCGGAATGCTTGCCGGATCTTCCCCGAGATAGATCTCCTCGATCCCGTCGCACTGGTGGTCTGCCAAAGCGATCACGAGGTGCATGAACTGGTTCTTCTTGTCGCCGTCTGTGCTTGCCGCGTAGATGAGCGGCCCGGAGGTCATCGCGCGGCCGTAAATCAGGTTGCGCGGTTGCACGTTCGAGCGCACCACCTGCGTGCGGCCCTGAGCCTCAGCCGAAAAGCCGTTGTTCGATTTCGGCTTGAAGATGGCGCCCATGAGGGAGCCGATGGCAAACGAAATGGCCAATGAAACGACCGCATACGCGAGCCCATAGGCAATGGTGGCAGCCGCAACTGCCGCGACACCTGCCGCCACACCGCCCGCTGCCGCGAAGGCTGACGCCGCGGCGGCAGCTGCTGCTGCTGCTGGCATATGTCGCTCCTAGACTTTCCACGCAGCCTTAGCTGCTGCGATTGGATGAAATTCAATGCCGCCTACGCCTTGGGCGGCAATACGGTCGCCGATGCACAAGGCAAGAGCGTTGCCCTCTGGTGTATCGATCAGCACAACGTCGCCGCGCCCAGCCGACGCAGGCACGACAGGCGGGCCCAAGATCAGCGTGGCGAGCCCGCTCACGCCCCCGTTGTCGCGCAGCACACGACGCGCACCCTTCTCGGTGCTGTACAAGCCCCTCCAGCGCTCTCCCGGATCGGTTCCCGTCATGGACTCGATTCCGTCGCAGACGAAAAGGGCGCAGTCCGACTCGCCCCAAGAAAAAGCCCGCTCGCGGCGGGCTTCGACAAATTCGGCAAGGCGCGTTGGCCAATCTTCGAATCTCTGCATCAGCGCCCCCACGAAAGATTTTTCTCCACCATTTGGGCTACAAACTCGAATCCGCGATCTCCCGCGTACCGGCTCTGCTGGTCCTCGTTGTTGTAGCGTCGGGTCTTCGCGCGCTCCCAGGCGACCATGCGGGATTCAACCGAGACGGTGATGGTCGCGGTATCGCCCACCTCGGTGTCCATGGTGTCCATGCGCCCACTGAACGCCCGGATGGGGGTCGACAGCAACTGCATGTCATCCCGCAGTGGTGCGAACCAGGCCTGGCACGGCTTACCTTGGTACTGTTCGCCGAGCGTGATGGCGATAACGTCCGTTGGCACCCCGGAGAGTGTCAGCTTAAGGCCGATCGCCTCAAGGCCCGCCTGCTCCTGAATAGGTTCGATTGAACCCAGCAACCCAAGGCCTAGCCACGTGAACCCATTCCACTGCATGTCATAGCCAGCGCTACAGACACATAGCGGTGTCGAGAAGTCCATCTTCACGAAGAAGACGTAGGGCACGTGTCCGGATGTGACCGCGTTAACGGTCATCGCATCCATGGCGCGGTTCATACAAACACCTCGACTGCACTGATTACTACCGCGTCGGAGATGCGGCCCGGCAATACTGAAACCGAATACTCGTCGCTGGACAGCATCATCGTGGCACGCGGCCGGTCCGTCGTGATGGGCGCGAGATTTCCCGGCTGCTTACGGAACGGCGGCGCGACCGGGATGGTGGCGAGTCCGCTCGCGTTGCTGGTCACGTCAGCCGTGACGATCTTTAACTCGCCGCCGGCTGCGATGTAGTCACCCGCTCGCAGAATGACCGTGTTTGGCGCCCAGTTGAAAGACGGCAGCATTCGGAAATCCGTCAGGTTGCCGTTCACCATCGGGCTGTACAGCGAATTGCCTGGGCGCTGGTGCGGCCACACCGTGAACCTTCCTGCCATCCCGCCGAGCGAAGCCAGGAAAGCCTCGAGCAACCCGCGATCGAAATCGTTCTTGGGTGGAAACTCCCACGACGCCTTCCACCGCGCACCGGGACGCTCGACGGTCTGTACAGACCGGTTGAGCGGAGAAGTGAATGCCTCGGTATTTGACTGCAAGCCCCACGTCGACTTCGCCGGCACAAGGCTCAATGGCCAATCGATTGTTGGCATTCCCTATCTCCTGGCCATTTGCTGAAGGTCACCGCCGCGAGCCATGTTTGCCCGCACTTCCGCTACGGCGGCGTTCTTCGCCTGCACCATCGCCTGTGCGATCGTCGCCTGGTCGGACCGGCTGTCGATGTTGATGTGCTGCACAATCGTCACATCGCCGCCGCCTGCAGCGCCAGCGGCCAGCGCGCTGTTCGGGACGATGTTCCCCGAGGCCGGCGGCACGAACAGCTCCGGGCCAACCTCGCCGACGATGTACGGCTGCCCGGCGTTCACCGGTCCGCCTGCCGCGCGCTTGTCGAGACCCGCGATGAGGGAGTCGAGGCCCGCTTGCGTTTCAGGGCCATACACACCGCCGACCGACGCTCCGGTCGCATCTCCATAAGCACCCAATGCCATACTTCCCAGCTGACTGAAGATGCCGGAGAGTGCCGCGCGCGTCTGGATGCGAATCAGGTCCGCGATCACGGATTGCGCGAAGTCGCTGAAGTTGAATTTTCCCGTCGTGGCGAATGACACAGCCCCATCTTCCAACCGCTTGAACGCGTTCGTTCCTGCCGCGCTGGTCTGCGCCATCACGTTCCGCGACGATTCGGCGTAGTTCGCCATGGCCTCGGTCGCACCGTTGACCCAGTCCGCCTGCTTCTCCTTCAGCGTCGCGTAGTAGGTGTCGTAGTCCTGCAGCGACTTATCCAGGCCGTCCCGGATGTCCTGCTGCGCCTTTAGGTATGCCTCGGAACCACGCGCGGCCTCCGGCGTTGCCTTCTCCAGCTGCAACTGCAGGTTCTGGTACTGGGTATAGATCGACTTGACCTGCTCCGCCTGGCGCTGCGCGTCACTACCGCGCCCCATGGCGTCGAGTTGGCGCTGGTACTGCTCAGCCTGCGACTTCTGGTAGTTGCCGATCTGGGCGTTCACCGCGGCGGACCGCTCTTCCAGCTTGGCGATCTCTTCCTTGTACTTCAGCGCCTTCTCGTGCTCGACGTTCTGCGCGAGCTGCACCTTGATGGCGTCTTGGTTGGCCAGAAGACTCTTCTGATCGGCCGTGAGGATGTCCTTGCCTTTCAGGTCCGCGATCTTCTGCAGGAATTCGGCCTGCTGCTTCTCGGCGCCGGTCAGCTTCTGGGACGACTCCAGCGCCGCACGCGTGGCTGCATCCTGATCGCGGAGTTGCTGCAGGAACTTCGTCGCGGCGTCATCCTGGTATTCCTTCGGCTTCCGCGCCTTCGGCCCCTTCGGATCCTTGTACTTTTCCTCGATAGCAGCGGCACGCTTGGCGTACTCGTCGGCTGCCATGCCAACAGTCTCGGCGTCGCGCTTCAGCTGATCGATCTCGTCCTTCCGCTGGTCGGCGCGCGAACGAGTGGCCTTTGCTTGCGCATCAAGACGACCCTTCGCCGCAATGATCGTGTCCCGCTGCCGCTGCCGTTCGCCCGCAGCTTCCTGCTGGCCGTTGCTCGTCTCCAGTGTCTTGGCTTGCGCCTGCAGCTGCTCGAGGTTCTGGCGCAGGCGTGTCAGGGCCGCCCGGTTGAAGTTGCTGCTGCCCTCCTTCGAAGTAGGCGAGCTTTCCAGCTTCGCGATCTCCTGCTGCGTCCGCGTAATAGCACCGCGAACGTCGTCCAGCGTGGTTGCGCGCCCGACGCCCAGCATGGCATCCCAGGCGCCCTTCGCCGCCCCAGTTACCGCGTTCCAGGCACGTTCCATGTAGCCGAGATTCGCGATCACCTTGTCGGCGCGCGCCTTCATCTGCTCGGCATACGCCTGCTGAGCAACGGCAGCGGCCTGCTCCTTCTTGCCCTGCTCTTCCAGCGCGACGATCTGGTCGTACACCGCCACCGTCAGATAGTGGTACTGCTCATTCAGCTTGATCGACGCCTTGACAGGCTCGTCGGCCAGCTGCACGAACTGCTGGATCGTCTTGTCGACGGCTGTGCCGGTCGCCTTCTCCATCGCCTCGGCAGCAATGCCGATGGCAACCATCTGATCGCCCGCAATCTTGCCAGTGCTGGCGATCATGGCGAGCGTCTCCGCTGCCTGGCCCTGCGTGCCGATCGACCGGCTGACCGTGGCCGCCATGGTAGACAGCTGATCGGTCGACGTCACGGCATAGTTGCCGGTCATGATCAGCGCCTGATTCAGCGCTTTCGACTCGCTTTCACCTTGCGAGAATGCGTATGCCAAGGCGGCGGCGGCGGCGGCGGTGAGCGTCAGGGGGTTCACCAGGCCGCCGACGTACGAACCCACGGCGCGCGCGGCCGGGCCGATACCACCGAACATGTCCTTCAGCTGGCCACCCTGCTGCGTCAAGATCAGCAGCGGGCTTTGTCCGCCGGCGAGCTGCGTGACGATGTCGGTCATCTGCGCCGGTACCATGCGCATCGCAGCTGCCGTCTGGCGAGCGCTCACGCCTGTGGCCTGCAGGGCGTCGTCGACCCGCTTCATGCCGCTGCCGGCCGCGCCTGCAGCTTCGATCTGTGCTTTGTAGCCGGCAACCGCCTCCGTCACCCCGAGCTGGGCCAGGCGCTGCTCCAGAAGCTGTTGACGCGTTTTTCCCAGCGTGTCCGCGTACCGCGTATAGGCGTCGACGGCGGCCTTCACCTCGCGCGCAGTCGCGCCCGAACCGCTCTTCGCGGCTTCGGTGATCGCATCCTGCGCTGCCTTGGTGCGGCGTGCGGCTTCTTCCTGCGTCTGAATGAAGGTCTGGGCGCTCTTTCTCGCCTTGTCGACTTCGGCGGTATAGCCAGAGGCGTCGGCAGTGAACCGAGTGAGAGTTTCATTTGCCACGGGACAGCTCCTTCACCTTTGCCTCAAACACTGCTTCCGCCGCCTGGGCAGATGCCCGCTTCTTCGCTTCAAATGCCGGGCGCAGGAATGGTTGTGCTGCCATATTCGAAGTGCCGAACTCGAGGTAATAGCCATAGAACGCCTCCTTCGACCAAGTAACCAGGTACGAAGCGATGCGGCCCGGAACGGATACCTCGTCGTCGTAGGCGATGATGATGTGGTCGCGCAGGAAGCCCGGCGGGTGCTTTCCCTGTTTGCCCTCATAGATGCCCTTGTCGACAGGGGCGCGCAGCTTCGTTTCGAGGAAAAATTCCCTCGCTCCCGCTATCGCGGTCTGCCGGAGCACCGACTCCATTGCTTCGTCGCTGAAGGCGTCGAAAGAATCGATGAGAGCCTGCGGGTTCTCCACTTCGACGAAGCGTTTAGCCATCAGGACCTCTTGGGGAACATCATCTGGTCGATAAGGTTGGACTGTGCCTCGGGATCGGGTAAGAGCACTGGGATAACGTCGACCGGTTCCCGCCGATGATCGTTCCACCAGATGAAGTCCAGATCGCCAAAGGGATCAGACCGATGCTTCCGATCCCGATGGATGTTTCCGATCATGGAAGCCACTACCCCGGCCCGAAGGTCGTCGTAGTGGCTTCCCCACGGCTCCAACTCGTGGAACGCCATCCACATGACAAACTCGTCGCTATCGATCTCGGCCTGTGCCTGCCTTACGGACTTTCCGAGGGCGATGGCGAGGCGGAACCAGAACCGGAGTTCTGGTCTCCGTCGGAATTTTTTTTTGCCTCTTCGATAGCCGTCGGGCCCAGGCCGTTCATCTTGAGCGACACGGCGAGTACACGATCCATCGCAGCCTGGCTTTTCTGTCGCAACGGCTCGATGTCTTCCGCGCAAAAGAGCGGCTTGCCATCTTCGCCCACCACCGTCGCGACCAGAACACTCGCCGAGAACAGGCTGTATGGCATCTTCCCTTCGCCCTGACGCGCGTAAAACTCGTCGCGTTCACGGCCGGACATGACGGCCACGCGGACGGTGCCGCCCCACTCGGAGACCTCGACATCCTTCGTTTCGAGGTCGTCCGCTTCGAGAATTGCTGCTTTGGAGAGAATTGGCATGGTCTTATGCGTCCGTCACGTCACCGGTGATGCGCAGGCTGACGCCGGTCGCCTTTAGCACCGCGTCCACCCCACCTTCGAGCGGCGTGTTCTTCACGAAGGCGTCGAATGTCTTCGTCTTTTGGTTCGGCAGCGTGAGCTTGAACGTTTTCAGCGTGCCGGTGCGCTTGGCCGTGTCGAGGGCCACTTGCCCCGGGTCGGTGAAGTCTTTGTTCACGTCGAAGCTGAAGGTTCCCCAGTCCTGCAGACCGAGCCGGAATTCCTTTGCCGTGGAGTCCAGGTCGGTCACATCGAGTTCGCTGGCCTGACCGTCGAATCCCTTGAAGGACACCAGGTTCTCGATCTTCGTCCAGCCCAGCGGTGTCGCGGTACCGGCCGCCGTGACGGTCTTGCCCGTCGTGTCGATGTCCACGGCAAACGTGTTAGTGGTCTTGTTCTTCACCACCACGGTCAGGCCATTGAGCAGCGCCGCATCAGCGCCAGTTATCCCGGCCAGCGTCGTCACGTCGCCGTTACCCAGACCATGGGCCGCCGACGTCAGGATCGTCGGAAAGCCCAAGGCGATACCTGTGATCGTCTTGGCTGCGCCTGCCGTGCTGGAGATTTCCAGTTTCGAGCCCTGCGCGGAGATTGCGGTAGATGGCATGTTGACCTCTTCAGATGAAAAAGCCCGCGCAGGGCGGGCGAGGGAAAATCAGTTGCGGGGAACTGCTCAGGGCCGGAACCAGACCGAGAAATCAAGCCTGCTGCCGTACAGCTTCGTGTCGGCTTCGTACTGGCTCACGGCCGCGCCGATCGGAATACCACCTGCAGCCACTAGGGCCGAGCGCGCGCCGCGCATCGTGTCCCCCGTCGCCGCGCGCGTAGCCGACCACACCGTGATCTGCATGCGCTGGTTTTCCAGGTCGGCAGGGCCGTCCAACCCGTTCACGTCCTGACCGCCGACAGCCTGATAGGTGACGTACGGCCCGGTCGTGCCGCTCGGTGCGACGTCGGGGAAGATCTTGAGCCCGGTGATGGTCTTCAGCGCCTCGACGACCACCTTTTCTGCGGAGTTAGCCATCAGCGGCCCCTGTCTCGCAAACCAGATCCACGAACTGCCGCTTCACGCGGTCCGGCAAGATCGCCTTGATACCGTACGCCGTGCCGTCGGCACACAGGACGCGCATGGCCGTGGTCACGCCGTCAGCCGCTGGCCAGGGAATGCGCACGCTGGCCTGCACGATGGACGTCGGCGCGTCGGCGCGGATCGCCTCGATGCCGGTACGGTGGAGGATGTTGGCCCACACGGGCCGCACCGTCTCCCAGCCAATGGTGGGCTGCTCCAGTTCGTCTTTGCCATTGGCCGGTCGCTGGATCTCGACGCGCTCACTGCGCTGACCGGCCCTCATACGCCCAGCCCCACGCGGTACGGCTGCAGCATGTCGAGCGCGCCACGCGGCAACTCTGCCACCGTTGCGCCGATCACCGAATCCTCGCGGTTGGCGTACAAGTGGCCGACCGTCAGCAGCACGGCCGCCTGAATCTCCGGATTCGCGACCATCGGATCGTCGCCGGCAGTGTCAGCGAGCACCGCCGCGTCGAGCGCCGCCTGATCCGGGTAGACTTTGCGGTTCAGGAAGGAAGCGGCAGAGCCTTCTGCGGCAGCCAGGTACAGGCCGATCAGCTGATCCTCGTCCGCCCACGTGACCCGCAGGTGCGACTTCACCATGTCGAGAGCGAGGATCGGCATGTCAGACTCCCTTAGGCTTGGCTTTGGTCTTCGCCTCGGCGGCCGGCTTTTCGTCGGCAGCCGCGACAGGCGCTGCGTCCGCTGCCGCCGATTCGCTGGCGGGCTGACCTTCCGGCGCGCCAGCAGGCACCTTCACCAGTTCGCGCACCTTCGCCTCGTCCTCGTCGGTGAACAAGCCTTTGAAGTGCGATCGCATGGCGCCGACGACGTATTCAGGGTCGTCGTTTTCGCCGGGTAGCTCGGCCAGGGCCTTGTCGAGCTCGGCGCGCGCGGCGGCAGAGCGATGGTCGTCTTCCTTCACCAGCACCGCCGCGCCGGTGTCGATGAAGTGCTGGCCTCGGCTGCTGTCCATCTGAACAACGGTCCCCCCACGCGGGTCCGGCGCCTTGAACTTGATCTTCATGATGATCTCCAGAGAGTGACAAAGACCCGCCCGGAGGCGGGCCCATCTGAGCAGCTGACGCCGATCAGGTCACGTTACCGAAGTCGCCGTAGATGAACGCCTCGGGGCGGTAGACGGCCAAGGCCAGGCGCTCTTCGGCAAGGATCGTCACCAGGTTCTTCACGAAGTCGTCTTCGTTCTCGGTAGCGACCTCCACGCGTGCTTCCCAGCGATCGAACACCTGCGCACCGAGCTTGAAGGCGCCCGTCAGGAACTTGTCGATCGAGATCGCCTGAGTGGCCACGACGGGCTGCCCCCAAAGCGTCGGCTGTGCGACACCCTGCGGGTTGCCGATGATGTAGCGGCCGGTCGTGTCCTTCAACAGCTCGATCCGCGCCCAGTCGCTCGGGTGCATCACGATGCCGGTAGCCGGGAATTCGGCAAGGGTCGCCTGCAACATGGCGAGGCGGATGTTGTCGATGTTCGTCTCGGTCCCGGCCGGGTCGAACGGAGCCGCGAACGCCGAGGCCTGCGGGATGATGCCCAGCAGGTTCTGGCCCGTGCCGTCGCCATTCAGCAGCTGCTGCTCTTCCTTGAACGCCAGGCCGTAGCGCAGACGGCCGTCGATGTAGCTGGCCAGTTGCGAGGCATCGCTCAGGATCTGCCGCGAGGCCTTCACGAAGTGCGCGATGACCTTGGCCGAGGTCGTCACCAGGTCGAACTTCAGCGTCGATTCCGGCTTCTTCGCGGTTTCTGCCACCATTCCGGCGTTGTTCGTGAAGCCGGTTTCCTTCACGTACTCGAGCACCTGACCGTCCATACGGCCCGGGGTGATCAGGTCGCGCACGGTCATGCGACGATCGGGCGGTGCAATGACACCCGGCAGGCGCGTTGCCGTCACCAGATCGCCAGCCGAGCCGTCCGCATCCGTGGTCAGCGTCGTGATGGCAGCATTGAACGTCATGTCGACGCGGCCGCGCGGCGTGGTCTTGCCCGCAAAAGCCTTGAACTCGTCGCCATTCACGAAACGCTGACCGAATGATTCGTGTTGCACGTCGCCGCCAGCGCCGTTCGCTTCGAGCTTTGCCAGAGCTTGCTGAGCGGTCTGCAGATTGGCCTGCAGTTCACCTTGGGTCACCAGCAGCTTGTCGACCTCCGCCTTGGTTTCCTCCGACAGCTTGCCTGCGGCCTTGGCCTCGGCCAGCGCCTTTTCGCCGGCCGCCTTTACGTCGCCGCTGATTTTGTCGAGGGATGACTTGATTTCTTTGACGTCATCGTCGCCGAACGCAAGCACCATACCGGTGCGCTTCATGTGACGGAACAGGATAGCGTATGCCGTCTCGCCGAGCGCCATCAGCACGGCGGTGGCGGTCTTCTTCAGATGAATCGGTTTCATGGATTGTCCTCTTGGGATGGTGTGAGGGATCTACAGGGAGAACGCGTGCAGCGTTTCCAGGAACGACTTCGCTGCTACAGCAGGCGGATCACCCGCGCTGCGTTCGGTGGGATCGCCCACACCGCCGCCGGCAGGATCACCCTGGCCGGACTTGAATTCGCTGATGAGGCGAATCGCCTCGCTCTTCGGCATGCCGCTGGACCGCAGCGCAGCCTCGATCCGGCGGACCGCCGAGGCACTGGCCTTGCCTTCGCCCTTCTTCACCTGGTCGGAGGGCAGGAAGTCGTCCGCGAAACCGTCATCGATGGCGGCTTGCCCGCCGATCCACGTCTCGGCATCCATCAGCTTGGCCATCGCCTTCATGTCCTGACCGGTGCGCGCCGAGTAGATGCTGGCCATCGCGTCGTCGAAAGGCTGTAGCGTGGCGGCCACCTCGATCAGGTCGTTTCGGTTGCCGATCGCCATCACCCACGCGTTGTGGATCATGAGGAAGCCGGCGCGCGCAATCTGCACCTTGTCGCCGGCCATCGTGATGATCGACGCAGCCGACGCGGCCAGTCCCAGCACGTTCACCGTGACCTCGCCGTCGTGTTCGCGCAGCAGGTTGTAGATGGCCAGGCCCTCGAACATGTCGCCGCCAGGCGAGTTCACGTTGACCGTCACCGGGCCGGCGCCCATGCCACGCAGCGCGCCGGCGATGCGCTTAGCCGTCACGCCATCGCCAGTCCAGTAGTCGTAGCCGATGACGTCGTAGACGCTGATCGTCCGATCGGCGTCCTGTTCGGAGGCGGCGCGCACGCCCGACTGCCAGCGGTCGAGCGCACGAGGTTGCAGCTGGCTCGAAACACTGGCGCAGGGGCGCCCCTCCGGCGCACCCGGAAGCGTCTTCTTGCTCATGGGATCAATCCCTCTTCTGGTCGTCTTCGAAGCCGAGGAAGGCGCGGATGGCCGCCCTCGCGTTGTTGGCATCGCTGGCGTCGGCGGTGCCGAGCCCATCGAGCGTGGTCATGGCTGACTGGACGGTGAGCACCGCGGCGTTCCCACCCATCGGCTCGCGGTCCTCCAGTTCCCGCACCTCGTCGCGGGTCAGGATGCCGTTGTTCACCATGGCGGCGTAGAACGCAGCGCGCGCGGCGCTGTCTGCTCGCAGCAGCCCCTCTACGGAGAACTTCGGGTAGTAGCGGACCCGCTCGGCGGGCCGCAGCAGGTCCTTGCTGATCGCCTGCTCGATTCGTTTCAACCACGGCGCCAGCGTGAAAGTCAGGAAGCCGATCATCTGCTGTTCGATGCCGGTGCCCCAACTGGTGGACTTCTCGGTGTGTCCCACCATCCACGGCGGCACGCGGAACCAGCGGCAGATCGCTTCCACCGAATAACCGCGTGACTCCAGAAGCTGCGCATCGGCCGGCTTGATGCCCACCGATTCCACGCTCGTGCCACCCTCCAGCAGAGGCGTCTCGCCGCGCTCCACGGAGCCCAGGAGGTTGGCCTTAAACTCCGCGCGCTGCTTCGGGTTCAGAAACGCCGCCATCTTGTAATAGACGGTCTGGAGCAATCCCGACTTGAACGTCTGGGCAGCGGCCTTGTCTGCGGCCATCGCGTTGCCAAACACCTTGGCACCGTAGGCGATCACCGATACGCCATTGATGCCGTCAAGCGTGAAACCGGGAATGGTCCAGATCCGGGACTCGGGAATCTCCCGCAGTGTCCCGTTCGGGCGCGGATACGTGAATTTCTTGCGACCGGTGTTGTAGTCCCGCGTGCAGGTGAGCTTGTCAGGGTCCAGGTAAGCCAGGCCCACAAGCTGTTCCCCCACATAAAGCTTTTCCGCCCGCCCGGCGCCACGCAGCAGCATCGCCGCCACCATGGCTTCCCAGAACACCGAAGCGGTCGAATCCGCGTTCGGCTGGTCGTGGATAACGAAGTGCAGCGAATGTTGCGGCGCCACGCGCTTGCCGGCAGACGTTTTCTCGTACATCGCCAGCGGCAGCGTCGCGATTGTCTCGGAGATCAGCCGCACGCAACTCCACACCGCATCTAGCTGCATGACAGCCTTCGGCGTGACCTCGACGCCCGCCTCGATCGCCGCGGTGCGGTTGTATAGCTCGGGGTCGGTCAGCGAGAACGAGCGCACGAAGCCGTCGATGGCCGCGCGGACGCCGTGTGTGACACGTGTGAGGTTGAATTTCATTATGCGTGGCCCGCCACAATGGGATTGCTCAGCCAGTCATCCATGGAGCCCATCCCTTCAGGGTTTAGCGACAGCAGCGCGACGGCATTGAACAGCGCCATCAGCGGGTCGATCTTGGCCCTGCCGCTGGCCTGCTTGGTGATCAGGATCGCGTTGCCACGCTGTTCCACCTTCGCATTGCCGACGCACCAGTTCATCAGGTCGGTACCGCCGTGCCACAACGTGCCCTCGGCCAGCTTGCGCTCAGTGGTCTTGATCGTGCCGTTGAGCTTGAAGCCCTGCGTAATGCCTACGATCATGTCCTCGCCTTTGGCGTTCTTCTCGGGAATGCCAGCGGCGGACAGCGCGTCCAGCACCGCACCGATGCCGGTCGGGTCGACGCCGATCTTGTCCAGCAGTCCGGCTTCGTAGATCTGCAGGACATCCTGCGCCAGCTGCTCGACGTCCTCTCCAATCTCGTCGACGATCACCAGATCGCCGGAGGCGGACAGGTCGAGCAGCTTCGCGGCTTCGGACTTGCGGCGTTCCAGCACGATCGGATGCGCCCAGGCCTTGCACCATGCGAGCCAGTGACCGGTTTTCCGGCATCGACCCACCGCAGACAGGCCTAACAGGTCGTCCAGGCCGCCGCCATCCACGCCTACGTCGATCACTTCGCAGCGGCGTAGCAGTTCCGGCAAGGTGCAGCGCTTCGGCGCCGCCTGCTTTTCCCACTGCTCGGCGCCGGCCCAGCTGTCCGACCGCAGCGCCAGCCCGATTTCGACGTTCAAGTGCTGCGACGCCCAGGCGCGCAGTTCTTCTTCGCCGGTGTTGCGGGCGGTCTCGAACTCTTCCTGAAGGCGCTCGACCGTAATGGACTTGCCGTTGTTCGGCGTGACCATGGGCCAGTTCGCCGGGTTCTGCCATTGCGACGGATCTTTCTGCATCGCCGGCGGAAACTCGTACAGCACCGGCAGCATGGCACCGCGCTGTCGGCCGTCCCGGATCGCCCGGGCCTTCATCAGCTCGGCCTTGAAGACACCGACCGGCGCCTCTTCGCTCTGCGTGGTGATGAACGCCATGAACGCTTCGGGGAACGGCAGCATCCCGCCGCGCAGCTGCCGGATGGCGCTGGCCGCCTTGCTCATCTTGGCCACCACGTGCAACTCGTCGATCAGGACCGCCACCGGCTTCTGCCCGGTCAGCGCTGACGGGTCGAAAGACATGATTTCGAGTTCGGCTTTCGTCTCCCGGTGCACGATCTTCTTCAGGTGCTCGCGCACGTGCAGCTTCTTCTGCAGCACGGGGTCGAGCTCGATCGCGCCGTGCGCCGCGTCGAATGCCAGCGTCGCGACGTCCTGCACCGGCGCCGTCATGATCATCGAGGCATGCGGCCGGCGGTTCAGCAGCAGTGCCGTCAGCATCAGCAGCGCGCCGTTCGTCGTCTTGCTGTTCTTCTTCGGCACCAACAGGAACAGTTCGCGGATGCGCCGCGCCTGCGTGACGGGGTCGAGCGAGCCGAAAAGTGCCCGAGTGGGATCACGGAACCAGTCTCCAGTGGCATCTGCCAGCGTCGGCGTGCCAGGCACGTCCGCCAGCCGCAGCTTGTTCAGCACGGCCACGGCCCGCTCGCCCTCGACCACGTCCAGCGGCAGGTCAGGTACCAGCGAACGGCCGGTGCGCAGGCGGTCTTCCCAGTCGGAGCAGGACAGATCCCACGTCATTGCAGGGCAGCCGAGCCGGGCAGCAGGTCTTGCCAGTCAGTGCCGGCCTGCGCGTTCAGCGCGTCATCGTGTGCCTGCTCCTTCTTGCCCTTGGCCGGCGCCTTCGCTTTGCCGGCTGCAGGCTGGTCGGCCGGCAGCGGCGTGGCAGCGGCGCGCGGCATGGGCATTGCGGTGTACGCCTTCTGTGCGGCCACGTTGCCCTTCTTCGCGGCGGCGTGCATGGCCACCAGGACTTCAAGCCGCTTGGCATAGGCGCCGTGCGACAGCTCGGCTTCGAAATGCTTCTCCAGCGTGTTGCGGGAAATGCCGAGTCCGATGGCGATTTCCTCATGCGACATGCCTGCGCCCGCAGCGATCGCCACCTTCCTCCGCTGCACTGCGGTCGGTTTAAAGGTCGGTCTCGCCATATTTCGAATTCTGCGCAATAACCCGGTCGGGCTGAAATTCCCGAGGGGAGAAAAAAACCTCTGCGTGGGGGAACGGGCGGTCTAGGCCGATAACGTCACCTAGACATTTGATGCCCCCTCCCCTTTCACGCTGATGGTGACAAATGTGCGTCCAGATGCCTCCAGCACTTGCCTCGGGCCAACTGTGCCGGGTACGCCTCCGACACACCGTATGCACGTGCGATGGATGCGCCGCTTTCGCCTGCTCGATGGCGCTGCACGATCTCGCGCACCTGGTCGTCGGTCAGCTTGCGCCGATGCGCCAGCATGCCGGGGCCGATGGTGCCGTGTCGGATCGCGTCCGCAGCGTTCTCACCGTGCGTGCCCCATGCCAGATTGCCCGGCCGATTGTCGGTCGAGTGCCCGTTAAGATGCCGCCCGACCTTGCCTTCAGGCCTTGGCCCAGCGTACGCCAGCAGCACAAGCGCATGCACCAGCCGTGTCACGCGTCGGCCGCCTTGCCGCACCTTCACGTGCGCATAGCCATGCTTGTCGACGCGTTCGTACAGCGGCTCGCAGCCACCGTCCTTCAGCGCGCTATAGACGTGACCATCCGCCCCGGCAGCGTAGCCAGGGTAACCTGGGATCTCTCTCATGGGTTACCTCGAAGGGTCAGGGCTCGGTGCCTGCCGTGACCGAGATAGCCACAGGCGGATGGCCATGACCAAACACGGACAACCGGATGGGCACGCCAGCCAGGATGTTGGCGATGTCCTGCTCGGTGGGCTGGTACCACGACAGCCAGACGCCCTGCTGCTGGTCACGGTGCACAGGCAGGCCAATGCATTCGCCATGCACTGCGGGGTCCCAGTCCACAGGCGCACCCAGCATGACGTTCGTGTGGCTGGTCTTCACGGGCGGCATCATGGTGCGTGCTCCTGCCGCTGCTTGTCACGGCTGTGGTGGCTCCCGCATAGCGTTTGCCAATTCGAACTGTCCCAGAACAGCGCCTGGTCGCCACGGTGCGGCACGATGTGGTCGACCACGTTGCCATAGGGCAGCGGGATACCACGCGCCGCGCACTCCACGATCACCTCAGCCACCACTGTGGCCACGATGCGCTGCTCACGCAGGCAATACACGCAGAACGGGTGCTCACGCAGGAACGCTGTCCGGGCCTTCTGCCAGCGGTAGTCGTACCCGCGCTGGCTGCTGGTCTGGGCGCTGGTGCGCCACGAGCCCGGCTGCATGGTGGGCGTGCGGCTCCCCGCCTGGGCCACTCTGGCCCCCAGCGTGGGCAGTCGCCCCCGCTTCGTCACGACCAAAGCCCGAAGGCGTAGGACAGCGCTGCGCCAGCGCACGCCATACCGAAGAGGCCCCAGCCCAGCGCGCCAGGCGAGATGGCTGTCCGGCCCCGCACGGGCTGAGGCTGGGGAACCACGGGGCGCGAGAGGTTTGCCTTGATCTCCGCGACAGCACTGTCTTTGGCCGACTGCATCGCTGCCAGGATGCTTGCCTGATCCGCTCTACCGTCGACGTTGATGTGCTGGACTACCTTGACGGTAGCGCCTGTCGTGTCGTCGGCGAACGCCTCGGCTGGATCGCCCGCCGTAGCGGCGCCGGCCGGCACGAGCTTGTAGTTGGCCAGCAGCGGGCGAGCGTCAAAGCCCTCGGCGGCGTCTGCCTGCGGATGGTAGGCGCACCGGACCGTCACCACCTCGTCTAGCGCGCACCGCATCTCGAAGGAAACGGTGTTCTTCGGCAGGCCGAGCGCGTCCATCAGCGCCAGCACGAACGGGTTGCCCTGGGCGAACATGACTTTCGATGGCATCAGGCGGCTCCAGAATGCAAAAGCCCCGCCGGGAGTGATCCGGGCGGGGCTTGCCGTAGCATGGGATGAATTTAGCGCACTTGTTTCACAAAATCAAGTGCGGATTGCCCGCCATCCCTTACGCAGCAACACTTTCCACCGCATCACACGCTGTACGATCGACAATCAGGCCGTGGCCAGTGAATGACGGTTCCAGCCGATCCAGCGCCTTGTTCTCCAGCGTCCTGAAATGCGTTTCCATCCAGCGCGCGGCGCGGAACAGCGTGGCCGGCGACCCGCCGTGCTTGTCGGCCAGTGCGCGGAACGTCAGGTCCTGCCGCTGCTGTTTGGGCAGGTAGTGCCGCGCAGTCAGATTCACCAGCAGCTTCAGTGCGGTCAGGCCAGACGAGCGCCGCGCATACACCGCCAGCCGCTGGCAGCCCGCCAGCTTCTCCTTCCCATAGGCGAACCGCGCCAGCACGGCGGCGTACTCAGGCGACGGCAACCGGTTCTTGGCGGCGTCCGTCACCATCGCGCACTGCGCCCTGAATTCATCCATGGTCAGACGCTCCGGGTCGTAGTCCATGGCCGGGCCGGTGAGCTGGGCCAGCCACTCGCGCTGGGCGCGCGTCGGATGCTCGATGCTGTCGAGCACCTGGATCAGCATCGCCTTGAAGGGCGACTTCTGGCGCGGCGGCAAGGACAGCACCAGGTAAGAGACGTGCAGCGCGTGCGAGACGTCTGCGAACAGCGGTTTATCCATGGGCCACCTCCGGGACTTCTTCGCCATAATGGCTCGCCACCTTCGCCCGCATAGCTGCAACCAGGACACCCGCACCGGCACCACGCCCCACCGGCCGCACATTCAGCGCTTCCTGGGTTTCGTTCTGCGGCGGCAGCGTGCGGGTGGACGCCGAGACAGTGGCGCGCCAATGCCCGTAGACCTTCCAACCGTTGTTCGGACCGCCGTTGTAGTGGACAGCACCCGGCGGATTCAGGAAAATTTCATCGCGCTCGATGATTGGCCCGCCCGCCGCCCAATCGCTTGAGTAGCGCGGGCATTCCTGCACGCTGCCGAGGTTCCCCTGTTGGAGCCAATACCGGCCCGTGTCCGGATCAGGATCCGGGTGCGCGGGCGCCAGCCGATGACCTTCGGCGATTGCCACCCATAGGTCCAGCAGCGCCCCTTCCAGTTCAGATACCTTCATTTCTTTTCCCCGTAAGACGGACATCTCTTGCCATGATTCCTTCGTTTCCCGCCCGGCAGCAGCTTCGTGCATACCGTGTGCATGGTGCCCATCAGACGGGCGGTCTTCTCGTAGATGCAGCCCTTGCAGCTGCGCGCCTCGGCCTGCTCGTAGACCTCGGCCGGGTCGCGGTACATGTAGGCGGGCAGCGTCATCCGTGCACCCCATCAAACGTCACGCCGAAGTCGTTGGCCGCGCTGGCCTGCACCTTCGTCAGGTACTCACCGAACTCGGCCACCGTGAAATCCTTGGTCGACTTGCGATGCGTGACCAGCCGACCACTGGGTAGACACAGTTCCTCGCGCGGTGCGAACTCTTCGGCAAAGTGCTCGTGCCAGGCGGCCGTGCCGAACCGCTCCCCGTTCACCCATGCCTGTTCCGCGATGTCCCTCAGCACCACGCCGAAGTAGTAGGCGTTCTGTTCCTTTGTCCGGCGCCGCTCTTCGGACGTGACGATCAGGCGGATGGGCGTGCCCTTCTCCGCGCAGGCCGCCGCATTGGCCTTGATGAAGGCCAGCACCGTGGGCCAGATGCCCGGCGACTTGAGGGTGAATTCGCGGTACAGCGCCATGCTCAGTCCTCCAGCGCCTCGTCGGGATCTCCCCAGCCGGACTGGACCTTGGCCTGGTATCGCGTATAGCCTTCCTCGATCATGTCGCGGTAGCGCTGATAGTCAGCGTCGATGCCTGGGTAATAGCAGGCCGCGCACCACCGACAGCCAAACACCTGGCATGGCTTCCGGCACTTCAGGCAGTTTCCGTTCGGGTGCGCGCTCATGCCGGCCTCGCCAGGCGAACACCCTTCCACCGCGTGCAGCTAGACGCACGATGACCGAAGCCGCCGCAGTAGGTGCAGTAGCCGTTCCAGTTCTTGTCCATCTCACACCTCCGCTTCGCTGTGCATCATCGAATGGCGCATCGCCGGCAGCCGGATGTCTGCGTGGCGAATACCCCATGCGTCCAGCAGCGCCGTGAACGGCCCGACCGGCCGGCGGCGGCCCAGCATCGGGTTATGCGTCTG
Source organism: Cupriavidus sp. DL-D2 (assembly GCF_039710735.1). Lineage (NCBI taxonomy): Bacteria > Pseudomonadati > Pseudomonadota > Betaproteobacteria > Burkholderiales > Burkholderiaceae > Cupriavidus > Cupriavidus sp. DL-D2. Next base: position 13,129 of record NZ_JBDKXK010000030.1, on the reverse strand, counting down.
GACCTTTGGCCGGTACGCCTCCATGCCGGCCATGTCCACACACGAGAACTCGATCGGCGCCATGCGTGGGTGCATGCTCGGCAATTCGCGCGAGGTGACCAGGCCGCGCCTTTGCATGACCCTCAAACCATCAGACACTCCTTGCCGCGAGAAACCGTGCTGCTGCGCGAAGCGCGTGGCCACGATCTTCTCCCCACGCAGGAAGGCGGTGCGCAGGACCTGTTGCAGCGATTGAGGTTGTTCGAGCATCCCCATCAGGCCACCTCGCCGAACAGGCCCGCTTGCACCAGCTCGGGCTCGATCGCCGTGATCGTGACCACTAGGCGCCCTTCCCCATCCGGCTCCGCGCGCTCGGCCGTGATGCGGCGCACCCAGCGGTCGTCCTCGAACACGATGCCCTTGAGCGCGTCCATTAGCACCTTCTGGGCGTTGTCCAAGTCGATGCACTGCACAGAGTCGTCCCAGGAGGCGCCGTCACGGCGTTGGCGCTTTTGCCAGTCCTGCGGGCGGTTCGGGTAGAGCGTGTAGGCCACCGCAACGCGCCCCACCAGCGGCGAGCGGATGCCGGCGGCCTTGGCCAGCCAGCCGACCTCAGATTTGTATGCCTTGGCCTCCGCGCTCAGCGTGGTCACTGGCGCCTTGAAGCCCTTCGGCATGTACGTGCGCCAGTAGCGGTTTGCGCTTACGGGATATGGCAAGGTCAGAACGATTTTGGTCATGGCGTACCCGTTGCTGCGTATGGTTTCCGTTTCGGATCAAAGGTCAGCGGCGATGCCGCGCTTGCGTACAGCCGGGCCGTGACTGAGCATCGGCAGCGGTCCAGTCCATTCTTCGAACTTCGTCACGGCGCCGCGATACAACAGGGGCACGTCGCACAGCGCGCCGTTCCGGTTCTTGCGGATCAGCACCTCGGCGTAGCCCTTCAGCTCGTCGTTGTTCGGGTCGTACATCTCGGGGCGGTGCACGAACAGCACGACATCGGCGTCGGACTCGATGTCGCCGGAGTCGCGCAGGTCGGACAGCATCGGCCTCCGGTCGGGGCGGTCTTCGTTCTTACGGCTGAGCTGCGAGAGCACCACCACCGGCACGTTCAGTTCCTTGGCCAGTGACTTCAAGCCGCGCGAGTAAGCGCCGATCTGTTGGGAGCGCATCTTTTCCTCGCCCCCTGACATCAGGCCGAGGTAGTCGACGATCACCAGATCGAGACCGTGCCGGCGCTTGTGGGCCTTTGCTTTTGTCTTGACCTCCAACAGCGACAACGCCGGCGTGTCATCGATGGCGAAACGCATATCGCCCATGTTCTGGATCGCCCACGTCATGCGCGGCCAGTCTGTGTCGGAAAGGCGCCCCCGAAGTAGCGCGGACAGGTTGATCCCGCCGCGGTTGGCCAGCGCCCGGGCCACGATCTCCTGGTCGGACATTTCCATGGAGAACAGCAGCACGCTGAGACCGCTATCGGCGATGTTCAGGCCGATGTCAGTCGTCAGCGCCGTCTTGCCCATCGAGGGACGGCCGGCCACGATCACCAGGTTGCTGGGGTGAAAGCCACCGTTCAGCGCCGTGTCCAACGAGGCAATGCCGGTCGAGATGCCCGGCTCGATGCCGCTGTGGTATCGGGCGTCCACCTGCTCAACCACGGGAACGAGCAGCTCGGCGATCATCTTCGGGCCGCGTTGCACACCCACCTGGACCAGATCAGCCAGCAGGGCCTGGGCCTTGTCGACGACCTCCGCACCCTTGGTCGGGCCGGGCGTCTCCACAAGCTCCAGCACCTTGCGGGCAGCGGCGGCGGTCTCGCGCAGCAGCGCCCGGTCGCGCACGATCTCGGCGTAGCGAGCAATGTTGGCGGCGCTGGGCGTGTTCTGGGCAATAGCGTTCAGGTAGGGCAAGCCTCCAACACGTTCCGCCCTGCCCTCGACCTGCAACGTCTCGAACACCGTCAGCAAGTCTGCTGGCTTGTTCGCCGACACCAGACGCACGATGGCGCCGAAGATCACGCGGTGGTCGTCGCGGTAAAAATGCGCAGCGTCCAGGCCGTGGATGCGGTCGATCGCATCGTTGTCGAGCAGCAGCCCACCCAACACGGCCTGCTCGGCCTCGATGCTGTGCAGCACGCGGGCCTGCGGGAAGTCGTCGGGCGCGTTCATGCGGTCACCTGCTCGTGGTAGCGGCCTTCACGGATCTTCGTGAAGTTCTCGGCCTTCACGATCCAGTCCAGGCTGGCATGGAAAGGCTTGCGACCGACGCTGTTGCTGCGCCCCGTGAGAAAGTCCGACTCGGCCACGTAGCCGAAGAACTTGCGCCAGTAGCCCAGGTCCTGCCGCTTCGGGTCCTCGTTCCATCGGGCTCGCAGGGCTTGCGCACGGGCTGGCGTCCAGTCGCGGATGCCCGGGCACATCGGCAGCAGCTCGTGGTACAGCGCCACGATGGCCTGATGTGGGCAGTCTGGCTTTGCAGGCTTGGCTGTGGGCGAGCTGGGGTCGTCAGCGACGCTGTCGACGACCACCACGTCAGTGGTGGTTATGGGTTCTTCTGGAGTCTGGAGTCTGGAGTCTGGAGTCTGGCTAAGGTTTTTTTGGCTATCCGAATCGGAACCCACAGAAAACCCAGTGGGTTTCTGTTCGGTTTCAATTCGCTTTGGCCGACCACCCTTTTTACCGTTCGCTCGGTTCTTGTCCGCTTGCAGGTTGGCTTCCTCAATTTCACGTTCGCAGCGGTTCTGGAGCCAGATTCCGTCGGTCAAATGGAAGAATTCGACCAGCACGTTCTGTACTGCCTGCTGCTCGTCCTTCGACCGGGCACCAATGAGACGTGCTGCCTGGCCATCGGGGATGCCAGCCTCACGGGTGTAGTAGACGTCCATCAGGCGCGCGTAGACCCCGTGCTCGAGCAGCGTGAGGTGCGCAGCGTCCTTGATGTAGTCGCCGATATGGCGCTTGTAGAAATTCATGTGTGCATCCCTGCCGAGCGCGCCAACAGCATGCTTTCCAGCTCGTCGATCGCCCGCTTCGTCTCGGCCACCAGATACAGCCTGGCGCCGCGCGTCTCGGCCACGGTGATCCGGTGCAGCAGCTCGTTGATGTAGCCGCGCTGTGCCTGGAGTGCCTGCTGTGCGTCCATGGTTGCCTCAGTGCTGCGTGTTCTGTTCGGCCAGCAGGTCGTGCAGGCCCACCACGGTGAATGCTTCCGCGACGCGCGGATCCTGCTTGGCCTGGGCGATTGCCTTGGTCAGCCGGATGTCGTCTTCCCCGCATTGCTCCACCGCGTCTTGCATGGCTTTCGTGGCCACGTCGATCGCTTCCAGGTAATTCATGCACCCCTCGCTGCCACAATTGCTTCAAAAATGGTCAGCGCGCCACGATGCATGAGGTACTGACTCAGTACCCGATTGCCCAGCACGCGCTCAACGTCGGCGATCTTCTCGGCCGGCAGGGAGCGGCGCGGGTTGCCCTTAGAGTTCAGGGCTTCGCGCTGGAAATAGTCGCTGACGTGCGACGGGTACAGATCGGCCAGCACGGCCAGCGCCTGGAGGGTGAGGCCGGGTTGCGCGCGGCGATCCCAAGCCAGCGCGCAGGCGTCGCGGAAGGTTCCGCAGCCAGCAATCTCGGCATCGGGCAGAAAGCGCCCTTTGCCACTATCGAAAAATCCCTTGGACCCAATACCGGCGCCGGTTTCCGGCTGTTCGGCTACCCGCATTTCTTCTTCTCCTTATTGGAAAATTCAATCGATTCCACAGTTGCTTCCACAGTTGGCGGAAGACTCAAATAAAGCGTCGATCAAACGACGCTTTATTAACTTTTAGGGTGCGTACCCACAGCCATGGAACAATTGAGACATCTCACCTTCTCAACCACCCACGAAAGGGGTACGCATGGAAACTGGCTTGATCAGCCTTGCAATCACGATTGCAGCCGCGGTTCTGGGCTTCGCTCTGAAGTTCCCTGCTACAGCGGTTCGTCTTTCCAGGCCAGTCGAATTGCTGGCCTCACTGTTCTCGCTCGCCGCTTTAGGAATCATGTGCGGGTCGCAAATCGCCGCCTACTTCGCCAGGCAGGCTTTCCTCAAACTTCCATCTGGCTCAGAACAACAAGCGGGTGGACTCTCGGTTCTCCTAGGTCTTGGCCCACTGAACACTCTTTCGATTTCGATCGTCTTTGCCGTGATCTACCTGAACGTCCTGGTCAGCTTGGCGGCATTCCTTGCCCGCGAAATCCAGAAGGATTCGGTTGTAGTCGGCGACGGTACGAAGGTGAAAAAGAGCGACGAGTAGTAAGAAGGCGAGCCACGCTGATCTTTCAAGCCGCCGGCTCTCTCGCCCAGACCATTCAATGCGCCGAAGCCATGCATACAGTCGTTTCATGGCGGGCTCCTCAGGCGGCGGCCGGTTGCTCGTCGAGGTCCGGCCAGTATTTGTGCCAGTCGTTCGGTCGCAGACGCTTCCGGCTAACGCCGAAGTTCCTTTCGATCGCCGGACAATGCGGCGCCGCGACCGGTCGATGGCGTTTCGGGTCGTCGCTCGTCCACTGGGTGACCATCTGAGGCGAGACTCCAACGGCGCGCGCAAGGTTGCTCGGACCTTTGGCAGCTTCGACCGCCTCACGGATTGCCGCTAGGGCTTCAGGATTGATCGTGTTCATGACCTCAAACATAAAGCATTGCTTGCCAAACATCAAGCATTGCTTCGTTGATGAAAGCAATGATGTAATCGCGCGCATGAAAAGTTCGTCTGACACCGCATCCGTCGCAGCCCGCATAACGCAGGCCATTGAGCAGTCTGGAAAGACGTCTGCGGAGATAGCTGCCGCGTGTGGGGTCACACCCCAGGCGGTGAATGGCTGGAAGAAGACTGGACGAATTGGAAAGGGCCAACTGCCGGTGCTGGCTGAGCTGACTGGTCGGTCAGTGGATTGGTTGATCCGAGGAGTCGATGGTCCTGTTGCGGCCGGGGGAGGGCCGGTCAGCTTCTCGACTCGACCGATCACCGTCTACAACAACCTCGACGAACTCCCTGTTGAGTCGACCGTTCTAGTCAAACGAGTCGACGTTCAGTTGTCAGCCGGCAAGGGACGCCAGTCCTGGCACATTGAGGAGAAGGAGCCGCTTCCCTTCCAGGCCGCTTACATCCGTAGATTGGATGCAAAGCCAGCGAACCTGGTGGCTGTGAAGGTTCACGGCGACAGCATGGAGCCTCGCCTGTTTGACGACGACACCGTTCTGGTGGATAGCGCAGACAAGCGCGTGCCTGCGAACGGTGGAGTATTCGCCCTCGTCTATGCTGGCGAGATGCTGGTAAAACGACTCCGGCAGCTTCCGAACGGGGACCTAAAAATCATCAGCGACAATGCAGAGCGCTACGAGACCATAACGGTTGACGCCAACGATATAGAGCACATTCATGTAGTTGGACGCGTGAAGTATCGGTCCGGGATGGGCGATTTTTGAAGCAACCGAACTACGAGAGGAGACTAATATGTGGAAGATCGCGTTCGTGGTCGGCGCCTGCATGCTGACCCTACAAGGGTGCGCCACGAAAAATTATGGCCGTCAGGGAAATCTGACAAACATGGAAAAGGAGACGATGACCTGCCGCGAGATTCAGCTCGAACAAGCCAAGGTCATGGGTTTCACGCAGTACATTGATAAGGAAAGCGCATTCGACGGACGCGATGTGCTGGCGTTCCTGGGCGACTTCGGGATCGGCAACGCGATAGAGAAAGACGCCGCAGTAGATAGCGCAAGACAGCGCCACTATCAGCTGGAAATGGCCGCCTATGAGAAGGGTTGCACGACGGCGAAGCCCGAGCAGCCGCCAACCCCGCTGAAGTACGGGGCGCAGTAATCCGCGTCTGGCCTCCACGGCTCGCCCCACGGCGGGCCTTTTTATCGCCCGCTATCAAAGCATTACTTGCCATTGATAAATCTATGCTTGATTTATAGGAAGCATTGCTTTATCTTTCCTCCATCAACTCACCGATGGAGGCCCAAGTGCCACTTCCCCTGATTCTCTTCTTCGTTGCCGCCCTGCTGGCCGCTGGCCTGCTGGGTATCGGCATCGTTCGTGGCGCCAAGGAGGTCGAGTGATGGCCTCCGTTCAACGTGCCGCCTGGCCCTTCGCTGCTCCTGCCGCCCGCCCGGCCATCGCCTCGAGCAATGTGCGCGAGCGACTGTTGCGCCAGCCGCGCGGTAGCAGCGTGACCGAGATTGAGTTTCGAGGCCGAGATCGCGACGCCGTGCAAAAAGCAGCGCAGCAGCGCGCCGGCGGCATTGACGCGTATCGCAGCCCAGCTGTCCAGACCACGCGACTGGATGGCGATGACTGGGTCTGCGTGCTCAAGTATTACGGCGTCTGAGGTGCAGACCATGATGACGACCGACGACTCCCTGCCCGTCTACGGCACTACCGGCGAGAAGGCTTTTCTCGATCAGCTGGCCAGCAGCCCGAAGGCCCACCTCCTGCTGTCGAACTACATCAACGCCGCCGAGAAGCGCACGGTGTGGACCGGCATCAACAAGACCGAAGTGCTGCTGTACGCGGAGTTGCTGCTGGGCAACGCCCAGGCTGCGGCCCACTCGGCGCAACGCGTGGTGAGGGCAGCATGAGTGCCGGCACCTGCAAGCACGCGGCTTCGGGCTGCGACTACCCGGCCGGAGAGTGCGGCGGCGCTTGCGTGAGGAAGCCGACACAGCCTACGGACGCCGAGCGCTACACGCGCGCCATGATCGACGGAAATCTGACCACGCTGGTGATGATCGAGCGGAAGCACGATCTGTTCGGCTATCCGCCAGACATCGTCAGCATCGGGCTCCGCGCCGTCGCTAGGGGGCAGGACGCCCATGAAGCCATCGACCGCCACCTGGCAGATGACCAATCGTGAGCCGCGACCTCTTCTACACCGCCCTGCTGATCTACGTGGCGCCACCGCTGGTGGTGCTGATCGGCGCGGCCCTCGCGATGGTGGCGCAATGAACGCGCGCAACGACACCGCCATCAACCGCAACAACCACTGGCTGGCCGTCGCCGCGCTGGTCGCGCTCGGCTTCGCCCTGGTGGAGCTCGCCGTGGAGCTGCTGGCATGACCTACGACCCCGACACCAACCAGCTGCTGGCCGTGGCCAAGCGCAAGCGCTCGATCGAGTACGCGTGCGCCGCCGGCTTCTGCGTCGCAGCGCCCGTCATTTGGTATCTGACCGTCGCATTGCGCGCCGGCGCCCTGTAATCCGCTCTCTCTGGAGATCACCATGGAACAACGCACTCCCGTCATCGACATGCAGGAAGTCGAATCGTCGCAGATCCACAGCATCGGCCACCACGCCGAGACCGGCACGATGGCCATTCGTTTCCGCGACCGCCGCACGAGTCTGGCTACGTCTCTGTACCACTACAGCAACGTTCCAGTCGCCGACTTCGAGGCTCTCCGCGACGCCGAATCGAAGGGCTCGCACTTCGGCAAGCACATCAAGCCGTACGACAAGAAGTACCCGTACGTGAAGGTGGAGGGCGCTCCGGCCGCCGTCTGAAACCCGCTACCTCGGAGAGACCAACATGACCACCGTAGCCGAAGACGTGATCGACGTCCAAGCCGCTCCGCCGCGCGCCGCAGCACTCCCCGCCCAGCGCCAGACGGGCGCACTTGCGACCACCGGCCCTGTCACACCGGACACCCTACTTCTGATCGCCGTGGAGAAAGGCGCCGACCCCGAGTACATCGGCAAGCTGCTAGACCTGCGCGAACGCGGGATGGCCATGGCCGCCCGCCAGGCGTACGTGAAATCGATGGCCTTGTTCAAGACCGAGCCCGTCACGATCCGTCGCAGCAAGGAAGTCGGATACAAGACCCGCGAAGGCGACTTCGTGGGCTACACGCATGCCGAACTGTCGGACGTCACCGATGCGGTTGGCCCGGCCATGGCGAAGCACGGCCTGAGCTTCGCCTGGAACATTCTCCAGGGCAATGGCCTGATCACCGTGGAATGCGTGGTCACGCACGAGCTGGGCCACTCGGAAAAAGTCGTGATGTCCGGGCCGCCGGACAACTCTGGAAAGAAGAACGTCATCCAGCAGACCGCGTCCACGATCACCTACCTGCAGCGCTACACGCTGTTGGCCGTGACAGGCATGTCGACCAAGGGCATGGATGACGACGGCGACGGCGGTGCAGCCGAAGGCAGCAGCCAGCGGCAGGCAGCCCCCCAGCACAGCGCGGAACCCGAGTTCTACCCGCAAGAGCGCTTTGACGCCAACAAGGGCGCCTGGCGTGAAACGATCACGTCCGGCAAGAAGACGCCGGCCCAGATCATCGCCACCGTCCAATCGAAGGGCGCGCTGCTGACTGACGCCCAGAAAAACACCATCGACTCGTGGGCACACGAGAACGACTGACCACCTGAACCACTGGAGCCAAGATGAACATCGTCGATCTCGTGCAAGGCTCGCCGGAATGGCACGCCCACCGCGCGAACTTCTTTAACGCCAGTGATGCGCCGGCCATGATGGGCGTGTCGCCCTACAAGACCCGCTCCGAACTGCTGAAGGAATACGCCACCGGCATCCGCCCGGAAGTGTCTCCCATGCAGCACGACATCTTCAACGAAGGCCACCGCTGCGAAGCGCTGTACCGGCCCTTTGCCGAGTCGATCCTTGGCGACGAGCTCTACCCGGTGGTTGGCACCGAAGGCAAGCTGTCGGCGTCGTTCGACGGAATCACGATGTCGGAAGACGACGCCTACGAGCACAAGCTTCTAAACGAGGATCTGCGCAAGGCGTTCGACGACATCAACACCGTGGCGCCGGAACACCGCGACGCCAAGGCCGGCCAACTTCTGCCGATGACGTACCAGGTGCAGATGGAACAGCAGTGCATGATCGGCAAGTGCAAGCGCGTGCTGTTTGGCGCTTCGCGCTGGTCGTTCGGCGGTGAGATGGATGAAGAGCGCCACTGCTTCTACTACCCGAACCCGGAACTGGCCGCCAAGATCGCCGCCGGCTGGGAACAGTTTGAGAAGGATCTGGCCGCCTACCAGCCCGAAGTGGTCGAGGTGAAGCCCGAAGGCCGCACGCCCGAGACGCTACCGGCCCTGCGCATCGAGGTGCGTGGTCAGGTGACCGCCAGCAACCTGCAGGCGTTCCGCGAGCATGCCGTGGAAGTCTTCGGCGGGATCAACCGCGACCTGCAGACCGATCAGGACTTCGCTGACGCCGAGAAAATCGTGAAGTGGTGCAGCGACGTCGAGTCGCGCCTGGACGCCGCCAAGCAGCACGTGCAGTCGCAGATGGAATCGATCGACGAGGTATTCCGCACGGTCGACGACATCAAGGGCATCGCGCGAAGCACGCGCCTGGAACTGGCCAAGCTGGTTGATCAGCGCAAGATCGAGATCAAGGAAGGTCTGATCCGGTCTGGTCGCACCGCCTACAGCGAGCATGTGCAGGCGCTGAAGGAAGAGACCGGTGGCATCTGGGTTGATCTGGGCATGCCTGACTTTGCCGGCGCAGCCAAGGGCAAGCGTTCAGTGGCAAGCATCCGCGATGCCGTAGACACGCTGCTGGCCAACGCCAAGATTGACGCCGACGCTTCCGCCAAGCGCCTGCGCGCCAACGTGGCCTACCTGGACGAAGCGATCAAGGGCTTTGAGTTCCTGTTTGCCGATCGTCAAGGGCTCTGCACGCGCCAGCTCGACGACATCAAGATGACGGTTTCGAACCGCATCGAGAAGCACAAGCTGGACAAGCAGCGCGAGGAAGAAGCGACGCGCGAGCGCATCCGCCGCGAAGAGCAGGCCAAGGCCGAGCGCGAAGCCGCTGCCAAGGTCGCAGCTGAGAAGGCCGCGCAGGAGGCTGCAGAGCGTGCCGCACAGACAGCGCAACCCACGACAGCACCAGCCCCTACCCCGGCACTAGCACCGACCGCACGCCCCGCCGCCGCTCCCGTAGCCCGCCAAGCGCCAGCACGCCGGCCGGCCCCGCCTACCCGCCCGACCGACGCCGAGATCATCGCCGCCTTGGTCAGTTACTTCGAAGCCACCGAAGAGCAGGTCGTCGGCTGGCTGTGCGAACTGGACTTTTCTTCCTCAGGCCACGCGGCCTGATCCCCATCCACCACCGGAGCCAATCGAATGCTCGAACTCGACAACCAGATGGTGCGCATCCAGCACGTCAATGCCCGCAACGAAAAGCACGGCGACGAATCAGTGCTGGCCGTGGACATCAAGGTCCAGGCGCGCGCGTCGAACGATGTCCTGTCCTTCTTCTCGCCCACGCTGAAATCCAGCTTCTACTACAAGGACGACAACAAGCAGGGCGACCTGATCACGGACGCAGGCTACCTGCCGAACCTGAAGAACCCGAAGCTGAGCGCGGTGAAGTGGGACGGCGATTGGGAGCACCAGTTGCTGACGATCCACAGCAAGGTCCGTCCCGAGGACGACATCAAGCTGGACGACTGCCGCGTGAACAAGCTGGGCTTCGACATGCAGGAAGGCGGCACCGTGTTCGTCAACTTCCGCGTGCAGGCCCATCCCGACGAGAAGACGATCGCGCGGCTGATGGCGCTGCTAGGCCAGGAAGTGCACACGAGCCTTGGCGTCGACGAAGACGCGCAGGAAACGATCGACGACTGATCAATGGGCGGACGGCGGCGGGACAACGCCGAGTCCCGAAAAACAGCGCGCGACACCTTCTCCTTTTCAGGCTAGTCGCCGGCCCGCCCACCCCTACATAGCGAGACCACCATGACATGGCCCATCGACATCGCCTGCATGAGCCGTGCCGATCGACGCCTGAATGCTGACGTGGCCGACATGGCGATGAAATCCAGCGGACTGGAACGCGAAAACGCCCGGCTGCGCGCCGAAGTGCGACACCTGAACGAAGCGATCGAGACGCTGCGCGCGGCGCACGCGGTGGCATCCACCGAAGCGCTGCAGGCCCGCGTCATCGTCAGTGCGTTGGTTGCTGCTGCCGCGGCGAACCCGCATCAGAAGTTGGGGCGATGGGTCAGGCTGGGGAACATGGCCGGCTCGATCAAGCGGTTCATTGGAGGTATCTGACTATGTCGACCTTTTCCGAACGGCTGCGCCTCGCGCGCAAAGAGCGCGGTATGAATCAGGAAGTGCTGGCGCAACGAACCGGCATCGAGCGCTCGCACATCAGCCACTACGAAACGGGGCTGAACACGCCGCGCTTACCTTCCCTCATAGCGCTGGCCCAGGTGCTCGACTGCAGTACCGACTGGCTGTGTGGTCTAGAGGATTGACCATGGCAAATCAGGCATTCGCCCAGCGGCTGAAGCTCGCTCGGCAAGAACGAGGGATGACCCAGCGCTTGCTTTCTCAGCGCTCTGGTGTCCCGCAATCGACTATTTGCCATTACGAGATGGGCGATATGGAGCCGGGCATCGAGAACCTTATTGCGATGCTGAAGATTCTGGATTGCACCGCCGACTGGCTACTTGGACTGAAGGAAGCAGCATGACGAACGACAACGACGCGCGCGGGGCGCTGACGATCCGGGAAGGCTGGAAGCTGGTGCCAATCGAGCCGACGCGAGAGATGTGGGATGCCGTCAACAAGCTTGACGACCAGATGGCAGCCGGTGGCTATGACGGTAAGGGATGTTCCATCGAACAGGCGTGGAATTGCTTGCTCGATCATGCTCCCGCAGCCCCGAAGCTCCCAGCGGGGGATGGGCTGACAGACCTAATCAATGCTTATGGGCGAGCTTGTCGCCGCGATGGAAGCCCAGCATGGGAGAGCGATGAAGGCCGTGCATTAAAGGCCGTCCTCGCCGCCCCTCGCCAGCCTGGGGAAGTGGGCTCGGGGGTGCAGACGCGTGATGAGATCGAAGCGCGACAACGCGCAGGACTGAAACGTCGCTTCGCAAATCGGCCTTCTAGCCCCGCAACGGCCGATTTCGATTTACCTGCACCCAATGACCCCGGCCTTGACGGCATTGATCGCAATTACAGTCGGACGAGCACATCGGCGCAGCAGGATGGGCCGGAATGCGTGCGAAGCCATCCACACGAGAACATGAGCCAAGCCTGCGAGGCTAAGACGGTTGAGGCGCGCGCAGTGAATCGGGCGGCGCAGCAGGATGAGCGCGAGGCGGATGCATGGACCACGGAGGATGACCTAGAGCCGATTAGCGACGCACTGAAACGCGCTCGCCCCGATCTGTATGGCAAGAAATACACGGTGCCACTTGTCCGCGCCGCCCAGCAGGTGCAGGCCGATGCGGGGGCGGTGGACATCGACGCAGCAGAACGTGCTGCATTCGAATCGACCAACGATTCCGACAACCTTGCGATTTACAAACACTGGTTCCGGAAGGGCTTCAAGGCCGCCCACCCATCCCCTGCGGCAGAGAGCGACAAGAGGGATGAGAAATGAGCCGGATTGTTTGCCAATTCTCCTGCGGCGCCGCATCTGCGGTGGCGACCAAGCTAGCGCTAGCCGAGTACGCTGGCCAAGACGTGCAGATCATCAATGCCTTTCTGAAGAACGAGCACGAAGACAACCGCCGCTTCCTGGCTGACTGTGAGCGGTGGTTCGGCAGGACCATCACGGTATTGCGCGACCAAAAGTTCGACGCAGACATCATTCAGGTGTTCCGGCGCAAGCAGTTCATGAAGGGGCTGGCGGGCGCACCGTGCTCGCGCGAGTTGAAGCGAAAGCTGCTGGATGACTGGAAGCAACCCGGCGACGTGATGGTCTTCGGATATACGGCCGAAGAACAGGACCGCTTTGAAGACTTCATCGAGCGCAATCCGGACCGCGCAGTCATTGCGCCGCTGATCGAAAAGGGGCTTGGCAAGGATGACTGCAAGGCGATGATTCAGCGCGCCGGCATCGAACTTCCGCTCATGTATCGCAAGGGCTATGACAACGCCAATTGCATTGGGTGCGTGAAGGGTGGCGAGGGGTATTTCCGCGCGATCCGCGAGGACTTCCCCACCGAGTTTGAGGCGCTGTGCCAAGTTCAGGACGAAATCGGAGAAGGCGCCTACCTGTTCCGCAACCGGAAGACGGGTGAGCGTTACTCCCTGCGAGACATCCCGGATGGCCCCATCCGCCGCAATGAAGCACCGCCGTCTTGCTCGTTTTTCTGCGAGATGGCTGAACAGGAGTATGC
>NZ_JBDKXK010000003.1:0-7913 GCF_039710735.1 Cupriavidus sp. DL-D2 | reverse complement strand
TTTGGGATCAGAGGGTCGTAGGTTCGAATCCTATCGCTCCGACCATATTTGCAGTGGTAAGAGGCAGTTGAAAAAGGGCTCACGCTGAAAGGCGTGAGCCCTTTTTTCTTGCCATGCGTTGGCGCCTTTGTAGATCCAGAGCACTTCACCGCCAAATTCAGATTTCTGCGATAGCTTCTCAAAGCGATTTCCGCGATACAGGATCACCTTGTCCTCTTGGGACATTGGATCTCCTTCCGTCACCGGAATTTCGCGATATGAGCTCCATCGAGTCTGAACTTCGGAATAACAGCATCCTTAGGCGCCAATACGAAGAACTGTTCAACGAGCGGTTTGGCTATACGCTCCATCGTCCCAACTCCCCTCATGACATCGTCAAAATGCTGCGACTGGATGACTTGGCGCTCGACATTCATCGACGCGAGGCGACGCTACGCTTTGACGGCAGAGCCCTTCAATGGATCGAAGACGGTGAAGTGACACGGCGCTGGCCAGCCGTATCCGGACGCCCTGGATATCATGGCAAAGAACATCAGCACACTAGGGAATTAGGGCCGCTTCCCGAGGGAAGATATTCCGCACTCCAGGATGACTTCCAGCGATGGGAGGAAACGAACATTTTCAACCGCGCTGCCTGCCTTCTTCGTCTCATCAACATCAAGGCGGGGCGGTGGCCTGGCTGCACCCGAGCATGGGGCACCAGGCGTATCGGTTTAGAACCCCGCGCTGGAACCAAAGTGTTTGGCCGGAGCAATTTCACAATTCACGGTGGCTCCTATCCCGGTTCGGCCGGATGCATCGACCTGACCAGCTCCATGGAATCCTTCGCCAAGGAGTTTTTGTACTATGCAAAAGACATGGAACTGGAAGTCCGCTATTAGGATCCTGGCCGCCAGCGGCCTGGCTGTCATTGCGGTTATTGTGCTGGCGGAAATGTGGGGAGCATGGTCGGTTCCCGATGCATATCCTTTTGGCGCAGAGGGACCCGCTGCCGCAATGTGGTCGTACCGATCCCAGGCAAATTATCTTCTCGCATGCCTTGGACTCTGGCTGAGCTGCCTGCTGGCCATTTGGGGGTTGCTCGCCAGGAGACACGGTACATGGTCGCGTTGGATCTGTGCAATGCCGCTAGTCGTTTCCTGGGCGCTGATGGCAGCAGACGGCTCCCGGCTTGCGCCTTAAGAAACGAAAGCCCATTACGCAGTCTCCGGCGTCACATAGCGAGGCGACTGATCCTGAGTCCGGGCCACCACAACCGGCGCCTCCAGCTCCTCGATATGCGCCTCCAGCAGTCGCATCTGTTTGCGCAAATCGGCAGCCCTGAACAAGTCCCAGACCGCGCAAATGGCGCCGACGCCATACCATTCGATCGGCGCGCCCAGAAAGATGCAGGCCAGCAACGCGAAAATCGCGCTCATTGTGTTTTCCCCGTATTCCGTATCGTTTTAATATCAATGCTCGCGGGAACCCCCGGGCGCCGCGATTCTGCCCCAATGGCATTACGGAAACCACCACGGGTTTCTCGTCCAGACGGTGGATTGCGGCGAGTTGTCCGCTTCCAACCATGACGATGGATGGCCTGCCTGCCGTTGTCGGGCCTGCGAAAACTGGGATCGACGTGCTACAATCGCGCGTCAGTTCGGGGTATCTGAGCATGCCCTGTAACCGGGAGCACGCCGCCTGGCATGCTTGAAATTTCCCGGAAACACCTTGCCCGCTGTCCCCGTGATGTCACGTCCGCGCCGTTTGCTTGCGCGGCTGCTTGCGGCAAGGCAATCGTCTGGGAAATCCGCGCCCCGTCACGATTTACCTGACCCGTCCGGTTGAAGTGCGTTTAGCCTCCAGCCTGACCCGTCGACTTGCCTTCGTTTGGTTGTGCGCGGCTGCCGCCCGATGCGGCGATGCCTGTGCCGCACGGCAAGCCCTGGCGCCTACAGGATACTCACTAACTTCATGCAGCCACGGCTGGCTGCCAGAAAGGAAAACAGATTGGCTAAGGAAGAACTCATTGAATTTGGTGGCGTGGTTTCGGAAGCCCTGCCCGATAACCGTTATCGCGTCACGCTGGAAAACGGTGTGGAAATCTGGGCGTACGCCTCGGGCAAGATGCAGAAGCACCGCATCCGCATCCTGGCCGGTGACCGCGTCACCCTGGAAATGTCGCCGTACGACCTGACCAAGGGCCGTATCAATTTCCGCCACAAGTCCTGAGTTCGCCGGCTCGGTTCTGATGGACGATGCCCCGCTGACACGCGGGTGACATCGCCACTGCCGACACTGACGGGCTACCCGTGGGTCATGCGCCCTGGGTAGCCCGTTTTGTTTTTTGTCGCCGTATCTTGCGGCCGCCGGGACGCCTCACCATACTCGAAACACCCAAGGAAGCCCGAGGAATTCCCTCCCTTATGAATCTGATTCTGTGGCGACATGCCGAAGCAGAAGACTTGCCGGATGCCCTGAGCATCTCGCGCAGCGCCGATTTGCAACGCCCTCTCACGCGCCGCGGGCGCAAGCAAGCCGAGACCTCGGCAGCATGGCTACGCGCCCACCTGCCCGCCGACTTCCGCGTGGTTTGCAGTCCGGCATTGCGCACACGCGAGACGGCGGCCGCGCTGTCGGGCAACGTGGAAATCATCGACGCCCTTGCACCTGGCGCCGATGTGGGTGCAGTGCTGGCTGCCATCGACTGGCCACAGGGGCACGAGCACACGGTGATCGTGGGTCATCAGCCATGGATTGGCCAGCTATGCAGCCTCCTTCTGGCGGGCCAGGAAATGAACTGGAGCGTGAAGAAAAGCGGCATCTGGTGGCTGGCCGGACGTACGCGCGAGAGCGAGGCGCAGGTGGTGATGCGCGCAGTGATCCAGCCCGATTTCCTCTGAACGTCCTCCCCTTCCGAGACGAAGCCTCATCGGAAGGCTCGTCATCGTTTCGCCACAAGATCGTCACTTTCGGATTTCGGCCATAGCCTGCAACGCAGGTGTGGCCTAAGGTGAACACACACGCGCCCCTTGCCGATTTGACGGTCACGGAATGGTCATCATCGGTTCACGGCGCTGTCACCCGGCCTCTCTACATTGTTTCGAAGCCGTTTCGTCACCAAAAGGACATACTGATGCGAGACCTTCCGACGCCTACCCAGCCGCTTTTCGACTCCTTGCCCACTGGCCTTTCCGGCCAGTCGGCGCGGAGGCGTCTTCCTCGTCAGCCAGCACAACACCAAACCCAGATTCAAGCTTCGGCGCCTGCTTTCAGCGTGGCGTGGGCACGTCACCAGGACGAAGTAACGGAGGCCCAGCGCCTGCGCTACAAGGTCTTTGCCGAGGAAATGGGTGCTCGGCTGAATTCGTCGTCTGCAGAAACAGACGTCGACATGTTCGATGCCTACTGCGACCACCTGATCGTCCGCGATCAGGAAACGCTCAAGGTAGTAGGCACGTACCGCGTACTGCCGCCGCACCAGGCCAAGCGCATTGGCTGCCTCTACGCCGAATCCGAATTCGATCTCGTCCGCCTGGCGCATCTGCGGCCGAAGATGCTCGAACTGGGACGCTCCTGCGTGCATCGCGACTATCGTTCGGGCAGCGTGATCATGGCGCTGTGGGGTGGACTGGGCGAATATCTCCAGCGCTACAACCTCGAATCGATGCTTGGTTGCGCCAGTGTGCCGATGAGCGATGGCGGCCACTATGCAGCCAGCCTCTATCGCCAGTTCGCCGAGAAGTCGCTGGCGCCGATCGAATACCACGCCTTCCCGCGCCTGCCCCTGCCGGTGGACGACCTGAACCAGACGCTCGACGTGGAACCGCCGGCACTGATCAAGGGTTATCTGCGCCTTGGCGCGAAGATCTGCGGTCTGCCCGCATGGGATCCCGACTTCAACGTCGCAGACTTCCTGACGCTGCTCCGGGTACGCGATATGAACCCGCGCTATGCACGGCACTTCCTGGGCTTGAAGTAAGCCGCACTGGCATCGAAGAAACGGCAACGGCGACCATTCGGTCGCCGTTTTTCATTTCCCTTCCCGATATGGCCGAGGTCAGACGTACACGACCTTGTACCGCTTGCCAACCCGCTCCCACTCGTCGGCTTCCTGCGCGAGGCTGTACTCGACGAGCGGATTGGACTCGATCCAAGCCTTCGGCAATCGCACCTCGAAGCCCTCGTCGAGTTCATCGGAACGCTGCTTCACCTGGATGTCCGGCAGCTTCATGTCGCCACGCCGGCGGCACAGAACAAACGCCAGACGCAGGCTGAACAGCATGCGCCAGTCCACGAACCTGCCGCTGCCCGACAGCTTGCCAAGCTTGCCCGCATGGCCCAGCAACAGGGTGGCAAGGCGCGCCTGATCGGTCTTGGAGAAACCCGGCATGTCCGCGTGCGTGGCGATATAGGCCGAGTGCTTGTGATATCCGCTATGCGAGATCGACATGCCGATCTCGTGAAGGCTCGCCGCCCATCCCAGCAGGGCGAGATTGTCTTCGCGGCGCTCGTGGCGCGGCTCCGGAAACTGCGCAAGGAGTTCGCGCGCAGCGTGTCCCACTCGCGTCGCCTGCGCGCGGTCCGTGGCGTAGCGGCGCATGAACTGGTCCACCGTCACGGTGCGCATGTCTTCGTGGTGGCTGCGTCCGAGCAAGTCATAAAGCACACCAAGACGCAGCGCGCCGTCGGTCACGTCCATGCGGTCGATATCGAGTTCGGCAAACACGCCGAGCATGATCGACAGCCCGCCCGGCAGTACCGGAATGCGGTCGGCCTTCAGGCCGGTCAGCTTCACGCGATTGGTATTCTCGGCCTTGATCAGCGCGCGCTTCAAGCGCTCCAGCCCTTCCCGCGTGATGCCGTGCTCGGACGGACTCTCATTCATCCCGTTGAGTTCGATCAACTCGGCCAGCGCACGCGCCGTACCCGAGGACCCCACCGCTTGTTGCCAGCCCGCCGACTTGTACTGGCGCACCAGCACCTGAATCTCGCGACGCGCGGCAAGTTCGGCCTGCTTCATCGCATACTCGTCGACATTGCCGCTCGGAAAGAACTGGCGGCTATGCGAGACGCATCCGATATACAGGCTTTCCATCAGCTTGGATTGATAGCCGCTGCCAATGATGAACTCGGTGGAGCCACCGCCGATATCGACCACGAGTCGGTTACCCTGGCAAGCCGGCGCATCATGCGAGGCACCCAGATAGATCAGCCGGGCTTCTTCCCGTCCGGCGATCACTTCGATGGGGAAACCCAGCGCATGTTCGGCTTCGATCAGGAAATCCGAGGCGTTCTTGGCCACACGCAGCGTGTTGGTGGCCACGGCCCGCACCTGCTCGGGTGCGAAGTCGCGCAGGCGGTCGCCAAAGCGGCGCAGCGCGTCGATGCCGCGTCGGCGCGCGGGCTGGTCGAGGTATTTGTCCGGCGTCAGGCCAGCAGCCAGGCGCACCGGCTCGCGCAGGGCATCGACCTGGAAGATCTGACTGGCCGGGCCGGACGCGGTCGGGGTCTCATCCACCCGCCCGATCATCAGGCGGAAGCTGTTGGAGCCCATATCGACGGCGGCCAGCAAGCGAGGAGTTTGTGTCATTGCGTACGTATTGCACAGGATGAGCCCCATCGGAACCCAGGGGCCAAAACCTGAAAGATTATGTCTCTGTCATGTCCACATCATGACAAAATCAAAGTGTCATCAATTTGACACGATTCTATGAAAAAGTCGCCATATCGCCAAAATAAGGTCATTGACATGTCGACGACACCGCCCGGCACGCTGTTGAACCGCGAGCTGGGCATTCTGGAATTCAATTCGCGCGTTCTTGCGCAAGCCGCCGACCCCAATGTTCCGTTGCTGGAAAGGCTGAAGTTCATCTGCATCGTGTCCAGCAATCTGGACGAGTTCTTCGAGATCCGCATGGCCGGGCTGAAGGAACAGTTGCGGGATAACGCGTCGGGCCTCACGCCCGACGGCCTCTCGGTCCAGCAGGCCTACCAGCTTGTCACCGAGCGCACCCAGCGGCTGGTGGCCTCGCAGTATGACATGCTGCAGAACGTGATTTTCCCCGCGCTGGAGAAAGAGGGGGTGTTTTTTCACCTGATGAACACCTGGACCGATGCACAGCGTGCATGGGCTCATGATTTCTTCGTGCGCGAACTGGGACCGGTGCTGACGCCGATCGCACTGGACCCCGCCCATCCCTTTCCGCGCGTACTCAACAAGAGCCTGAACTTCATCGTCGAGCTCTCAGGCAAGGATGCCTTTGGCCGCAATGCTGACCTGGCCATCGTACAGGCACCGCGCGCCCTGCCCCGCGTGGTCCGCATGCCCGAAAAGCTGTCCGGATACGCATACGGCTTCGTGATGCTGTCGTCATTCATGCAGGCGTTTGTCCACGAACTGTTTCCCGCCATCGACGTGCAGGGCTGCTATCAGTTCCGCGTGACGCGCAACTCGGACCTCTTCGTGTCCGAGGACGACATTACCGACCTGCGCGAAGCCCTGCAGGGCGAACTGCCCACGCGCCATTTCGGCGACATGGTGCGGCTGGAAGTCTCGTCGGACACGCCGCCCGCGCTGTCGCGTCGCCTGCTGCTGGAATCCGGGCTGACCGAGCAGGACTTGTATCGCGTCAGTGGTCCGGTGAATCTGGTGCGGTTGATGCAGATTCCCGACCTCGTGGATCGCCCTGCCCTGAAATACCCGCCGCACGTGCCGGCGCCTGTGAAAGCGTTCCCGCCAGGCGCCAATATGTTCGACGTGATCCGGCAGCGCGACGTGCTGCTGCATCATCCGTACGAGAGTTTCTCGTCGGTGCTGGACCTGTTGCAGGCTGCCGCCAACGATCCGAACGTAGTGGCGATCAAGCAGACCGTGTACCGCACCGGCAATGAATCGGCCGTCATGGAAGCGTTGATGACCGCCGCCCGCAACGGCAAGGAAGTCACGGTCGTGGTGGAGTTGCTCGCGCGTTTCGATGAAGAAACCAACATCAACTGGGCAGAACGGCTCGAATCCGCTGGCGCCCATGTGGTCTACGGCGTGGTCGGCCACAAATGCCATGCGAAGCTGTTGCTGGTAGTGAGACGCGAACCCGCCGGGCCCAAGGCCAAGCAGGTGGTGCTGCGCCGCTATGCCCACCTTGGCACCGGCAACTATCATCCGCGCACCGCACGCCTCTACACCGACTTCGGGTTGCTGACGTCGAATGAAGAGGTCTGCGAAGATGTGCATCATGTGTTCCAGTTGCTCACGGGCACGGCCGGCACGATCCGGCTGAACCACCTGTGGCAGTCGCCGTTCACGATGCACAGCAACCTGATCGACCATATCCGCGCCGAGGCCCGCCATGCGCGAGCCGGCAAGCGCGCGCGCATCATCGCCAAGATGAACGCCCTGCTGGAGCCGACGATCATCGACGAGCTCTACAAGGCGTCGCGCGCAGGCGTGAAGATCGACCTGATCGTGCGCGGGGTCTGCGCACTGCGTCCTGGGGTGCCAGGACTATCGGAAAACATCACGGTGCGATCGATTGTCGGGCGGTTCCTGGAACACCACCGCGTCTACTATTTCCATGCGGGTGGTGACGACGTGCTCTATCTGTCGAGCGCCGACTGGATGGACCGCAACCTGTTCCGCCGCGTGGAAGTCGCCTTCCCCGTGCTGGACCGCACGCTGAAGGCACGGGTCATCAAGGAAGGGCTGCAGGTGCATCTGCGCGACAACGCGTCCGCCTGGATCATGCAGCCCGACGGCGAATATGTACGCAAGCCATCGCGTGCCAAGGCGCAGCGGGTAAGCCAGATCGAGTTGCTGGCGACGTTTGGGAACTAACGGAAGGGATTGTGTTTGTTCCCCTCTCCCACACAGTGGGAGAGGGGTTGGGGGAGAGGGTCGGCAGTCCAAGTTGCCATCGTTGGCAAGCAGAACCGCC
>NZ_JBDKXK010000029.1:0-12735 GCF_039710735.1 Cupriavidus sp. DL-D2 | reverse complement strand
CTGGGGAGGCGAAGCTTCGTTTGAGATGGCAGTCGATTTCTCGCTGTTGCCGACAGAAGCTACCGAAGCTGTGGCACGTCCATCCAAAGTTCGTTGGGCCATCTTGTCCTTCACGATTGCGGCGGTGCTCGCCGTGGGAGTACTTCTTCTATGGCCGGCACACTTACCGACAAACACATTGAAATTCTGGCTGACCTTGACCATCTTCCCGATGGGCATCCCGCTTTTTGTCGTGATGAGGAGGTACAGCATCTTTGAAGGAAAAAGGCTGGACGCTGAGATGCAACGTGACTGTGCACATGAGTATAACGAGGTCGTCTTTGCGGCAGCGTCTCGTCCCTTCATCGTTATCGGATCGACCTTGCGCTTTACGGCGGAAAGGCAAGTGAATACCGGTTCGGCGGTGCAGTCTGGGTCCGTCAACCTGACGACGCGGGATGCCATTGCGTCCGACAGCGAGCCCGTCAAGGCGCGGTGGATCGATGTGCCGAAGGTAAAGCCGGACTTCGAAGGAGGCGACATCGTTCGCCAAGTCGCTGTGACGCGATGGCTGTACTCGGAAATACTTGCCGACGTGGCAAAAGCCATTCGAACTCTCCCTTCGCGCGCGGAGGTCGAGGTGAATCTGTGGTTCGATGGAGAGTTGGCTCGCGACGCGTATATGGCGCTTTGGCAGGAGTGCTGGGCCGATCAGCGGCTACCATCCTTCATGCACATCGCTGATGAGAGATTGCCTTCCGGCATCGAAATCCTTGATGACTGGATGGATCGCATGATTGCTGGAGAGTCAACGCAAGTGGCACGACTCGTCGTCGCCATCCAATTGCATCCAGTGATCGCCAATTCGCCTCCGACGGGGACCAGTGAAGCCGGTACGGCCCTGCTGCTCGCGCCCGACGCAATGGCCGGCAAGCATGCTCTTGAAGCGTGCGCAAGCCTGCATCGGCCAATGCGCGGGGACACTGACGCGCCAAAAGCCATGTTAGCGAATGCCTTGAAGTGGGCCAATGTCAAGGCCGAGGAGATTTCTTCTGGCTGGATTACCGGATTGAGTGTGGAACAAAACGGGAAACTACGTGAAGCCGCGCGGCAGCTCGGGATAAAGGTTGCACCCACTGATGTTGATCAGACGGTCGGTTATGCGGGTGTGGCATCTCCCTGGCTGGCGTTGGCATGCGCTGTAGACGCGCTTTCAGGGCAGACCTCACGCCAACTCATCGTCACGGGGGAGCGAGAAACAATGTTTGCTGCTGTGGTTCGCCGTGACGCCAAGACAGATGTCACGCAGGATTTTGATCAAACACAAGCGGCTGCTTTAACGAGGACCTTGTGACAAGACGTTATGACATTCTGAGAGGCGACCCAACGACCGTTGGTGGCAGGGTCGAAGGTGGCAGGACCGATGACATGGTTGGGAGCCGCGAGCAAGCCTATGACGGCGATCCAGTTTGGTGCCCTGTCTGCAAAACCATGGGTGCCATTGTTTGCATTGGCCCAAGACTGCCAATGAAGGGCCCCGATGGCCGCGAAGCTGCCTTGAGCGATGACCTGTGTGTCTGCAAGTGTCAGCCGAGCCCACTCCTGATCCCCACGCAACACGCCTCGTATA
This sequence comes from Cupriavidus sp. DL-D2, assembly GCF_039710735.1. Lineage (NCBI taxonomy): Bacteria > Pseudomonadati > Pseudomonadota > Betaproteobacteria > Burkholderiales > Burkholderiaceae > Cupriavidus > Cupriavidus sp. DL-D2. The sequence goes on along the minus strand of NZ_JBDKXK010000029.1, from coordinate 11,126 downwards.
TGGACATTTAGTCGTCTTGGCATTGGTCGCTTCCGTCGCATGCGCACCCGGAACGCCGATTGCCAGGAAGAAGTTTGAAATCCATGAAGAAGCTACGGATAGATTTGCTTTCCCTCCTTGTGCTTGCGCTCCTGATCACTTGCGCCATCGTGATTTGGGGAGAAAGTCTCGGCATCAGGACGCCCGAAGCTCGGAGCCTTTGGCTTTCCTTTGTGACGATCGGAACGCTCATTCTCGCTCTGCTTGCATCATTTGATCGTTTTGCGCGCGCGTGGGATGCGATGCGTGCGCTGACCATGGCGCTTCGCCGCCGAGAACCTGAGTTGGCCGACACTACACAAGCGAGCCTGCTGAAGTCCCGCCTCACTCAACAAGCACCGAAGGATTTTGACGATTTACGTATTGAGTTGCGACAGCGGTATGGCCTACGTTGGCGCTATCGTCTACCGTGGCTGCTGGTCATGGGCGACGATGCTGCCATCGCGCAACGGCTTCCTGACCTGGATGAACAGGGCTGGCAGATTACTCCCCATGCTGTATTGGTTCGCAGCAAGTTGGAGACGGCTCAACTTAAACAACTTTCCAGATTGCGCCGCCGGCGCCCGATCGACATGGTTGTGCTGGTCTTGGACGGGGCGACAACCTCGCTAAAGGAGAGCTACGGCACGCATGCCTTTTCCATCGTCTTGGCTCGCGTTGCCGAGTGTTTGCGCTGGTCTGCTCCGATTCATGCGCTCGAAATTGTCCACACAAGTTCAATTTCGCCAGCCGATGTGCCAGTCATCGCCTGTGAGGTGTCCCGGCAATCGAACTCCAGTGGAGTCGAGGCCGCGCTGCAGGCGCTACGCGATCGGCTATCGGAACAGAGTTTGGAACGACTGCCTCAGAGTGGCAGGGAGATTTATCTGGGACAGCTTTCCCAATGGCTGGATGGCCGCGCCGAGGCACTGGCCAATTGGCTTGGCGGATTGGAGGGCGGTACCCGCAGGAAGTTGCCGATTCGCGGTGTCGCCTTTGCGCCGGCGTTTGATGATGGGGAATGCCTCGACGCCATCGCGGAATTGCCGCTGTGGGAACATTTGGGTGATGCGGCGCGGCGTCAACCGGGCCGTCGTACGGGCTTCCATCCCGTGACGGTGCTTACAGTACTGGTTCTGTCCGTCATCAGCTTGTGGATTGGGGGCATGCTTCTGTCCGGCATCCAGAATGCGCGAGACCTCCAGGCCGCGCAGCAGGCGGCGCACGACATCCAGGCGGCGCCCGACGCCGCAGCACGCCTGGAGGCGCTCGATACCCTGCAGCAGCAGATCCAGCGCTACGAATACCGCGTCGAGCATCGCGCGCCGCTGTTCACGCGCTTTGGGCTAAACCGTGACGCCGAAGTGCTTGCGGCACTGTGGAGGCCTTACGCCAAGGCCAGCCACGACATTCTGGTCACGCCCGTGGTACGAGGCCTCGAATCCACGTTGGTCGACTTGTCGCAGTTGCGGACAGATGGATTGAGCGAGGAAACTGCCAAGTGGGCGCTGGAGGGCCGCAACACGCTCAAAGCCTATCTGATGCTGGCTCACCCGGAGCGGGTAGATGCAGCGTTCCTCGCCCAGCAACTGGCACAGCACTGGTCCACCGATGCGAGGATTCTTCCAGGCCAAAAGCAAGACCTGGGTGAGCGATTTGCCAAATTCTATGCCGAGCACCTGATGGCCAATCCGATCTGGCGAATCGGTGCCCGTCCCGAGCTAGTGGGTGGCGTCCGCCAGACGCTGCTGGCAGTAATCGGCGAGCGCAATGCCGCCGATACGGTCTACCGGAATATCCTGGATGGGGTTGGCACAAAGTATCCCGAACAGACACTGGCGTCCCTCACTGCAGGTACAGACCCGCGCGGGCTGATGCGCGCCAACGCTGTTGTCCCCGGCGTCTTTACCCGGCAGGCCTACGAGGGCTATGTGGAGGACGTCATCGAGAAGGTCGCACAACGCCAGGACGTGGCAAATGACTGGGTGATTACCGATGGCAATCCGCAACAGGCTCAGCAGGCGTCAAGCGAATCCTCAGCGGATTTCCGCAGGGCGCTGACAGAGCGGTACTTTGCCGACTATGCCGAGCACTGGCAGCAGTTCATGAACGGGATGCAGTGGGAGTCGGCGGCAACGCTGCCTGGCGTTGTCGATCAGCTCAAGCTGATGGCCGACGCGCGCCAGTCACCGGTTATCGCGCTCATGAAGTCGCTCGAGTACCAGGGCGGCGCTGGCGCGCGCAAGGACTCCTTGTCGGATACCCTGAAGGCCAAGGCACAGGGGATCCTGGGTAAGAAGGACGAGACTCCGGAAGCCATCAAGCCCGATCCCGCCGGCCCGCTCGCGGCAGCCTTTGGTCCCGTGCTGCGCTTGGTGGGGCAGTACAACAGCCAGGGTGGCGGCAATAGTGACGGTAATAACGGCGAACTGAGCCTGCGACGCTACCTGGACCGGATCACTGCGGTGCGATTACGCCTGCAGCAGATGACCAATAGCGCAGACGCCGACATGATGGCGCGGCAGATTGCCCGGTCGCTGTTCCAGGGCAAAGGCTCGGATCTGGCCGACACGCAAGTCTATGGCCAGCTCATTGCGGCAAGCCTCGGTGTCGAATGGGCCGGCATGGGCGACGCGCTCTTCGTTCGCCCGATTGCCCAGGCTTCGCAATCTGTCTTGCATCCTGCGCAGGCCAGCCTTAACGAGGCGTGGCGGCAGTCCATCGCGCTTCCGTGGAACCACGCATTCGCCAGCCGCTATCCCTTCGCCAACACCGCCAACGATACATCGCTGCCGGAACTGGCACGCTATGTCCGCCCGCAAAGCGGTCTGATCAATGCCTTCCTTACGGCAGAGCTAGCCGGCGTGCTGGTGCTGCAAGGCGACCAATGGGTGCCTGTTGGCAGCGGCGCGCAGGGACTGTCCTTCGACCCTGCCTTCGTCAAGTTCATCAACGCATTGCAGCGCGTGGGCGCCAATATGCTGATGCAAGGCGATCCGCAGTACCGGTTCGAACTCAAGCCGATTCCAACGCCAGGGCTGACTGACACCGTGCTGACGATCGACAACCAGAAGCTGCACTATTACAACCAGCGTGAGACCTGGCAAGCCATGACCTGGCCCGCAAACAACCTGCAGGGGCCTCGCACGATGCTGCAGTGGCAAACGGAGACCGCAGGTACGAACAAGAACTACGAGGCAGAAGGTGTCTGGGCCTGGATACGAATGCTGGAGCACGCGGAGGTGATGTCCATTGACAGCGCAACCGTTCAATTGACGTTTCAGGCCGTCGTCGATTCGACTGGCAACAGTCGGGATATGGCCGCCAGCGCATCGGCAGACGAAACCGATGGCGCAGAGAGCCAACTGCCACGAGTGGCGCGCCGCTGCGCCCCCGTTCATAGGGTATATCCGATCCGCTATCAGATGCGCGCGGCCGTTGGCCGCGGTCCGCTGGAGGCATTGGAGCTACGCAACCTGCGGATGCCGGAGCGCATATTCATGGCCAAGGAGCCACCGGCCCTAACCCAAGCCACGCCAACACGGCGCAAGTAATCACCATGTTCAACAATCTTTTGAACGCGCTGTTCGGCACGCGCACCCCGTCCGACATGGCCCGTTCCACGCAGGCCCGCTGGGAATCCTGGCTGCAGCCCATCCGGGCGGACGCGCCGGCCGGCGACGACCCGGGTTACGACGACGATTTCATCGCCATCAAGGAAGAGGTAGCGAAGCTCTCGGATATTAACGACACGTTGATTGTCGAGTCGGCCGAGCGCCTGCTCAAGGCCAGTGCCAAGGATGTCCGCGTCGCGGTCTACTATGCCTATGGCCGCATGCGGAGGGACGGCGCGGAAGGCGTGGCCTCCGCCTTTGAACTGCTGTCGGCGCTGATCGACCGGTTTGGCGACCAGTTGCTGCCCATCCGGGCCGAGAGCCGCAAGGCAGCATTGGAATGGCTGGCCGGCTCGACTTTCACGGATCGCCTTGACCGCGTGCCGGGTCTGAACGGTGCGCACCTTGAACGCACCCTATCAGCACTGGCTCTGATCCAGGAGCGGACGGCGCAATGGCCGGAAGTCTGGCGTCCAGCGCTGGATGCGTTGTTTCGACGGTTCGAGGGGCGGGTCGAATATCCGTCGGCTGAAGATAGCGGTGGTCAGGTAGCGCCAGCGAAGCCCTTCGGAGTGGCGACCCCCCTTGCTGCTGGCGAGGTGACATCCACGCGGGATCTGCTGGATCGAGCGCGCCAGATGGCGCAGTTCCTGCGCGAGCAGCCTGAAGGCTATCTCGCCGCCTATCGCCTGATGCGCTGCGTACGTTGGGATACGTTGACCGAGATCCCGCCGCACGAGGCAAGTGGCAAGACACGGCTGGTCGCACCGCGCGCCGAACTGCGCGCCCACATGAAGCGGCTGGTCCTGCAAAAGCAGTGGCCCGAACTACTCGACAAGGTGGAGCAGGCTTTCGCGGAGGGCGCCAATCACTTCTGGCTGGACCTGCAGTACTACGCTTTCACCGCGCAAGAGCAGGCTGGCGGCCAGTACACCCGCGTGCGCGATCTGTTGGCCACCGATTGCGCGCTGATGCTCGAGCGTCTATCGAGCCTGGACCAGCTCGCTTTTGCCGACGGCACCCCGTTTGCCGATGACACGACGCTGGAATGGATCGCCCGCCATGCCACCGTTCGTGATATCGAGCGTGGCGAGGCCATGGCACCGGTGGCCGTGGATTCGGCCAGTACCGACTGGGCAGAGACCGAGGCGCAGGCTGTCGACCTCGCCGCACATCAAAGCCTCGACGCCGCCCTGGCCTGGCTGCAGGGCTTGCCTGCCCGGGAGGGCGAGCGGGACCGATTCGTACGGCAACTGGTGATGGCTCGGGTGGCCGAGGGCGCTGACCGCATCGATACGGCGCTGCATCTGCTGACGGCGCTCGACCAACGCACCCAGCAATTCCGGCTGGCTGCCTGGGAGCCGTCCCTGGCCTTCGAGGTCAAGCAGCAGTTGCTGCGTCTGCTCAAGGTCCGCATGACGCGCAAGGACGCGGACAAGGCAACGCTCGCCCAGCGCATCGACGCCCTGGTCGGGGAACTGACCGCCATCGACCCGGCACGGGCCGTGGCCATCGCTTGACGGCAGCACCAACCCTAAACGCCCATGAATCACCCCACTCAAGACAACGAAATCCTGCGCTACTACGAGGCGGAGATGCGCTACCTGCGCGAGGCCGGCAAGGAGTTCGCCCAAGCCTTCCCGGACCGCGCGCGCATGCTCAACATCGACCGGATCGGTGAGCGCGATCCTCACGTCGAGCGACTCTTCGAGGGCTTCGCCTTCCTGATGGGGCGTCTCCGCCATAAGCTCGACGACGAGTTGCCAGAACTGACCGAGGGGCTGGTCAGCATGCTGTGGCCGCATTATCTGCGTATGATTCCGTCGCTGTCGATCCTGGAACTGATCCCGGCAGCCGGCGCACTGCAGCGCCACGAGACACTGCCGGCAGGCCTCGAAGTCGTCTCCGATCCCGTGCCCCTCGATGCGCAGGCTGGACTCGGGGACACCGTGGAGTGTCCATACCGGACCACCCAGGCGGTCGACCTGTACCCGCTGCGAATGGCCGAAGCCGCCACCTATGCGAGGGATGACGGCCGCTCGGTGATTCGCCTGCGGCTGACCATGCAGGCGCAGTCCCGCAGCGAGAAGTTGGAAATCCCCCGTCTGCGAATGTACCTGCATGCCGACCGGCCGCTGGCGCTCGCGCTCTACGCAGCACTGACCGCCCAGCCGCTGGCGATCCAGGTACGCATCCCCGGCTATCCGGCCGATCGCCCTGGTGCACCCCAGCCCATGCCCGGCCTGCGTCTGGAGCCCGTCGGATTCCGGGTCGACGAGCGGCTCTGGCCCAAGCCCGACAACGCATTCGGCGGCTATCAACTCATGTTGGAGTATTTCACCTTCCCCGAGAAGTTCATGTTCGTGGATCTGGTGGGTCTGGACATGGCGGCGATTCCCGCAGGTGCCGAGGATTTCGATGTGGAGGTCGTGCTGGCAAAGCCGTTTCCGGACGACATGCGCTTCTCGGCCGAGAACATCCGGCTCTACTGCACACCCATTATCAATTTGTTTGAACTGGAGGCCGATCCGATCACGGTCACGCATTTCGAGACCGAGTACCGGGTACGCGCAATGGAACACCACGGGCAGCACGTGGAAGCCTACTCGGTGGATACCGTGAGGGGTTTCGAGGCAGGCACCGGCGCGCGCTTCGAGTACGCGCCATTCGCAGCCTTCCGCCACCGTGGCGGCATGTTGCGTCAGGAGATGCCGGAACGCTATTTCCATACCCGCGTGCGACGTGGTCCCTCAGGCCGCTTCGATACGTGGGTGGTATTGGGCGGGCATGCGTGGGAGCACCAGGATACGCTGCTGAAGGAAACCCTTTCGCTTTCCGTGACTGGTACCAACGGCATGCTGCCGCGCAAAGGACTGCGTGAGGCAGGCATTACGCGCATGCGCGGCGGATTCACCAATATCGCGGAAGTGCGCAACCTGACGGCGCCGACGTTGCCGGTCTACCCACCGACGGGTGACCGTTTCCACTGGCGTGTGCTGTCCCATCTGGCGCCGAATTACCTGTCGCTTCTCGATGCCGAGGTGTTGCGCGGCAGCCTGGCGCTCTATGACTGGACAGACGGCGAATTGAATCGGCGCCGGATTGCAGGGATTAATGAAGTACGCCACTGCCCTTTGCAAAAGCTCGTCAAGGGCGGTCTGCTGCGCGGGGTGGAAATTGAGGTGACGTTGGACAGCACGCGTTTTGCGGGGGAAGGGGACATCGAGTTCTTTGGCGAGATGCTCAATCGCTTCCTTTCACTGTACGCTACGCTCAATCTGTACACCCGGCTTGTCATCGTCTCGCAGCCAACCGGGAAGCGGCTGGAGTGGCCCGACAGCAAAGGCGAAGGGGCTCCGTTTTGAGCGAGGCCGATCCGCGCCAGAAGCGCGCTGCTCCCTGCAGCCCATTGACCCCATTGTTGCCGGCACTGCTCGCCAATGCGCCTCGGATGAATGTCTTCCGGTTGTGCGAACTGATGGAACTGGCGGCTCCTGAGCGCCCACCGCTGGGCACGACCGACTCCCCGACCGATGAACCGATCCGGTTCCGTTCGAGTGGGCGGCTCGGGTTTCCGGGGCGCGAGATCGATACGGTCGAGATCGACGAGGACTACCCCGAACTTCCGCCTGCCATCCGGACCACGTTCCTGGGCCTCTACGGGGTCGACGCGCGCATGCCCTCCTACTTCGTGGACGAGATCGCGCAGCGCCGGGATGGCGCCGAGCCGCTGGCGGCCTTCCTGGACCTGTTCCACCATCGGATGGTCACGCAGTTCTATCGCGTAGCGCGCAAGTACCGGTATCCGGTGGGCTTCCGCAAGGGCGGCGAGGATGAAGTGTCGCGCTATCTGCTGAGCCTGTTGGGGTTCGGCTTCGGGCAGCCGGCAACCAAGCAGCCGGTGCCGACACAGAAGCTGCTCTCAATGCTTGGGCTGGCCAGCCAGCGCACGCGCACGGCGGAAGGTCTGACAGGCGTACTGCAGCACGCTGTCCCGGATGCGACGATCAGGGTGGAGGAATTTTACCCAGCGTGGGTACCCATTGAATCCAATCAGCGGATGCCACTCGGGGAGAACTGCGTGCTGGGACGCGGCTTCTATGATCGGACGAACACGGTGCGGGTGTTGATCACCCCGTCTTTGCGCGAATCGGTCCTCGGACTGATGCCGGGGCGGCAGACGTACCAGGAGGTCATGGCGCTGCTGCGCTTCTACCTCGGCTATGAGGGGCACGCACATCTGGAAATGCACGTGCGGCGCTCACTGATGCCGCCACCGGCACTGAATTCGCAGGAGTTCAGCCTTGGGTTCACCACCCAGCTTCGCCCACATGCGACGCAAGTGGCTGCAGAGCCTGATGAGGGATTCACCCGCGTTCAACTCGGAACCTGGCGCGGTTACGCGCCGCAGGCGTGGGAACAACATTGAGGCAACCAAGCCATGGCAGGACAGCAACACGAATGACAGAAAGGACCAACAATATGAACCGGCAGCTTCAAGGCGTTCTCGCAGTGCTTTGCTCCACCCTTATAGTCGCCGGCTGCGGTGTGGGCCAGGCTGTGACGGACAACACGATGGCGGCAGCGAAATGGGCGTTCACGACGCAGGTGAAGACCATGAACATCGACCTTACGAGCCGGACGTCGTTGAATACGAACGGCCTCGGACAATCGTTGTCGACGGTGGTGAGAATCTATCAGTTGAAAACGCCGCAGACGTTTGAACAGTTGAGCTACGCACAATTCCAGAACGAGGATCTGGACGGGTTGAAGGCCGACCTGCTGGCCATGAAGGACGTCGTGCTCAGGCCCGATGCCACGGCGAGCATCAGCGAACCCATGAATGAGGAGGCGCAGTACGTGGGTCTCGTTGCACTCTTCCGGGACAGTGGCAAGAGCGCGGTGTGGAAGCTGATTGTCCCAAAGAAGCAGTGGAAATCGACGGACCCAGTGAAAATCGTCGCGAATGACAATGTGCTGGAGTTGGCGGGCGAGAAACCGGAACCGATCAGGATGCGAGCACCACAACACAGCATGCCAAAGCTGCACCAATAGGCGTGGAATGATGACGCACAAGCCTACTGATCGCGCGTGGCTGGCAGTGTCTTCAAACCAATCTGAGCTGTGTACCCTATACTTCGGTCCTTTCGCACGCGTTGCGCGATGGTTCCCATGGCTCGGGGCTCCAGCAGTCGACGAAGTGCTGCAGCGTGGCATTCGGGTCCAAAAATGAGCCGGATCGAGATCAAACAGTAGGTAATGGAACAGACCCGCAGTACCCCGCAAACCGAGGCCCCAGGCGGCATTCAAGGAAACGTAAGGCCTCGCCGGATATCCGTGGCACCCATGATGGATTGGACGGATCGCCGCTGTCGCACATTTCACCGTTCGCTGAGCCGCCACACGTGGCTCTATACCGAGATGGTGACGACAGGTGCGTTGCTGCATGGAGACGTGCCGCGCCACCTCGATTTCGATGAGATCGAGCATCCCGTGGCGCTCCAGCTGGGCGGTAGCGAGCCGGACGATCTGGCAAAGGCCGCGAAGCTGGGCGAACAGTGGGGCTACAAGGAAATCAACCTGAACTGTGGCTGCCCGTCCGAGCGTGTGCAGCGCGGTGCATTCGGCGCTTGCCTGATGGCGGAGCCACAATTGGTGGCGGACTGCGTGAAAGCCATGAGCGATGCGGTGGCGGTGCCGGTGACCGTGAAGCACCGGATCGGCATCGATACCATCGAGCACTATGACTTCGTGCGCGATTTTGTCGGCATTGTGGCCGAAGCTGGTTGCGAAACGTTTATCGTCCATGCGCGTAACGCGATTCTCAAGGGACTAAGTCCCAAGGAAAACCGTGAGATTCCGCCGCTCCGCTATGAGGTAGCCTACCGCTTGAAAAAAGAGTTTCCAAATCTGGAAATTCTGATTAATGGCGGTATTACGACCTACGACGAAATCGAAAATCATCTCCAATATGTAGACGGCGTCATGCTCGGGCGCCAGGCTTATCACGATCCGTATATTCTTGCGGAGATGGATAATCGATTCTATGGCGCCGGCACTCCCATCCCGACGCGCGAGGACGCGGAATTGGCGATGCAGGCGTATATCGGCAACCTGGTGGAGCAGGGTGGCTATATGGGTTCGGTCACCCGCCATATGCTGGGCCTGCATCGTGGTGTGTACGGTGGGCGAGGCTGGCGACGCGTGCTGTCGGATGCCCGCAGGATGAGCGCGGCTCGCTCTCGCGCGGAAGTTGATGCGCTTTTCGTTGAAGCTCGCAGCCACCTTCGACCCGACCTGCAGGAAGCCGCATAGGCCCCGAGGAAAAGCTCTAATTTCGAACGGCGGCCGTGTGCCATTGCCTCAAATGTATGCACCAGCGGCGTTTGCGGCAGATGAACCGACTGGAGAGCCGCCTCGGCAAAGGGATTCCCCTAATTCGCCAGGGCCGCTTCATGTTCTTACACTGTGCCTGCCCTCGAATACAGGGCTTTCTTCAACTGATTATTCAGCCCGCCGTGTGCGGGCTGTTTTTTTCACAAGATGGGAAGCACGACACCGACCGTGGGTTTGCCCGGATGGTACGAGAGGTGTGCGACGTCTACATTGAAACGGCCTTCAGGGCATTGAGATCGCAAAATTTAGAGTCCGCTTCGGCGGGCTCTTTTTTTTGTCCGGAGGGTTAGGACGGGGAGCGATGCAAGAACGCGCGCATCAAAAAAAAGCAGGCGATGCTCGTCGGGAGTGATCGCCTGTCGGGAATGTCGAGGGGGGTCAATGTCCCTCGGGGAAGAGTATCCAACATCACCACGCACGGAAGAACCCTTCATTGGTAGGGCAAACACTCCGCTTTCTGGTGGATATGCCGATACTCGTTTGTGTGGCGAATCCTTGCTAAATGTCCCAATCTCTATAAGGCGACGCCGGTCGACCCAGGGATGGCGATGCAAAGTGTCGAAAGCAGCATGCTAGGATTCGCGCCGGCGCTGGGATCAGATGCCGTCTGGTGAACCTGCGGAAGAGTCCGCATGGTTCTGTGGGGGATAAGAATAGAGAGGCTGGCCGGTCGACCGACCGGAAGCAAGCCCTGAGGACTAGGAATGAACGCGGAAGAGCCCTTCGGCGAAGTATTTGAAGATTGCCGGGTGATCTGGGTAGCAGAGCAGTTGCAGGACGGCAAATGGACCGCCCGCTATTGCTGGCACCCGGGTACGTCCGTCGAAGCCGGCGACGCCTTGCATCGCGATGTGCTGAATGGCAAGTCGAAACGCCTGCTCGGTCTCTTCGAGAGCGAGACAGAGACCATCGCCGCCATCAAGGAGGCTGTGCTGCTAGAGTCGAAGTGGGTTGGCGGCCGCTGACCCACACGTAATTTATTTGTGCGGAATACTAGCCATCCGCCCGGAATCCTTGTATAGTCTTGTTCTTCGCTGATCGCGCAACGATCAACGAAACAAGTTCTACGGTGGCTGTAGCTCAGTTGGTAGAGTCCAG
>NZ_JBDKXK010000028.1:0-120035 GCF_039710735.1 Cupriavidus sp. DL-D2 | reverse complement strand
TAATTTATTTGTGCGGAATACTAGCCATCCGCCCGGAATCCTTGTATAGTCTTGTTCTTCGCTGATCGCGCAACGATCAACGAAACAAGTTCTACGGTGGCTGTAGCTCAGTTGGTAGAGTCCAGGATTGTGATTCCTGTTGTCGCGGGTTCGAGTCCCGTCAGCCACCCCAAAGAATTTCTTTGCAAATCAGCCGCTTACAAAAGCGGCTTTTTTGTTTTCTGTATATCCATCCAGTGCTTTATTCCCACAGTATTCCCACCGTGGGAATACTCGCCCATTCTCACTGGGTCGGCAGTGCCCATAAAACCTTGGTGGCACATGCGAGGCCGATGAGGAAGATAAGGACGCAGCCGTAGCCAAGAATCGGTCCAAGCCGCTCCCATCTCTTGACTCGTTCGCCGTCCCGCTCATTGAGTTCCTGCCAGGTGATCTGACCCGACGCATAAGATTGATAATCGCGGATCCAGCCCACCTGCAGGGCCTTCATGCACTCCAGAGCGTGTGCGCGGGCGGCGCAGGCGACGAGCAGCCCGAGGACAAAAATTCCCAGCGTCCAGAGGGAAAGCCTCATCTGCCTGATCTCCGATACCGCGCCGATGAAGGCCAGCATGCCGGCAACAGCGCCGCCATTCACAGCGAGCAGGGCATTGAGCGCTCCTTCCGAGTGCGCAATCACCAAGTCGTTCAGTTGGCGCCAGCGGCCCTCGTAGTAGCTCTGCGCGCCTGGAGGGGGAAAATGTTGGGGTGAGTTCATGTTTTTCTTTCAGGCTGGAAAGGCACTCAGCATACCAAGCGGAGCTATAAGGCCTTGCGTTTGACGACCCTGTTGCGGTCGTAAACCCGAGCCGTGATCGCAGGGTTTGCATGCAGGTCGGGCAGACTTCCTCGCTCAGCCTTGTGTGTCGTCGCGTAGTACGCCCGCAAGTCGTGAAACGTGAATCGCTCCTCAATGACCTTATCGGCCAGCGCCGCATTCATGACCTTCCCCCACATCGCCTTGAAGCCGGCAGACGTGTAATGGCTGTCGTGCCGGTTCGGGAACAGGTACAGGCAGTCTCCGCGATCTTGCGCGAGATGCAGGGCGTCGATGCGGTTCAGAAGGTCGAGAAGCTTCGGCGTGATCTCGACCTCTTCGATGATCTCACCGCGCTTCGTGCCACGTTGCTTGGCGCGCTTGGTCCGGATCACCATCGCCTTTCGGTCGACCTGCGGACGGACGATGTCCAGGAACTCCACCTTCCGGCTGCCGGCCACGGCGGCATACTCGGCGGCCAGGCCGATAATGCGCCGCTGCGCTCCCTGCTTCGACAGCCATTCCAAGAATGCCGCCAGCGCGGCGGGGTCCGGCGCCTTTGATCGAGGCTGCTCCGTGTTCCGCCGCACCTGCCGGCATGGGTTTGCCTCGGCCTCACCGCGCTCGATCGCCAGGTTGATCAGGTTGGAGAGCAGCGCGACTTCACGGTTGGCGCGCACCGGGGCATCCTTGCGCTCGACACGGAGGTACCGGGCCACGTCCGTCGCGCGAATCTCGCTGGCCTTGGTCTCCGAAAACACCTTCAGCAGTGGTGTGCTGCACTGGGTGTAGTCGGTCCTCGTGCCGTCGGAGAGCTTGCGCCAGTCGTTCGTCTCCTGATACTGCTCCCAGAGGCGGCCGATCATGCCGATGTTGTCGCCCATGCCGAGCATGTCCAGAACGTGCTGGATGGCCTTCAGGCGATCCGTCCCGAGGTTGATGGGCTTCGCCCCCACAGGCCGGTATCGGTACGTCACCAGCCCGTCTTTGCGCGGCCTGGCCTCCATGCGATCCAGCAGGCCCTTTCCTTCCTTGACCTTGCGCGGACGGTTCATGCTGCCACGCTCCAGCGCGGGCCGCTGGTCGGCCTGGCGGAACTGCCGACCTTGCCGCGATTGACCTGCTCCCATGTGATCATGGGATGGCCGTCGACCTTCATGGGTGGCTCGAAGCCGAGCTGCTTGCGGATCCAGCGGCGCTGCGCCGCCCCTTGCACCAGGCCGCCGGTGATGTCTTTGAGTTCTTCGTTCGTCAGGGTTGCCATACAGTGCTCCCAATGCTTCCGGGTTGTCGCGATGATACGTGTTGCGGCTTGCGCCATCGGATTGGGATCACCGCAGCACATGGCGGCGAATGCCCACGATCCCGGGCGCCGGCGCTGGTGCGGGCGCAGTTCCCGGCGAGGCAGCGGAACCCTGCTCCAGAAAGTCCACGTTGGCCTGCCCCGTGGCCTTCAGATAGTCGACCTCGACCTTGGCGCTGTCGACCAACACCCGGGCGACGTCGGCTACGGCGCGCGCGCGATCAATCTCCATGGGCTGTTCACGATTCCGTAGGTCCGAGAGCGTATCCAGGAGGTGCTGGCGGACGGTTGCGATGTTGTTCGTGCTCATGACTTCTTCTCCTTTGCCTCACGGGCGATACGATTCACTTGGCGCGTGATGGCGCCCTTGAGCTGCACGAGCTTGGCCAGCTCAGTCGACTTGCTGCGAGGATGGTTGCGACGTACCAGCTCCGCGCGGCTCACCAGCTCCAAAGCGTCGGCAGTGATGAGCGATGCGTCGGTTGTCTTCCGACCGGGGCGGAAGATAACTGCATGTCCAGTAGGGATAGGGCCGTTCGCTACCTCCCACACCAGCCGATAGACAGGCACCCACCGCCGCACCGGTGCGATGTCGGGGTCGTCTGTGACCTTCCGCTCCAGGTGGCCGTCTCGGTTGATGCGCTCTGCGCCAATCGGCTGGTAGTTGTGCTGCGCGGCGCCGCGCTTCTCACCTTTTTTGAATTGAGTGCGAAGGCAGTTTGGATGTTTGCCGGTGCTGCCCTTTACACCCTTGTTCCAGGACGGCTGACCTTTCACGAAGCGCGAGGCCGCGCCGCGAATGCCGTCCAATCGTCCGGCATCCGGCCCCGCCAGATACTCAGCCGACTTTCGAAGACCAATCCCGATCGCCTTGCTATAGACCTGTTGCGTTGCTCTGCCGAGCGCGGCGGCAATCTCGGCGGTAGGGCTGTCTGGGTAGAACTCACGGAGCACAGCAAGCTCGACGTCAGTCCACGGTTTGCGCTTAGACACGATGGCGCCTCTCATTTACAGGGAGCAATCCGCGCAGTGCGCGCTTCTCGATGATCTCTTCGGCTGCGTCGAAGACTTGGGTGGGATAGAAAAACTCGCGCATCAGCTTCGGTTCGGGTACGTAATCGCCGTCCACGTCGACCCACTCTGTGAAGTGATCGAGGACCATCGAGCGCAGGGATTCCCAAGCTGTCTCTTCCTCCCACTCGGGTTCGTAGTAGCCGCACATGGCACCGACCATGATCGTCCCTTTGAGAGGGTGGACCGGCTGGCGCATGGAGACGTAGCTGAGGCCGTGCTTGGGGCGGTAGTGCAGATCGTTGCGAAAAAGCGGTGTGGCGTGGATCGAGCGATTCCGCTCCCAGTGCTTGCGATCGTGGCCGCCGGTGCATGTATAGCTTTCGTACTTGTCCGCAGCGAACTGCTTGCGGTCGTCGCCGAGCAGCGGGAGCAGTGGGGCCGCGCGCTTGGACAGTTTCTTGAGGATGCGGAGGTTCATGGGTTACGCCTCCTTCACGAGGTTCTGTTCGACCCATTCCCGCATGCGCTTCCAACGCATGGGGCCAAGCTCGCCTTCCGGAATATCCACCAAGGTCCGCACAATGTGATTGCCGTATTCGGGGTAGTACGGGCGCACCGGACCGCAAATTTCGACATCGACGTATCGCCAGGTGGTCATGGCCTCATCGTTCTCGTAGACGATCTCCCGAACCATTGACGGCGCCAGCTTGAAAGTGTCGGCGACCATGTCGTAGTCTTCTGGATCCGTATCGGAGAGATCGAGGCCCCGCGCCGCGCCCAGCACGCCCAGCGTGCAGTACTGGCCTGTGGGCGTGACGAGTTCGTGCGCCACTAGGACCTTGTTTGGCATCGCATCCATGGCTCTCGCGATTTCTTTGAGGGCTTGCTGGCCGCGCTTCCCGCGAATCGCGCGCTCGACCGCGGCGCGCCACAGCCCAAGGTTTTCGCAATCGTCGGTGTATCCGCTTCGGCTCATGCTGCCACTCCCAGGGTCCTCGTTTCCTTGCGCGACCAGCTAGCCATATCCGGCACGTTGGCGCGCACCAGCGCCGCCGCCATCGGCGGGCTGACGCTGTTCCCACACATCCGTACCTGCGCATGCTTTGGCAAGGGTTTGCCGTTCGCCATGATCGGCGCAATCACGTAGGTGGAAGGGAAGCCCTGCGCGGCGTAGAGCTCGTGCGGCTCCAGCATGCGCATGCCGATGTCGGCGATTTGGTATTGCTCGCCGGCCACGGTGACCAGGCCAAGTCGATCCTTGGTCGGGATCGTATGCATTGGGTCGCGGCAGTCTTGATCCTGGCCGCCCTCGCTGTAGTACTTCACGAGGAATGCGCGAACTTCGCCGATGTGGGTGCCGCCGCCGGTGATGGTGGCAACAGGTTCCTTGATGGCGCTGCCCGTGCATTGGCCGCGCAGCTTCACCAAGTGCGATGTTGCCACCGCGGTATCGCCCTTGGCCGTAATGGTCTGCATCGGCTCGTCGGCGTCGCGCGGGCGGCTCTGGCCGGCCCGGCCACCGCAGCCCACCAGCTGTGCCGCTACCAGTGCATGGTGGTCGGTGGTGGTGATGGTGCTGGCTGGATCAGTTAGCGAGACGCCCGGACCCTCATAGTTGCCGCCGTAGTGCTTGGCTAGGAACGCCGACACCACGGCGTGCTTTGCGCCGCCGGCGACGACCGTTCCGAGAGGTTTATCCAGACCCGGCGCACGGGGTGCCTGGCCGGCACGCTCGCCGTAACCGGTCTGGACGAGCGTCGCGCTGGCGAGGGCAAAATGTCCGCCCTTGACCTCGGCGCATTGCGTGCGCAGGGGTTCACCAACGCTCCACGACCGCTGAGTCGACGCATTGGCGCATTCCGTCAGAACCGGCGACACGACTGCGTATGAGCTATTCGCGGTGACGGTCTGAAATGGATCATCGATGCTTCGCGCGCCTGATCCCCAGCGCTTCGAGGCGCCTGGCTTTCCCTCTCCATGAGACAGCGTCACCACGAACGGCTTAGCGGCGCCGATGACGTACCGACGCAGTCCACGAGCAATACGACGCTGTGTGGCCTCGGCCAGTGGCTTGGTTCGCTCGAAAATCGACGGGCAGGGGATCGACCAGTCGATACACTCAGCGGCCGTGCGCCATGGCTTGCGCTGCTTCGCCTTCACTGCGGCGCTGTCCGGCGCGCCGTGCGTCGGTTCCGGCCATGCGATGGGCTGGCCGTCGCAGCGGGCGATCAGAAAGAGGCGCTTGCGGATGGTGGGCGCGCCGAAGTCGCAGGCACGCAGCTCACGCCACTCGACCGCATATCCCTTCTCCTGCAACTGGCGGACGAAGGAGCGGAAGGTGTCGCCCTTGCGCTTTGGGCAGGGAGTACCGTCAACCAACACGGGCCCCCACGTCTGGAATTCCTCGACGTTCTCCAGGATGATCACGCGCGGCCGGACGAGCGCCGCCCAGCGCATGGCAACCCAAGCCAGGCCCCGAATCTTCTTGTCGCGGGGTTTGCCGCCCTTGGCCTTGCTGAAGTGCTTGCAGTCCGGACTAAACCAGGCGAGGCCCACGGGCCGGCCTTGTACCAGGTCGAGCGGATCCACATCCCAGACGCTCTCGCAGTGGTGCTCGGTCTGCGGATGGTTCAGGGAGTGCATCGTCACGGCTTCGGGGTCGTGGTTGATGGCGATGTCGACGTGGCGGCCGAGGGCCAACTCGATGCCGCAGCTCGCGCCGCCGCCTCCGGCGAAGTTGTCGATGATGATTTCCGGCGCGATGTCGAGGAGAAATTGATCACGTATCATCCTGCGAGAGCCTATTCAAATTTGCTTAGAAAATGACAAGAGAGATTGCAGGCAAGACGGTCATCAACGGCGCTTATCGCTACGTTTTCGCGACCATTCAAGAAGCGCAAGAATTCCTTGTTTGCCTTGAAGATGACGGCGTGGCGTTGGTCTGTGCGCTCAGGATTAAGCCGCTGCGTGTTGAACACATTCGGCCTTCACCACCCGAGCCGCGCAATCGCCTCTAACTCAGTTGCCTGCCGGGAGCGTCGCGTCCCTTGGGTGCTTGTTTCCACCACTTGGTAGGCTTGCCGTTTGCTCCGTAATCGAACGGCGTGAACACCTGGCCCATCGGTCCCTTGTCGCGCAGGAATCCCCAGACCTTGACGTCCTTGGCCGGCACGATGAAGAGCGACCAGACCTCCGGCGGCGTATGCACGTCGGGCAACGGACCAGGCGACAGAATCACGCGATGGAACGAGTCTCCGGTCAGGAAGTTGAGCCAGCGGACTTTGCGCGTGCCCCAACGCGTGGCTTCGTAGTACCAGCCGCGCAGGATGATGGACACGGCCCAGCGCCACGGGTGGTCGTGCAGGCCACGATCAGGGTCGGAGCCGACAAAGCGGTGCAGGTAGACGCGGATGCCGAAGAGCGCGCACACAAAGTAGCGCTCCAGATAGGGACGGCCGGCTTCGCTGATGATCTTGCACGGGCGGGAGGCCGAGTAGGCGAGCAGCAGGCGGCGAATCATGCGGCCTCCTTCGTCGGTTCCTTGGCAGCGTCGTACTGGCGAATTGCCCAAGCGATTCCGTACAAATTCCAGATGAAGTGGAACGTGTACTCTTTGCAGTTCCACTCCCAGCAGTCTTCAAAGAGGCGGGGATGGTCGGCGTGGTGGAATGCCATGAGCGAATCGAAGGCGCGTGTCGCGTCGCCTTCGTCTGCTGTTTCCAGCACGTCCTCTCGGATCGCTTCCCACATCACGCGGCGCATTTCGTGCTCAACTTCGCGATCGCGGCAGTAGTCGCGGAATCGCTCCACCACGCGGCGCTTGAAGTTCTCAGCGCTGAAGCGGTCGGCGCTTCCACGGCCGTAGCCGTTGCAATCGACGGCCTGGAGTTTCTCGGCCCAGTAGCCCTTATTGATGTAGAGCTTGGTCGGATCGCCGCGGTCGTCGGTGCGAAAGAACTGGAACATGTCCGGCAGGCGTGAGAACACGTAGGTGCCCATGTCGCCCTTGATGCAAAGCGTGCCCGGCCACGTCAGGATTTCGAACCAGTAGGCGCTGTCGCCTGGCTGGCGGAACATAAGGTGGCGGTTCACGCCATCGTCACGAATCATCGACATCTGGTGCTGCGCGACGTCTTGCTCAAATCTCTTCTGAGTGCAAGTCATCGGAAGATCCTCCCGTGGATCGCATCGAGCTTTTCCACTTCGTCGGCGGTCAGGTCGACAATGCGGGAGCGCTTCACCTTCTCTTTCAGCTGGTTGACGAAGCCGATCTCGTCGATGCGAAGTTTTCGCGTGTCGATGATTGCGACGAGGCGGTCGATCATCGTCGCGGTGCTGACGATTCCCATCTGCGAAGCTCCTTTTGCGGTCCGCTGCATCCAGCGGTATTGGAAGTGGGCGCCGACGGCTATCGCGACCAGGTGGGCGGCGAATGTGAGGGCGATGACGAGGTGGTTCATGGTCAGTGGAGGCGGACGAGGACTGGCGCGCCGTTAATCCAGCGGCCGGTCACGCGGAAGCCTTCGGCGCGGCGGGCGCGCACGTACTCCTCCCAGGTGATGTCGGGATTCATGCTTGGTGTCTCCAGATAGGGGTGGCGGTGGTCGCGTCCGTGTTGAGCGCGGCGTAGAGGCCCGAGAGGGCGATAACGCCGGCTGCGGTGGCGAACCAGAAGGCGAGGGCGCGTAGCAGCTTCACGACTGGCCCTCCGTGACGCGATTCAGCTCACGATCCCATTCGGCACGGCCGAAGTTCTCGCGAAGAGCTTTCATGTCTCGCCCAATGGCGGAGGCCAGGCTGGTGTTGCCATCCTCGACTGCGTCGATCTGGACATCACGCCACGACAGGTAGACGCTCACGGCGAGCCGGAGTCGCTCCTGTGCGTGGAAGCGAGCGCTGGCAGCACCCAAATCCTGAACGCGATGAAGAGCGGCGGTCATGCGTAGGCCCTCCCGTATTCGCGCTGGCGCTGCTGGTACTCTTTCAGCGCTGCCTTGTAGCTGGCTTTGGCTTCCTTTTTGGTCTTGCACCACTTGCCCTCAACCTCATGCCGGCCATAGGCGTCCGCGCGGTACATGCGATAGATGTACCCTCGCCAATCCTTTAGCTCCGGCTGATCCGGATACCAGCCGTGGAGCGAATCCGAACGCCACTCGTACTTGGGAAGCAGGCCGCCGCACAGAAACTCGCCGAACGAGTCGCCAGCGCAACCGTCAGCGCGCAGATACTCCTCATAGCGCGACGGCTTTTTCGGCTCAGGCAGGGACGTGAGAGCCAGATAGCGACCTGCTTCCGTCGTGTAGAAGACGATCGAGTCGCCCGGCAGGAAGCCGGGGCGGTGGCCGCGAATCATCAGACCCGCCGCTTCCAGCCGCTCAAGGTCCGCCATGTCATGGTGACCGGGGCTGGCAACGAAGTGGTTGCGGTACGGCTCGCGGCGGTGCTCGTTGATCCCGAGCGTGTGCTGCAGCAGGCCAATTTGATAGGTGGTGGCGGCCGGACGTGCAACACAGGCACCCGAACACTCGCTGGCCGGATAGTCGCAGCCACTCGCGGCGTATTCGCAGATGGCGGCGGTCATGCTGCGCTCCCGTGGGCTTCGGCGATGACTGCGGCGCCGGCGGCTTTGTGGGCCGCACTGAGGCGGGCGGCCGAGGTGGCATTTCGCTCGCCCCACACTAGGCGCTGGCTGATGGTCATCAGCTGCGAGGCGTTTCCGATGATGATGTGAGCGAGCTGCAGTTCACGAAGGAGCTTCTCGTGGTCGTTGACCACGGCAGCCTGGCGCTGAGCGGCTTGGTCGGGCGTCATGCTGCGACCTCGCTCTCAGCCCTTGCCGGAGCCGGCGCGGCCGCAGTGGCGAACTCCTGCTCGGCGCGAGCCAAGTTCTCTTCCGTCATGCACATCTGAATACTCAGGCGGCCCCTCTTGAACACAACCGTGCGGAGGCGGTGATCGTCACGTTCCACGATCGTGAAACCGACCCTCAGGAGTGCTTTGGCAAGAAAGACCTCGGCGGACGTAAAAGCCGTCGTGATGCGGAGCGTTTGCCGTTTGCCGTAGACGGGGGTGATGTCGTTCGCATAGATGTTCGCCCCAGCTGCCGCGATTGCGGCCTGCAGCGGCTGCAGAAGTGCGAGCGTCGCGGCAATCTGCTTGATCTCATGCAAGCGGGCCTGGTGCCGACGTTCTTCCCAAGCCAGCGCCTGCTGGTGCAGCGGCAGCGCCAGGATCTGTTGGTGGGACAGTGCCTTTGCCATCGCTCAAGCCCTCCCGCCAACCCAGAAAAGCTGCATGACGACCACCACCAGCAGCATCCAAGCCATGATTCCGATAGGTACGAGCAGTTCCATCCCTCTATCTCCGGTGTGCGCCGTGGCGCGTCGATGGAGGGAATATTAGGAATTCCTTACTGGACTGTCAATAGGAATTCCTAACTATTTTGGAGGGGCTAGCGGTAGCTACTCGTGGAGCACTTCTCCGAGGACCATCGTCATGGTCTGGGCGGTAAGGAGCCTCGATGCCTTGAAGGCCCCCTGGAATGAATAATCGATGTCCCCGTTGCCGTGCATGCGGATAAGAATGGTGTCCTCTTGGTGGACGCTTCTTTTGTGGGGGAGGTCGCGCTTACGAGTCCGCCGGTAGGCGGCCAAATCGACTACATCTGGCATCAATGACCCCTGCTGTCGCCGGGTCCCTGTAGCCCGGCGATCGGAACGAGGTACACACATAGCCAGAACACGCTGGGGAAATAACCCCGCAGAAGCGGGATGCACGCCTTTTTGTCTCCATGGCGGCAGACGGCTTTGCCTAGCCAAGAACGCAAAAAAAAGCCCGCTAAAAGCAGGCTCCCTTCGTGCGTCGGCGATGTTTCCTCTATACAGGCTTGATCGTCCGGAAGATGGCGATTGGGGTTATACCGAAGCTGCCAGACTGCCGCCCCATGAATGTCCGCAGTGTATTGATGATGTTGACCAACCCTCCTTCCAGGTCAAATCCCTCGGGCGCGGACGAGGGCGAGGGAGATGAGAGTTCTGGTAGGGCGTCAATGATACCCAGCAAGCGCCATTCTCCCGGTATATCGGCACCGTGTTTCAGCGCAAGGTCTTCCGGGTTCATCAGCATGTTGTCTGGTCGCAAGGTCGTCCAGATCCGCTTGCCCTGGACGGTGAAGGATGCCTGCAAGGAGTGGGGCATCTTGCTGATCACGCCCGACATCAAATCGGTTTCCTTGCGAGCGTGCGAAATTGTCTGCTGCTTGACTTTGGGTGGGGTATTAGCCGGCAGCGCATCAGATGCCTGCTTGGCGATCATATCCCCGACGTACGGCCAAAGTTCCTTGAGGAATCTAACGTCGATCACGCGCATGCTTCCGGTCAAAAGCGCCATGCGTCCGATCCGCGCCTGCTCCAGATCGGTGGTGATATAGCTGAGCTCGTCGAGTCGGTTCATTACCTCGATTGGTATAAGCCAGCTCGGGTCGTACTGACCTTCAATCGATCGCTCGAATTGAGTCCCGCCGCCATATTCCTTGGCCATCAGCTTGGGGATTCCCACCGTGAGCTTGTCAGCGTCCTGACCGCCATGCTTCTCGGTGCGCTTCACTTGCGTGGGCGTGCCGTTCTCGGGGTCAAGTTGAGCGAAATAGAGAGCTGCGCGATCTCGGTCCAGATAGACGAAATCACAGAGGTATTCGGTGCTTTGTGATTCTTGCGCCACGTTCTAATTTCTCCTTTACTTTTTCTTCTTCGGAGGTGAACGCAGCCTTCCTTTCGCGCATAGCTCGGATCACGGCCGCGCCGCTCTTAGCCACTTCTTTAGTGGCTGAGCGGTCCGCTGCGATGATCTGCTCGATGGCGTCGAGAAGCGTGGTCTTCATGGGGGCATCCCAAGGACAAGTCCCGTGATTATAGGCCACGTTCTTCTGAAGAGTGATTGATATGCAAGTCAAGGTTTAGGCCGCCCTTAGCTTGGCGCCGCCTAAGAGTTTGCTACTTTCCTAACGCGTCGGGCAGATGCCTTCAATGTTCCATCGGGCGTGGGTGTGCTCAATGTCGCGCGGCCTTCTGCGAGACTTGTGAGCACGTAGGCAGATACAACGTTGTCTAGTGTTGTTTTTTGCGCGGGACTCAACTTTTCGTAGTCAGCAAGACTGGCGCTGAACGGCCAGACCAGCGCGGATTGCGTCGGATTGCCCTGGACGACACCGTGACCTGGATCAAGTGAGTATGCCGATCGCTTGTTGCCTCGGCCGGTTGCCAGCCACCACGGATTCACCCGTAGCAACTCCGCAGTCGCAAGGAGATTGCTGCCTTCCATTTTCTTCGTGCGGCCCGTTTGCCAGTCAACGATGGACGCGCTCTTTATCCCGCACGCGCGAGCGATGTCCACAGCCTTCACGTCAGGCATGTCGGACATAGCTTCTTTCAACCGGTCAGCAAGAGTACTCATTAGGAAATCCTAACAGGATCGCAATTAGGAATGCCTTGACTTAAAAATAAGGAATTCCTAAAATTAGGCATGGCTACAGCTACCGAACTTATCGACTGTCTCGGCGGGACCAGCGCAGTGGCGAAGCTGTTGGGCATCAAGGCGCCCTCGGTTAGCGACTGGCGTAAGACCGGAATCCCGCGGAGCAGAGTCACCGAACTGGCGCTCGCCACGGGCAGGGCACCAACTTCGCTCGACGATCTTTCGCCGGATCGATGGCACGTCCTGTGGCCGGAGCTTGGCAATGCCAGCGCTTCGGCAGAGGCCTAGTTGCCTGTCTGGCCGTCTTCCAGTGCTTGTGCGATGCGTTCCAGTCGCGCAAGGAGTTCGCGCGTCGCGCGGATGCAGTCGTGTAGTGCAGGGCGCTGGTCGACTGGCTGGCGTCGCCCCCGGTGGGGTTTGCCTTTTCCAGTAGCGAGCCATTGGGCGGAAACGCCGAGGGCGCGCGCAATGGCTTCGGTGTGGCGGCTACCGGTCGCGTTGCGGTCCGGGTCTGCCAGGTACTGAACGGATTGGTACTCGATGCCGACGAGCCGAGCCAGAGCGCGCCGAGAGGTCGGCGGATCGGTCTGTTGCATGGCCCAGAGGAGTCGTTCGGCGTACGTGTACATGCGGTTGAGTGTGTCATTGCCTCTGTGCAGATGTGTCTGTGTTTTGCCGGTAGAAGCTTCTGCCGGTCGGGGCGACAAGCCCACAACAAGAAGAAGGTCCGCGGGGTCCGCCCCGTGATTCGCGACAGCGGTCGCTGCAATACCCGAGAAGGAAACGTCATGTCCCGTCGATCCGAGTTTCGCAACGAAGTGAAGACTCGACTCCGAGACCGCGCCTACGACGCGCTACAGCTCTACAAGCAGGTTCACGGTATCGAGAGCGATTCCGCGGCCATGGCTCGTATTGCTGAGCAGCATTTGTTTGGCGCTGTGGGTACTTTGCCCGTGGTGATCGGCGGCGTCAGTGACGACTTGGGACACTTTGGGACACCGGTGGCGGCATGAAGAGCAGCGAGACAGAAGCAAAGGCGTTGCTGCCCGCAAACGAAGCGCGGGCGCTGGTTCTCAAGGCTGCGGAGCAGGGGGTAACGACCCCCGAGCTACTGGGCTACCACATCCTGCGGAGCGCCTTTGGGGCGACGCATCCGCAGGTAATCGAGTTCGAAACGCGGCCCAAGCTGGGACAAGTTGGGACGGAAGAGGGGGGCGGGCGATGAAGAAGCTGTATGCACGCCTGGTGCTGTGGCTACTCCGGCCGGCGCTGGAGTTGAACGCGGAGAAAAAGAAGGTTTGCCCTCCGCAGATCGATGTGACGCAGATCGAGACGTGCGTGCGAGAAGCAAAGGACGCCGCCGTGGCCGAGATCAGGCAGCAGGCCGCGCGCGGGCGTCCGGTCAATCCGCGTTGACGCGATCCATCACCAGTTCTGCTTGGGCGATCGCTGATTCCTCGATTTGCGCGAGCGACAGACTCATCAGGTTTGCATGTCGAACGAATACCTCGAACTCGACATGGTTGTAGAGGTGTTCCGGGTCGTCTGACTGCTCCGGTGTATCCGCGAGCGTGACCCGGACGAAATCGCTGGACGTGTCCGGTCGGACGATTTTCACGAGTTGCAAGTTCATGCGTACCCCTTTCGTGGGTGGTTGAGAAGGTGAGAGCTCTCGATTGTTCCACGGCTGTGGGTACGCGCCAATTAGTAGGAAGGGAGGGGGTTGTGATCCACGAATTGACGCCGCGCACTGAGCTGCGCAACCAGGGCGCCGAAGCCTTCCGAAAGGGGAAGGCGGCGGAGGACAACCCGTACTTCCCCCAGACCGACGCCCACTTGGAGTGGAACGCCGGTTTCAAGAATGAGCAGTACAAGCCGACCAAGCCGCAGGCGTAGGGGAGAGGGCATGCACACGCAAGTCGCGCACACCAGTATCCGGACCTACCGGGACATCAAGAAGGACGGCACGGTCTCCACCCGACAGCGCCAGATAATGGCGGTCATCGAACCGTATCCGGCGGACTATTCGCTGCAGGAGCTTTGCGAACTGACGGGCTTGCCGGTCAACATCGTCAGCGGCCGCGTCCACGAGCTGCGCGAGAAGCTGGGCGAGTTGCAGCACGGGCCATCGCGCACCTGCCGGATCACTGGCCGCACGATTCGCCCGGTACGCCGGCCGCATCCTCAGATGGGGCTGTTCTGATGTCTATCGTCCACGTCGTATCGATGTCCGGCGGCAAAGACAGCACGGCTTCCGCGATCCTCGCGATCGAACAGCATGGGCGTTCTGCCTGTCGCTTTGTCATGGCCGACACCGACAACGAGCACGAGATCACCTACGAGTACGTCGACTATTTGGAGGGCGCTCTGGGGGTGACTATCCATCGGGTCAAGCGGGACTTTTCTGGAGAATGGTGGGCGCGCCGAGACTACGTGCGCGACGTTTGGCCGACGAAAGGCGTGTCGGATGTCGCCGTGACGCGTGCGCTGGAGGTATTCGAGCGTGGGCCGACGGGGAGCGCGTTTCTCGACCTCTGCATTATCAAGGCCCGGTTCCCGAGTCGGATGGCTCAGTTCTGCACTCACGAACTGAAGATCATCCCGATCACCGAACACCTGATGTCCATCATTGATGAGACAGGTAGTGCTGTTTGGTCTTGGCAGGGGGTGCGGATCGAAGAGAGCAACGCTCGTCGCACTCGATTCCAGGGCACGGGAGCCTGTGTTTCCGATTTCGACGAGGTGGGCGGCGGCCTCTTCAACTATCGCCCGATTTTGCGCTGGACGTGGCAAGACGTCTTCGAGGCGCACAGGTTGTACGGGATCAAACCGAACCCTCTCTACCTCCAGGGCCATGATCGCGTCGGTTGCGTTTGCATCAACTCTGGCAAGCGGGAAATTAATGCTTGGGGCAAGCGGCACCGGGCTCACATCGAACGAATCGCCGAATGGGAAGACATCGTTTCTGCTGTGAGCAAGCGCGGCAATGCCACGTTTTTCCCTGCGCCTGGCGACAGCGAAACCGCTCGCGAGCGCGGAAACATTTGGCAGAAGGTCGAATGGGCGCGCACGGCTCGTGGAGGCCGGCAATTCAACCTACTTGATCAACTGGATGAGCCGACTGCGTGCTCTTCCGCATACGGACTCTGCGAATGACGGCCCACGTTATTGTCATCGCCAACGGCAAGGCCGTCCGCGTCAATCCGCTGCTGCACCCCGACATGCTGTGTCACGGCCAGCAGTGCTATCTCCGCTTCCCCGGCATCTGCCGGAACAATCCCGACACCGTGGTGCCGGCCCATTCCAACCAGCTGAAGCACGGCAAGGGGAAGGGGCTGAAGGCGGACGACCGTATGACGGTGCCGGGCTGCTTCCTGTGCCACGCCGAACTCGACCAGGGCGTGCGCTACACGAAGGAGCAAAAGCGCCTGGCGTGGGACGAGGCATACGACCGGTGGGCGGCATACCGTCTGAAGAAGTACGGCGTGCCGGCAATGCGCGTGGAGGTTGCATGAGGGTATCGCGTTACACTTTCTGCGCGGCAGGTCTGGGAACGCCCCAGCCCACTGAACCTTCGTCGCGCCGTCCTGCCGGCTCGTGCGTCGAATTCACGACTGAGGAACTTTGCAATGACAGCAGCCTGTTTGGCTTGGGCAATCAAGAGGCCGGTGGAAGAGCCGATCGAGAAGCTTGCGTTGATGGGGTTGGCGGATGGCGCGCTGCCGAGCTTTCTTGCCGAGTATTACAAGCAGCCGGACTGGGACTTCGACGCGGCCGTGGCATCTCTGAAGGGGCAGCGCTTGATTACGGTAGCAGCCGGCGAGGTGATGTTCAACATCGCTCCCGCGGGAACTCCCGACTGGCAGTCGAGGAACGACTTCTAGTTGGTTCGCGTTCCTTTTTGGGGCCTTCCGATCAAGGGAGGCCCATTTGAACTCCTACACCTGGCGCGCCGCCATCATTCGGTCGGATCTTTCCCCGACCACGCGGCATGTCCTTCTGACGCTCTCCTGCCACATCAATGATGCTGGAGAGCCTACCTATCCCTCCACGCTGCTTCTTTCCGACGAGTGCGGGCTGTCCGAGCGCGCCGTTGTTACGCACCTGAAGCTCGCAGCATCGCTTGGCTGGCTGACGGTCACGAAGCATGGATACGCAGGCCAAGCATGGGCGCGAAATCAGTACCGTCCACGCACTCCCGATGGGTTTGTCCCGCGCCCAGCTCCTTCCAGAAAAGGCACTGAACCTGATTCAGTGCCTTCTGAGGAAAAGTTATCCACAGAGGCGCTGAACGAGGTTCAGTACGTTGTTGGCGAAGGCGCTGAACCACGTTCAGTACCTTCGGGCAAGGCACTGAACGTCGCGACGGAAGGCACTGAACCTGACGACATAAAGGCACTGAACGACGTTCAGTCTAACTACCCACTAGAACTACCCAATGAACTACCCACTACCGCGCGAACAAAGCGCAAGGCTGTGGATAAGGGGTTTGATGCTCTTTGGGCTGCATATCCCAGAAAGGCTGCGAAGGCTGTCGCCGAGAAGGCCTACGTCAAGCTCGCGCCGAATGCTGAGCTGCAGGGTTTGCTGTTGGCGGCGGTGACCGCGCAGGCGACATGGCCGAAATGGCGGGAGAACGGCGGCGAGTTTGTGCCGCACCTCGCGACCTGGCTGAACGGCAAGCGCTGGGAGGACCAGGCGTCGGCGGCTCCCGTGGATGCTGCGGGCCAGAGCGGTGGCGGCGAAGGGGCGAGCTGGTGGCAGAGCGCTACGGGCATCGAGGCGAAAGGGCTGGAGATCTGGCGGGCGCGCAAGGGAGACGAACCGTTCCAGCGCTACAAGGTCGGCGTGTTCCAGCGGGCGGGGGACGGCCCATGGCGCCAGGCGCTGCTTGCTGACCTGCTGCGCACGAAGAGCACGTCGTACGCGTCGGTCCACGAGTACTTCTACGGCCATCCGCCGATCGAGGGGCAGGCATGACGAGCATGTGGGGGCGATGGGGCAATGCGAACGGACGAGGCCTGGCGGCACGAGTGCGAGGTGCGATGGCTGGCGGCAAAGCGCGGGCAGCGGATAGCCGAGTACCTGAAGCTGGTGGAGAAGTGGCGGGGCCGGCCGGCGGCGGAAAAGCTGTTGGAGGACGTCAGGGAGCTACGGTCAAAGGTTACCAGCCGGAAGGTGGGTTGATGCCACCGCCGCCGCCGCCTCGCAAGTACGGCAACGAGCGGGTGACGGTGGGTGAGGAAACGTTCGACAGCCGCCGGGAGATGGAGCGGTATTACCACCTCCTGATTCTCCAGCGGGCCGGCCACATTCAGCAGCTGGAGCGCCAGGTGGTTTTCATCCTTGCGCCGTCGGTGGTGATCGGCGGCCGGAAGCGGCCCCCGTTGAAGTACGTGGCGGACTTCACCTACGTGGAGCGCGGTGCCACCCAGAAGACGGTGGAGGACGTGAAGGGCGTCATCACCAAGGAATACCGGATCAAGCGCCACCTGATGGCGGTCATGGGGTTTGAGATCAAGGAGACGAAGTGAGCGAAGTCATCAAGGTGCAGGAGTCTTTCGTCGACGAGAAGCGCATCCGCGCCGTGCTGGACCAAGACCAGTTGCTCGCCTTGGTTGCCGCCACGGTGGCCGCTCAGGCTGGCGTTGACCTCAACGCCAAGAACGTGCAGGTCCGAACCCTTCATATTGGCTCGCGGTCGGGTGGTCTGAGCACGACCAAGTACGAAGCGGTCTGCGAGATCGTCGTTGACCGGAAAGCAACCTACGGGGAGTACCAAACTCATGAGCTCGGCTGACATCTGCGACGCGTTCGCTGCGCTGGTGATGGCCGGCGTGGTCCTGTCCATTCTGTGGGGAGTAAAGCGATGAACCGACTGTGGACGGATGAGGAGAAGGCAAAGTTGGTCGTGCTGGTTGGTCAGGGACTGAAGTGGTGGGACATCGGCTTTCAGCTGGGCAGGACAGGTGATGCCGTTCAGATGATGGCGGGCAGCATGAAGCTGGGTCCGAAGCCGTTCAAGGGCAAACGCTCGGCGGTATGGCGGCTGATGGTCCGGATATGCGCGGATGGGCGGGCTCGCACGGTGCATGAGCTGGTCGCCCTGACTGGAGCCAGCCGCGTCTGCATCGACCGACTCATGAAGGAAGGCCAGGCGGACGGAGAGGCGCACACAGCGGGCTGGCTGAAAAGCCGTCGCGGCCCGCCTAAGCCGTTGTGGCTGCCGGTGCCGGGAACGGACGCGCCGAAGCCCTACGTGCCGACGGCCTCGGAGCGTCAGTGCGCCCGCATGCGCCGAATGAAGGAGGACGACCCGCTCCGCTACAAGGCAATCATCGACCGAGGCACGGTGCGCCGGAAGATGAAGCGCGGCGTCGTGGCGCAGCAGCATCCCGTGGTACAGGCGCTCTTTGGCATGGGGGTGGCCGCATGACCGCGAAACAGAAGGGCGGTGCGCTGGCCCGCCTGGCCGGGATCCTCTGCAACAACCCGGAATTCCGCCGCATGGTGGCCGTCAAGACTGGGTTGCCGTGCGACACGCCAGCCGACGCGCGAGCCCTCATATTGAAGCGCTGCGACATCACATCCCGGGCGGACCTCGATCACGTCCCGAAGGCCGAGGCGGAATTCCATGCCGCGTTCCGGCTGCCGTGGGTGCGGTGGCAGCAGGGCGCAAGACAACAGAACCAGACCAGATAACCGGGGAGCAGACAGATGACCGAGACCGAGATCCTATTCACCAGCGCGGACAGCGCTCTGCGCTTTGCGTTCTCGTACTCGACGCAGCAGTACAGTCCGACGCCGATGGCGCGCGCGATGCGCGGCGGCAACGTTGGTACGGGCAAGGGGTTGGCCGGTGTGGACGGTGCGGGGCAGGCCGGCATGCTGCGTAGCGAGCTGCGGGATTTCAGTCTGCTGCACCAGGCTGTGCTGATCGCCCAATTCGCGCCGGCGGAGCTGCCGTGCGACTGCACCGCGCCGTGCTGCTCAGGGCGGAAGCCAAACCGGGAATGGGGCGAGGCTGTCTCATTCCTGACGGAGCACACGACCCACCTGTTTGCCGGATCGCTCTCGCACTATCGGCTGAGACGGATCCTGATCGAGAGACACTTTGGCGCGCATCGTGGGGCGGACGGCAAGAAGATCACGCTCGAGCGGGTGGCTGAGTCCTGCGGGGTGCATCGGCAGACGGCATCGACGCACCACCTGAAGCTGTTGACCTATCTTCGGGGCAAGAAGGGCATCGGCGGGGAAGTTGGCGTGCAGGCGATTGCACTGCAGCGGGCGGACGAGTTGCTACGCGACCGTGGCTTCGTCGGGATGGAGGAGGCCGCGTAGTAGGATAGGGGTGGTACTCGCAACTTTTCAGACCGTCCATGGATACCCCAGAGGAAAATCCTGATCCATTTGAGCTGCGCAGGCGACAGCTTGAAAGCCTTGGTGCGGCGCTGCGCCGACAGATGCAGAATTGGAGCAAGATGCTTGAACCTTATCAAGCCCTCGCCCGCGCAATCAGCCCTGCTGTCTTGGAGTTCGGTCGTCAGTGGTCCGAGTTGTCAAGCAAGATTGGCGAGGCAGTCAAGAATCTGCCGCCAACATATCGACGAGCACTGGAGATGCTCGCCGAGCGCGGTTGGTACTTCGACGAGGAGATGGCGCTCTCTATGCCGGCTCAGCTAATCCGTATATATGATCGGCCCGGCGGGGAAGAGGAAGCCGAGGCTATGCTGGTGCAGCACTTCGCACAGCGGTTGGATTCCATCGAGGAGTCCATCTGCCAACGATTCCCTAGGCGGGAGAAGATTGTCCGCGCGGCATTTGGTGCGCATCGCGCTGGTCAGTACGAGTTGTCGATCCCACCAATCTTGGCGCAGGTTGACGGCATGTGCGTTGACGCTTTGGGTGCTGAGTTCTTCCAGCGACTCCGAAACGATCCTCGGCCAAGGACGGCGGCATATGCAAGCTCGCCTGAACATAACGAATGGGACGCAGCATGGCTGTCACCGCTCAACTCCATCGGGCAAGTTGGAAAGGGGAAGAGCGAGAGAGGTATGGATTTTGTGGGTCTCAATCGGCACCAAGTTATGCATGGCGAGTCGGTCGACTACGGAAACGAGATCAATAGCCTGAAGGCGATTTCGTTGTTGAACTACGTCGCCCAAGTCCTTCCGGACGTGAAATGGATGAAGCCGACGGACGTGACAACAACGAAGACTTGACCTTTCGACATTTTGTGTCGAAAATAGGCCTCATTCCGATACACCGCAGAATTGCCTCCAAAGCCCGCTAAGCGAAAGCCAGCGGGCTTTTTTGCATTGGCGTATCGGGTTTGTAGTACCCCAATTCCGCTGTCCCGTTTGTCTCCTCCCGGCAGTTGCCTCGGGTTTGGGTATGCCGGCCGCTGGCTGTCGTACCCGTTTCTTCTTCCTGTCTTCGGACCTGCCCATGCCCTCCAAAGTTATCCTGGCCAACGGCAACCCGTTCGTGCTGGCGCTGATGGACGCGCTCGGCCTGCCGAAGAGCACCAAGTCGTTTGAACTGCGGTGCGCGCTGGACGAAGTGGTGACGGTACGGTGCACATACTTGCCGCAGGCCGAAGGCGTGGAAGGCTTCGACGCCCACCCGCTGGTCGCTGAGTACAAGCTTGTGCCCGCTGGCGCTGCCACGGCAGGTGATCCGGCTGAGGCGTTCACCGACGATGCGCCGGGCGACACCGTCAAGGTAGTCCAGCACATCAATGTGGAGCCCCGCGCTGATGTAGCCGTGATTGCCCAAGCGATGCGCCACGCGAATCTCGGCTCTCCATTAGTTCCCCAGCCTCGACCGACTCGAAGCGAGGCTGCCATATCGGGTGCCGCTCTCGGTTGGGGTATCTTTGGCATGGCATGCGTCGGCGTTGCGCTGACCTACGCATTGGGGCTGTGGCCGTGACCAAGCGCGGTCGCCTCCCCATGCTTGGTGGCAGGGTTGCGCAAGCAGGCGCCCGAACCCCCACCATGCGGCCTGGCTCCTGGCGCACCACTGCCCAGACCAGTGGGCAGCGCGGGTATGGCTATCGTTGGCAAAAGGCGAGGGAGGCATACCTGCGACTGCATCCGTACTGTGTGTACTGCATGCGTGAGGCTCGCATACAGGCCGCCGGCCTGGCCGAGGTGATACTCGAATGCGCAGAGCGTGCGCTGCCCGTGCCCTATGGCAACGTGGTTGACCACATTGTTGCGCACCGTGGCGACCAAGCGCGGTTTTGGGATGAGTCGAACTGGCAGACGCTGTGCCAGACACACCACAGCCGCGACAAGCAGCGGCAGGAGAACCAATCATGGCAACCATGAACGTGACAGTGAGCGTCAAGGTGTCGTGGTGGGTCAGGCCGCTGCTGGCCATCCTCGCATGGTTGCACCGTTGCTTGGGCCTGCGGCTGGACCTCGAGGCTCTGGCTGCCTTCCTCACTAAGCACGGGATACGGTCGAGCGTGACCACGGCAGGCACTCAGCCATAAGGGAAGCACTCAGCTCCATAGATTCCCTTAACCGGATAAGAACAAGCTGCCGTTTCATCGCGAGGGCTGTAGCGCACCACGTTGGTGCGGTCGTCCCTGCTGTTGCGGCGATGCTGGCGTAATGCCGAAGCGGCCCGCCTGAAACGTGCCTAATCGGCCTAATTATGGCCAAGGGGAGGGGTGGGTCGAAAGCTTAAGTGGCTTTTACGCCCTAGACCACCCGT
This sequence comes from Cupriavidus sp. DL-D2, assembly GCF_039710735.1. Lineage (NCBI taxonomy): Bacteria > Pseudomonadati > Pseudomonadota > Betaproteobacteria > Burkholderiales > Burkholderiaceae > Cupriavidus > Cupriavidus sp. DL-D2. The sequence continues at coordinate 98,724 of NZ_JBDKXK010000028.1, read as the reverse complement.
TCCCTCACGCGCAGAAAATTTCCCCTCCCACGGAATTTGTTAAAGCCTTAACACGCTGCCCGCATTAACAACATCGCGCAAACCGTTGATCGAAAACGGTAAACGTCCAGCGCAATGTTTAACATTTGGACCGCTTCCAGCGGGTTTTAACATGGCACTGACCGGCAAAAAGCAGAAATTTGCCGAGGCGAAGGCCAAGGGGCATACGAACAAGGAAGCCGCAATCGCTGCCGGGTACAGCGCGGGATCCGCGGCGGCTGCCGGATCGCGACTGGCGAAGGATCCTGATGTACTCGCCCACTTGGAGCGGAAGGCCAAGGCGAAAGCGCCGAGGAAGCCCAGCCCGCCAGCCAAGGCGACTCCCGCCAAGCCGCTCGCGCCAGCCGAACCTCAGGCCTTGGCCGACGAGGCCGAGTCAATATGGGAGCGCGCGACCCAGTTTTCCGATCCGAAAGCCTTCCTGAAAGCGGCGATGAATGACGACTCCACGGAGCCGAAGCTTCGGGTCTTCGCCGCCAATGCTCTGATGCCCTACTTCCACAAGAAGCTGGGCGACACGGGCAAAAAGGAGCAGGCCGCTGCGGATGCCAAAAAGCCAGGCAGATTCGAGCCCTCCGCGCCGCCCAAGTTGGTCACGGCCGGGGGTAAAAAGGTGTGAATATGGAATGGTCCACCGCGTGCATCGACTGGGAAGCCAGGCTCGTGGCGCGGCAGTCAATCATTCCCGCGCCGATCTTCGAGGACGAGGCGGAACGCGCCCTGGCGATTTTCAAGGAACTATGCGTCGTTGATCTTCCCGGGAAGCCCACCTTTGGCGAGTGCAGTGAAGATTGGGTGTTCGATTTCGTCCGCGCCATCTTCGGTGGCTACGAGTCGGACACCGGCAAGCAACTGATTCGCGAATACGGACTGCTAATCAGCAAAAAAAACACGAAATCGACGATCGCGGCCGGCATCATGCTGACCGCATTGATCTTGTGTTGGCGCGAGGAAGAGGAGCATCTGATTCTCGCGCCAACCAAGGAAGTGGCGGACAACAGTTTCAAGCCCGCTGCCAGCATGATCCGGGAGGACGACGAACTCGCTGCCAAGTTCCATATCCAGGACCATATCCGGACCATCACCCACCGAGTCAACCGGAATAGCCTGAAGGTCGTGGCGGCCGATACAGATACCGTGTCCGGCAAGAAGTCGGGCAAGGTCCTGGTGGACGAACTTTGGCTCTTTGGGAAGCGATCCAACGCTAGCGCGATGTTTATGGAGGCCCTCGGAGGGCAGGTGTCGCGTGATGAAGGTTGGGTCATCTACCTGACTACGCAGTCCGACGAACCGCCGGCCGGCGTCTTTAAAGAAAAGCTGGATTACTGGCGGGACGTCCGCGACGGCAAGATTGTCGACCGGAAGACTCTGCCGGTGCTGTACGAATTCCCCGAGCGGCTCGTCAAGGCGAAGGCGTACGTCGATCCGGCTCACTTCTACATCACGAACCCCAACCTCGGGCGTTCAGTCAGCGCGGAGTGGCTGGAAGACGAGTTGCGAAAGAACCAGTCGAAGACGGACGGCACGCTGCAGCAGTTTTTGGCCAAGCACCTGAATGTCGAGATCGGCCTCAACCTGCGTTCGGACAACTGGGCAGGCGCCTTGTTTTGGGATCAGCAAGCGATCCCTGGTCTGACGTTGGAGGATCTGATCTGCCGATGCGAGGTCGTGGACTTTGGTATCGACGGCGGCGGCCTCGATGACTTGCTTGGTGCGGCAGCGGTTGGACGTGACCGGAAGTCCGGAGAATGGCTTGCTTGGAACAGGGCGTGGGCGCACCCAACGGTTCTTGAACGCCGGAAATCGGAGGCGTCTAAACTTCGCGACCTCGAAAGGGACGGCGATCTAGTGATTGTCGAGCGGATTGGCGAGGACGTAGAGCAGCTCGCTCAGCTCGCGTTGCTCGTCTATGAGGCCGGAGTACTCGACAAGATCGGCGTTGACCCGAGCGGCATTGGCGCCGTGCTGGATGCGCTGGTGGCGGCCGGCATTCCTGAGGAGATGGTGATTGGAATCTCGCAGGGTTGGAAGTTGGGTGGCACGATCAAGACCACCGAGCGGAAGCTGGCCGAAGGCGCGCTATGGCACGCCGGTACCGCACTGATGAACTGGTGCGTCGGCAATGCCAAGGTCGAGCCGCGCGGCAACGCCATCTTGATTACCAAACAGGCGAGCGGGACGGCCAAGATTGACCCGTTGATGGCACTGTTCAACGCCATCGCGCTTCTTTCACTCAATCCACAGCCAGCCGACGACCTCGCTGGCTTTCTGGCGAACCCGATCATCGTATGAACCAGACCAAACAGACACTGCCCGCGCGGGTGAAATCCGCCCTCGCGGGAGGGCTGGCCGGCTGGCTTGGGGTGCCGATCGGTCTCGACTCGGGTGCATTCTGGGCTGCGTGGTTCGGTGGCCGCAACTTCACCGGAGAATCGGTGACGGTCAACTCGACGTTGCAACTCAGTACGGCTTGGGCATGCGTTCGATTGCTGGCTGATACGTTGTCGACGCTGCCGGTCAACGTGTATCGGGAGGTGGGCGACACGAAGACTCTGGCCAAGGACCATGAGTTGTACAGGCTGCTGCACGACCAGCCTAACGACAATATGACTGCAGCGGTTTTCTGGCAAATCTATGTTGCCTGCCTGCTTCTGTGGGGCGCCGCCTATGTGGAGAAGCGGCGCAATGTGTTGGGTAAGCTGTCTGCGCTCGACATTCTTTTGCCGTCCTGCATGATGCCGCCGCGCATTCGGGATGACGGCAGTATCGAGTGGACCTACAACGATCCCATTCTCAAGAAGTCGCGCGTCATTGCGGAAGAAGACCTTTGGTACCTCCCGGCGTTCACGTTGGATGGGCTCAACCCGATTTCGCCCGTGCAGATGGGCGCGAACGTATTTGGTGGGGCTATTGCCGCCGACCGCGCCAGTGCGTCCACGTTCAAGGACGGCATGAAGTCGGCCGGCCTGGTCACGATGGACGCGGTTTTGAAGCCGGGCCAGCGCGACGAGATCCGTGCGCATGTGAAGACCGTCAGTGATCAGGGCGGATACATGGTGCTGGAGAAGGGTGCAGGATTCGAGCAGCTGAGGATGAACCCGCAGGACGCCGAGTTGTTGGCGACACGCGGGTTCAACGTCGAGGAAATCTGTCGCTGGTACCGCGTGCCACCGTGGATGGTCGGCCACACTGAAAAATCGACGTCATGGGGTACCGGCATCGAGCAGCAGATGATCGGCTTTGTGACGTTCAGCCTGCGAACTTGGGCGGTGCGTATTGAGCAGTCGGCCAAGAAGGATCTGATGACCCCTGTCGAGCGGGGTTCCTACTCGGTGGAGATCGCCATGGAGGGCCTGCTGCGTGGCGACAGCGCCTCGCGTGCGGCCTTCTACTCGCAAATGACCCAGAACGGTGTCATGACGCGGGACGACTGTCGTAAGAAAGAGAACCTGCCGCCGATGGGCGGCAACGCTGCAGTCCTAACTGTGCAATCCAATATGCTGCCCATCGACAAGCTGGGCGAGAACAACCCGGCCACCGCTGCGAAAGATGCACTGGCCGCATGGCTCACCTCGGAGAGCAGCGATGCAACGTAAATCCGCAGCGTTCAAGACACGCGCGTTCGAATGGGATACCAAGGCCGTCAAAGATGACGGCCTTTTTTCTGGCTACGGTTCCGTATTCGGTGTCGTCGACAGCTATCGCGAAGTTGTGGCCCCCGGCGCGTTCAAAGCCAGTCTGGCTGACCTCGAAGCGAAGGGCCGATCGCTGCCGATCCTGTGGCAGCACCGCACAGGCGAGCCGATTGGCGACTGGACGTCGCTCGTCGAGGACAGCACCGGACTGAAGGGCGACGGGGCGCTCTGGCTGGACGACGCGCCCTACGCCAAGATTGCCTATCGAGGCATGAAGGCGAAGGCGATCACAGGACTGTCCATCGGCTACTACGTGCGCGATGACAGTTTCGACGAGAAAACGCGAGTGCGCACGCTAAAGGCGGTCGACCTGGTCGAGGTATCGATCGTGACAGTCCCGGCCAACGATGCCGCCCGTATCGACGCAGTGAAATCAGCGATTGCGCACGGTGCGCTCCCATCCCTTTCCGACTTTGAAGGGCTCCTGCGCGAGGCAGGCTTTTCGAAGTCACAGGCCGCGGTTATCGCCAACCGTGGCCTGAAACACCTGCTCCAGAGCGAGTCTGGCAGCGCGGCGAACGATGTAAATCGGCTGCTGGACAGCCTCAAATCCCTTTCCTTCTGAGGATACGATGATGAAACGCAATTTCCTGGGCATTTTCTGCGCCGTCGCTGGCGCGATGATCGCGTCGATGCTGACCTTCGACGCCCACGCCGCATCCGCGGTCGTCTCGGGCGTGCTGAACCACGCCGACATCCTCGGCGCACTGAGCGATCACGGTCTCGGCCTCGCTGGCCTCGGCGCGGCGGGAACCGTCGCCTCGATGGCGCGCAAGAGCGGCACCGGTGGCGATCCGTCGCCCGAGCAGGTGATGGAACAGGTCACCGCCGAGCTGAAGCGGATCGGTGACGAGGTCAAGAAGTCGGGCGAACTGGCACTGAAGGAAGCCAAAGACGCTGGCCAGGTCAGCGCCGATACCAAGGAAGCTGTCGACAAGCTGCTGGTGAAGCAGGGCGAACTACAGGCGCGCCTGGACGACGCCGAGAAGAAGTTGCTGCGCCGCGGCTCGGGCGAGCCGGAAGGTGCCAAGTCGGTTGGCTCCGAATTTGTCGAGTCGGAAGGCTATAAGGCGTACGTCGCCGAAGGCAACTACAAAAAGGGCTTCAGCCACCAGGTCAAGGCCGTGGTCACCATCACGTCGGACCCCGCCGTGGCCGGTGACACGATCGCCCCGGACCGACTGGCCGGAATCCAGACGCCGCCCCAGCGCCGTCTGACCGTTCGCGATCTGCTGACGCCGGGCCGCACGAGTTCGAACCTGATCCAGTACGTGAAGGAAACCGGGTTCCAGAACATGGCCGCAACGGTCGCGGAAGGTGCCAAGAAGCCGCAATCGGACCTAACGTTCGACCTGCTGGCCCAAGCTGTCGTGAAGATCGCTCACTTCGTGAAGGCATCGACCGAAATTCTGGCCGATGCTCCGATGATGCAGAGCTACATCGACGGTCGTCTGCGCTACGGGCTGGCCTTCAAGGAAGAAGCGCAGTTGCTTAACGGCTCTGGCGTCGGCAACAACCTGAACGGCATCTACACGCAGGCCACCCCCTACGTGGCGCCCATCGTGATCGCAAACGCGACGCGTATCGACGTGCTGCGCCTGGCGCTGCTGCAGGCCGAACTGGCCGAATACCCCTCGACCGGCATCGTGTTGCACCCGTCGGACTGGGCTGCGATCGAGCTGACCAAGGATTCCACCGGAGCGTACATCTTCGCGAACCCGCAGGGCATCGCTCAGCCGGCGCTGTGGGGCCGTCCGGTGGTGGCAACGCAGGCCATGACCGTGGACACGTTCCTGACGGGCGCGTTCAAGCTCGGCGCCCAGATCTTTGACCGCCAGCAAGCCTCGGTGATGGTGGCTACCGAGAACGAGGACGACTTCGTGAAGAACATCGTCACGATCCTGATCGAAGAACGTCTGGGCCTCGCCGTCTACCGCCCGGAAGCCTTCGTGAAGGGCGACATCACGCCGGCGTAACAGAGCCGTCCGCAAAACGCCCCTGGCTATGGCCGGGGGCCACGGAGCCCCATCATGATCACAGTGAAAGCACTGACCCGCTTCGTGCATCACGACATCGACGCCCACGCTGGCGACGACGTCGCGATGAGCGCTGCGCTGGCGAAGGACTTAGCGAGGGCTGGACTCGTCGAGGATCCGGAAAAGCAAGCGGCCGAACAACGCGCGAAGGAAGCCGCCGAGGCAGCTGCGCGCGAGGCTGCGGAGGCGAAGGCGAAGCAAGAGGCTGAAGACCGCGCCGCTGCCGAAGCTCTGGCGAAACAGCAAGCCGAAGAGCAGGCAGCACGAGACAGGGCTGCTGCAGAAGAGCAGGCGAAGAAGGACGAGGAAGCACTTCTTGCCGCAGAAGAGGCATCGCGCCGGGAAGCGGAAGAGCGGGCTTCCGCCGAGGCTGCTGCTGCTGCCGCTGCAGAGAAGGAAAAGGCGGCACCACCGCCTGCCAACAAGAAAGCGCCGGACCCGAAGAACAAGGGAGCCTGAGATGCCGATCCTCGCTCTCGACATGGTGAAGTCGCACCTGCGGGTGACGTGGGCGGACGAGGATCAGCTGATTGGCCTGTACCTGGCAGCGGCTGAAGGTTCGGCTGCCTCGTTCCTTAACCGCAAGGTCTACCCGGACCAGGCCGCACTTGACGCTGCGGAACTGGCCGGCACGGCGGGCGATGATCCGATGGTGGCCAACGCCGAGGTTCAGGCGGCGGTGCTGCTGACCGTCGGCCACCTGTATGGCAACCGCGAAGACGTGGTTGTCGGCGCAACGGTTGAAGAACTGCCGCGCGGCGCCCTCGACCTGCTGCAGCCCTACCGCGTGGGACTGGGCGTATGAGGGCCGGCCAGCGCAGCGAGCGTGTGGAGATCCAGCGGCCCGCCGATGGCCAGGACGACTACGGCCAGCCGACGGTAGGGTGGGTCTCGGTCCGGCCGGTGTGGGCCAACATCCTGCACCGCAGTGGCATTGAATCCATCCGGGCCGACGCGCCGACGTCGATCGTGCAGGCCAGCGTGCGCATTCCGTTGCTGGCGGCCGAAGGCGTTACCACGGCGATGCGCGTCCTGTGCGCCGACGGCACGGCGTACGGCATCAAGGCGATCCTGGCCGACCGCGTCAGACGTGAATACGTGGATCTGGTGTGCGAGACAGGAGCGTCCGATGGCTGACTCCGCCGAAATAATCGTCGTTGAGGCGCTAAAGACCGTCAACCTGAAGAATTACCCTGACGTGGCGCCGACCGGCACAGTAGGGCCATACGTGACATACCAGGCCGTCGGCGGCCAAGATGTGAACGATCTTGATGGCCCCGCCGATCTCGAAAACCAGCGCATGCAGATCACCGTATGGTCCGGTAAGCGTGGCGACACGACTGCCACGATGCGGGCCGCGCGGGCTGCGCTGGTTGCGGCCGGAGGCATCCCAATCGGCGCCGCGGTGAGCCAGTACGAGGCGGACACCAAGCTGTACGGCTCGCGTCTTGATTTTTCGATCTGGTTCAAGCCCTGAACCACTCCGCGTTCCACCGTTCCAACCGCCCGCTCTGCGCGGGCTTTTTCATTTGATGAGGTCAACATGCCATCTACCGCAATCTCCGCGCAGGGCTCGAAGCTGGAAATCTCCAGCACCGCAGGCGCACCCAAGACGATCACCGGCGTTGCTGTCGGCTTTCCGACGATCCTGACGTCCGCCGCGCACGGCCTGTCCAATGGTGATGTGACCACGTTGGCCGGGCTGACGGGCGCAGACGCTGCGCTGCTGAATGGTCAAACGGTCGTGGTCAAGTACAAGGGCACCAACACGATCGCCGTTGACATCGACACCACCGGCAAGACCATCACGGCGGCCGGCACGATTACCCCACTGGGCTGGACGAAGATCGAGAATCTGGTCTCGTTCAAGGGGTTCGACGGTCAGGCCAGCGAACTTGACGCCACCGACATGGATTCCACCGCGAAGGAATTCCTGCTGGGCCTGCAGGACTGGGGCAGCTTTACCTTCGACGTCAACCGCGACATGAACGATGCCGGCCAGCAGGCCGTCGACGCATCCAAGCGGGCGGGCACCAAGAAGACCTACAAGCTGACGCTGCCGAACAACAAGACGAAGACGTTTGACGCGTACTGCAAGAACAGCCCGCTGGAAGGCGGCGTGGATCAGATCCTGAAAACTTCCGGTATTACCCTGCGTATTACCGGCGACGTGGTGGACGCATAAATCTATGCCGATTCTCTCGAAAGACTCAATTCTGGCCGCCTCACTGGAGCACGAAGACGTTTCCGTGCCGGAGTGGGGCGGCGACGTGCGCGTGGCGGTCATGTCTGGCGCCGCGCGCGACCGCTTCATGGCGCTGCAAGGCGAGGGGAAGACGCCTTACAGCGTGTTTCAGGCGCGCGTACTGGTGTGCTGCGTGGTAGACGAGACCGGCGAACTGCTGTTCTCGGAGGACGATGTCGAGGCTTTGCGCGGTCGCAGCAAGGAAGCGCTCGACCGCGTGGTGGATGTTGCCATGCGACTGAACAAGCTGGGCGCCGAGGCGGTGGAGGAAGAAGTAAAAAACTCCGACGCCGCCCAGAGCGGCGGCACTGGATCCGGCTCAGCATCGACCTCGGAATCCCAATAAGGGAACTGCAAGAGCGGATAAGCAGCGCGGAGTTCGTCGAATACATGGCCTCCTACCAGGTCGACCAGCGCGGCGGCGTCTATGACGACCTTCGCGCTGGCGCGATCGCGTCCACGATCGCAAATATTCATCGCGATCGTAAGGCGCGCAGCGATCCGTTCAGCTGCTTCGACATGACGCCGTGGAGCGAACACCATCTTGCGGCGCACAGTGCCGAGGCGATCCTGCTAGACGACCCGGAAGAGCAGGCGAAGCTGATCGAGAGCGTGATGTTTCCACGGAGGGATTGATGGCGAAGCCGCGGCGCGTCACGGTGGAGAACGAGGATGCACTCAAGGGCAAACTCAATGCGCTCGACCAGGTTGCTTCCGAGTCGGTGCTGCGGCAAGCCGCGGTGGCCGGCGCGCGCGTGATCCATGCAGAGGTGAAACTGCGGGCTCCGGTCGATCTAGGCATCTATGAGGGCAAGAAGGGCAGGCACCCGCCCGGCTTTCTGCGCTCGCACATCATCATCGCCTTCGAGGAAGAGAAGTCAATTCCAGGAAGACTGGCGTCCTACATCGTGACTTGGTCGAAGGAAGCCTTCTACGGCCGGTTCCTCGAGCATGGCACGTCCAAGATGGCCGCGCAGCCGTTCCTTCGGCCCGGATTCGAAGCGAAGAAGAAGGCCGCCGCTGCCGCCGTCAGCGCGGTAATTCAGGAAAAGGCAAGGGAGTTCACACGTGGCTGACGAAACGATTGTCCGCGTCACAGCCGATGCGACCGGTTATACCGCCGAAATGGATAGGGCGCGCCGCAGCGCGGACGCCTTCATTGCCACGCAGGAGGCCAAGGCGCGTCGTACGCTTGTAGCGGAGTCCGCCATTGCTGAGGCGGCCCGAAATGGTTCGGATGCGCACGCGCGCGCAATCAACCAATTCGTCAACCAGACCGCGCGCATGGCGGAGGCCTCGGGCAAGACGAGGATCCAACTGATCGAGCAGAAGGCAGCGTTGCTAGGCGTCAGCGAGTCAGTCGCCCCGTACATCAACCAACTCAAGGCGGCTGAGCAGGCCGCTAACGGCATGGGGCGTGTCAGCGCGTCACTGGATAACGTCGGCATGTCGGCGCGGCAGACGGCAGCCGCCATGCGCATGGTGCCGGCCCAGATAACAGACGTCGTGACGCAGTTGGCCGGCGGGCAATCGCCGCTGCTGATCCTAACGCAACAGGGTGGTCAATTGCGGGACATGTTCGGCGGCATCGGGCCGGCCGTGCGTGCCGTGGGAAGTACCGTCGCTGGCCTGATTAACCCGGTCACGATCTTGGCTGGCGCTGCTGTCGGGTTGGCGGTGGCGTTTGAGAAGGGTTCCGGCGAGACACGACGATTCAATGCTGCGCTGACGATCACCGGCGGCGTGGCCGGGGTGTCTGCCGACCAGATGGCGACTATGGCCAAGGTCATGAGCGACACGGCCGGCACACAGGGAAAAGCCGCCGAGACGCTGACGGCGCTGGCCTCGACTGGCAAGATTGCCGGCAATACCTTCGTGGAACTCGGCAATGCCGCGCAGGCGTGGGAGAAGGCTACCGGCGCGGCCGTCGAGAAGACAGTCGAAGAGTTCGTCAAGCTGGGTGAGGAACCGGTCAAGGCCTCGCAAAAGCTGAACGAGCAGTACCACTTTCTCACTGCTGCGGTCTTTGAGCAGATCGCAGCGCTGGAAGATCAGGGCAGAAAGGAAGAGGCGGCCGCGCTGGCGCAGCGCACTTACGCCAGCGCGATGAAGGACCGCGCCGACCAGGTGGTGGCGAACGTCGGCTATATGCAGCGGGCGTGGGCCGGACTTACGGGCCTGGCCAAGGGCGCTTGGGATGCAATGCTTGGCGTCGGCCGGGATACCACTTTGGCGGATGTGCGCGGTGCGATTGAGCGCACCAAAGCCGAGATCGCCAAAATGGAGTCCACGCCTGGCTCGGAACCGGGTGGTGTCAACCGAGCGGCGCTAGCTCGCGCGCGGATGAACCTGGAGCAGTTGCAGGCGCAGGCGAAGCCACTGGAAGCGGCCAATGCGGCGGCAGAAGAGAAGGCTGCAGAGCAGCGCCGGCAGGATGCCATGGTTGCAGCACAAGCCCGTCTTCGGGATCAGGAGAAGGCGACCCGCTCGCGCGCCGATCTGCGCAAGGAAGAAATTGACCAACTGAACAAGGACGCCAAGCTGGTCGGCATGGCCGCTGACGAGTACAACAAGCGACTGGCCGCCATTGAGGATAAGTTCAAGGATCCGAAGGCGCGCCAGCCGAAGGCTTACCAGGACGACGCGGCGACGAAGTTCATTCAGCAAATCCGCGATCAGGATGCGGCCGTGCAAGCCGCTCTGGCGTCGACTGACAAGCTGACAGCAGCCGAGAAGATGCAGGCTTCGTACCTGCAGCTGATAGCTGACCTGAAGGGCAAGGCCATTCTGACAGCTGACCAGAAAAGCCTGCTGGCTGGTCAGGACAGGATCAAGAACGCGCTGGCGGAGTACGTCGAGCACGAGAAGACGCTGAAGGTCAAGACCGAAATCCAGAAAGTGGAAGAGCGGTCCGCTGCAATCAGCGCGCAGATCAGCAACATGCAGAAGTCGGCGGCCGAGCAATACCAGCGCCAATTGGACGCTGTCGGCCGTGGCTCCGAGGCACAGAAGCAGGCCGAGGCGGTGCGGTCTATCTACAAGGCGTACGAAGACCTGGCGTTGCAGCAGGAGAAGGCGACTCCGGAGGCGCAGCGCACGTCGCAGGCCTACCTGGACTCGCAGAAGAATCTGCGCGACGGGCTGGATCAGTCGTTGGCAGCTTATGACACCTACTACGCATCGCTGAGGGAGAAGCAGGAAAGCTGGGTCAATGGCGCGACTGAAGCCATTGCCAACTACGCCCAGGAATCGCGCAACGTTATGGCCATGACCAGCACAGCGGCGACAAATGCGTTCAGGCGGATGGAAGACGGCATCGTGTCGTTCTCTACGACCGGCAAGGGCAATTTCCGAGATTTCGCGCAGTCGGTTATTTCCGACCTGATCCGCATTCAGGCGCGGGCGGCTCTGTCCGGTCTCTTCAGCCAGCTCGGCTCGATGGTGATGGGCGCATATGGCGACATGACCGGGACATCAGTAGGCGGCGTATATGGGCCTCAGACGCAGGCGGGGCTGGATTCGCTTATAGCGAACGTGTCTGCGCGTGCGACCGGTGGCAACATCAATGCTGGTCAGCCGTACCTGGTGGGTGAGCGCGGGCCGGAGCTGGTGGTGCCCACTGGCTCGGGCTATGTCGTGCCGAACAACGAATTGGGTGGCGGTGCAGCGGGCGGCGGTGATGTGACGATTGTGCAGCACATCAACATCGACAGTCGGTCAGATCAGGCGGTAATCGCGCAGGCGATGGTGCAGGCGAAGAATGCCGCCTTGGCGGAAGTGCGGGCCAATATGGCACGTGGCGGTGACCTTCAGCAAATGGCCAGGAGATAGGGAATGCCAACGATCGATTGGCCGTTGAGTCTTGTGCCAGCTAAGTCGACGTGGGGCCTGCAGTCGAATACCGAGGCATTTACGTCGCCCCTTAACCGGTCGGTTCAGACCGTGGAGCGGCCCGGGGCGCGCTGGAAGGCGTCCTGGGAGTTTCCACCCAAGAACGATCTTGATCGCGGGCTGCTCGAGGCATTTCTGGCGTCGCTCGGCGGGATGGCAGGGAGGTTCACAGTTTGGCCGCACCAGCGCCCGGGCAACTCGCTGTACAGCCCGATGGTGAGCGGCAACCTGACGGACTTCCGAATGCTGCCGTCCTTCAATTGGGCACCGAATGCGGTCATTTTGCGAGCAGGAGACTACATCGCTGCGGGGGGCGAGCTGAAGATCGTCACCGCTGACGTCACGAGCAACGTAACCGGGATCGCCACCATCCCTGTGTCGCCGCCATTCCGTAAGCAGCCAGGAAACCTAGCGGCCATTACGACGGACCGGCCGCGCGCCACGATGATGCTGTCCAGCGATGAGTACTCGATCTCAGTGATGCCGGGCCGCATTTCCGATGCGGTCGTAATTAGTGCCGTTGAGGTGTTCGTATGAACCGCAGCATGGATGAGATTACCGCTAGCGCGGTCACATCCGGCCACGTGCCCTATGTCTTTTTCGTGAAGATGGATTTTTCGGTACCGCTATGTGTCTGTAGCGCGGGCTATGACATGCAGTGGAACGGAATCACGTGGACAGGTCTGGGCTTGCTCGGCTCCATAGAGCCGATTCAAGAGCAGGCCAGTTTGGAGGCGATCGGTCTGCGTTTGACGCTTTCGGGGGTACCTACCGAGGCAATTGCCATCACACTGGGTGAGCAGTATCAGGGTAAGCCATGCCAAGTGTGGATGGCGCCGTTGCGTGATGACCTTCAACTGGTGAGCAATCCAGTCCGTACCTTTAGCGGTCGGATGGACGTGCCTGACATCGAGGTTGGCGACACCGCAACCATCACCGTGTCGGTTGAGTCCCGCATGGTTGCCTGGGAGCGCGCCAGAACGCGTCGCTACAACAATGAAGACCAGCAGAACCGGTATCCCGGTGATCGAGGCTTCGAGTTTGTAGCCCAGATGGTGGAGAAGAATCTTTCATGGGGACGCTGATGCAGCGATTCGAAGATTGGCCGGCCCGCCTTGCTGCGTTCATTGAAGCCCGCCATGAGCGGGCTTTCTCTTGGGGCGATAGCGATTGCTGCACGTTTGTGTGTGACGGTGTGGCAGCAATAACCGGCGTCGATCCAGCAGTCCGATGGCGCGGGCTTTATTCGAGTGAGAGGGGTGCACGGCGACTGCTGCGCGATAACGGCGGCGTTGCTGGTCTTGCATCGCTAGCATTCGGCGCACCGATGGCGCCTGGGCTGGCCGGGCGCGGTGACGTGGTCTTGATTGACACGCCCGACGGCGAAGCACTCGCATTGTGCGTGGGCGCTAGTGTCGCAGCGCAGGGGGCGGAAGGAATTCTGTACTTCCCGTCGTCCGCATCGAAATCTGCATGGAAGACTTAGGAGCATCAAATGCCACAGGCAGTAGCAGCAGCCGTAGCCTCCGCGGTCCTGCTGGCGGGATCGACGGTAGCGGTGGCTACGGCAGTTGGGATCCTGGTGTACGGGGTAACCGCTTTCGCAATCTCATTTGCGATCGGTTCCATCATGGGTGCGATCTTCAAGCCGAAGTCGAACAACGGCTTCTCGGCTGAAGCCCAGGGGCGCACGCAGGTCGTGCGTTCGAACGTGCAACCGCGCAACCTGATCTACGGCCGTGCGATGACCTCCGGCCCCTTGGTCTATGCGGCGAGCACTGACGGGGAGAAGAAGAACCAGTTCATGCACCTGGTGATCGCGCTTGCCGACCACCAGTGCGACGGAATCGAGGAAATCTATCTCGGAGACGATCCTGCCGGCATTCCGGAAGGCAGCATCTACCCCACCAGTGGCAAGTTCCTGAAGGTCTGGGGGACGTCGGCTGCAATGACGGTCGCGGTGACGCCTGGCGCCACGTCGATGACGTTCAACGTGGATGGCGGAAATGTCTACCGCATGGCGTCGGTGATCGCCAACGTCGCCGATGGTTCCTCATACAACGTGAGCGACATTTCGTGGACCGAGGGCTTGCCATCTGTGACGGTGCGTGGACTTCAGCCCGAGACCACGCATCTGATGGTCACCTATGAAATCCAGAACGCCCACGCTTACGTCCGCGTCAAGCGACACCTTGGTACGCCGGACCAGGCCGCCGACGCGGACATGGTCGCCGAGGTCCCCGGCTGGACATGGGACCACAGGCTGCAGGGCGTCACATATATCTATGTGCGCTTGGAGTTCGATTCGGACATCTTCCCGAATGGTCTGCCCAACGTCAAAGCCATGGTGCGTGGCAAGGTCCTGTACAACCCGTTTTATGGCACACGATACTGGACCGACAACTGGGCGATGTGTGTCTATGACTACCTGACGGACGAGCGCGGCTTCGGCTGCGACCCGCAGGACATCGACATGGAGGCTTTCGGCGCGGCCGGCAATATCTCCGACGAAGCTGTGTCACTCGCGAACGGTGGCGTGCAGTTGCGATACCGGTGCAATGGCATCGTGATGACCGACAAGTCGCCGCGCGACAACCTGGCAGAAATGGTGTCAGCGTGTGGTGGAACGGTGGTCGTTGCTGGCGGTGTCTTCCGCATGTTTGCCGGCGCCTACGACATTCCGACCGTGACACTGACGGAGTCGGACCTGCGGGGGGCAGTGAAGGTGCGCCCCAGAACGTCGCGCAAGGATCTGTTCAATGTGGTCAAGGGCACGTTCGTCGATCCATCGAAGAACTGGCAGCCAAGCGACTTCCCCGCCGTCAAGAATCCGTTGTACGCGCAGCAGGATGGGGAGGTTATCGAGAGGGACATTGAACTTCCCTTCACGACAGACGCGACGATGGCCCAGCGCCTGGCCAAGATCATCCTGGAGCGGTCGCGGCAGGGCATCGTGGTGGAGTTTCCAGCGAAGCTGACGGCCTTTCAGTTGTCGGCCTACAGCACTGTAAAACTCACGTTGGCCAAGTTCGGATGGACGAACAAGGTCTTTCGCGTCATGTCGTGGAAGCTAAGCGACGATGGCGGAGTCGATCTGGTCCTTAACGAGGAAGCTGCGACGGTCTACGACTGGAGCGCCGGTGACGCTACAAACTACGACCCGGCGCCCGATACCAACCTGCCGAACCCGTTCGTTGTGGAGAACGTCGGGCCCATCAGCATGGATTCCGGCGAGGCGCATTTGGTGTTGTCATCCAGCGGCGTGGTGACCTCACGCATCCTGCTCACCTGGCCTCAGCCCACGGAACTCTCCGTGCGGCAGACTGGGCGCACGGAAATCCAGTACAAGCGCGCGGATCAGGCGGACTGGCAGGTGCTGGCGCCGGTCTCGGCAGACACCACCGGCCAATACATTTCGCCGGTAGACGACGGCAAGCCGTATCAGGTCCGTGCACGCTTCGTATCGGCCTTGGGTGTGCGCAGTCCTCTCTGGACGTATTCCCCGGTCCACGTGGTCGTCGGAAAGCTGGCGCCGCCGAGCAACCTCACGGGCTTGTCCCTGACGGTGTTGAACGGCTTTGCAAACCTGACGTGGGATGCCGCGACGGACCTGGATGTGCGCAACGGCGGCCAGGCTCGGATTCGGCACACGACGGATCTGGTTCAGCCCAGCTGGGCTAGTGCCATCGACATCGGGGGCTTCGTATCAGGCGCAGCCAACTCCGCTCAGTTGCCGCTGCTGGAAGGCGTATATCTGGCGAAGTGGATCGACTCCACCGGGCACGAGTCGCCGCAGGCGGCCATGGTAATCACCACGGCGCCGTCGCTGTCCAGCCTGAACATCGTCGCGACGGTGGCAGAGCATCCGGCGTTCTCCGGGGCAAAGACGAACGTCGTGCTGGATCCGGCGCTCAACGGTATCAAGCTGATCGGCAATGGCCTGATCGATGATCAGGGCCTGATCGATGCAACCGGTTTGTGGGACGACCAGGGCGCGATCGACAGCCTTGGCCCCATCGACGATGTGGTGGGCGCCGGCGGCTGGGGTCTGATCGATTCGCTGGGCGGGATCGTGTCTGATGGGACATATCAATTCGCCAGCACGTTCGATCTTGGGGTGGTGGAGAAATCGCGCCTAACGGCGACCATCGATGCGCTGTCATTCGATACGGGCGACCTGATCGACTTCCGCTACGACCTGATTGATAGCTGGGAGTCGATCGACGGCGGCCGGATCAACGACACCGCGGTGATGCTGTACGTGCGCACCACGAACGACGATCCCGCCGGCTCCCCAACCTGGACCGACTGGCAGCGCTTCTCGATGGGCGACTACGAGGCGCGCGCCTTCCAGTGGAAGGTGGAGATGCAGAGCGGGTCGTCCACCCACAACGTGGTGGTGACTGGGCTGACGGTCAGTGTCGATATGCCGGACCGACGCGAATCCGGGAAGAACGTCGTCTCCGGCGCGGGCGCATACCCAATCGTGTTCGGCAAGCCATTCCGGGTCGATCCGGTCTTGGGAATCACCGCGCAGAACATGGCCCAAGGCGACTACTTCTCCATCACCGGCAAGACGGCAACCGGTTTCACGATCACCTTCTTCAACGCATCCAGCACCCCCGTGTCGCGCAGATTCGACTGGGACGCGGTCGCGTATTAATCGGAGAGCATAGATGTCTCAGCACAGTTTCATCGTCGCCAACCAGGCAGGCGCTTCCTATCGTGCGGACGTGAACAGCGCGCTGCAGGCGTTGGCCAGTCATAGCTCGGGAGCAGCTGCGCCGACGACGCCCTACGCCTATCAGATGTGGGCCGACACGAACACCGGCCTACTGAAGATTCGGAACGGAGCCAACTCGGCGTGGATCACGCTGGGGCTTTTGGATGTGCCGCTGCTGGGCCACATCAAACCGGGGATGGTCGTCTATCACGCGAAGAACGCTGCACCGACAGGCTTCCTGAAGGCCAACGGTGGTGCCGTATCGCGTACCACCTATGCGGACCTCTTCGCCGAGATTGGCACCACGTTTGGTGGTGGGGATGGATCTACGACCTTCAACGTCCCAGAACTGCGCGCCGAATTCATTCGCGGCTGGGACGACTCGCGCGGTGTGGACTCGGGGCGCACATTCGGCTCTGCGCAAGCGCAATCCATTGAGGCTCACACCCACCTCTATGGTGGATCATCCTCAATCATGGCGCCGGGAAGTAACGCCGCACTGACAACCGGCAATTCCTTTGGAACATCGTCGTACGGCGGCACTGAAACGCGCCCGCGAAACATCGCGCTTCTCGCTTGCATCAAGTATTGAAGGACCACCGAATGGAAATCCACAACTACCACCCCACCATTGGGCAGCATCTCGGGATCGGCGTCGCTGATGAAAATCCGCTCGACCCTGACAACCCTATCGTGCCTGGCTATGCCACGCCCACCGCTCCGCCCGACGTGCAACAGGGTAGGGCGGCCGTGTATCGCCAGGCGGATGGCACCCCGCCCCAGAATTGGGGAGACGGTGACTGGACTGTCGTGCCCGACTACCGGACAGTGCCGCTGTTTCGCACGGCCGACGGCACATCGTTCGATCTGGGACAGGAATACAACGGCCTGGGCGACCTGCCGCCTTTTCTGACCGACGAACCGCGCCCGTCGTCGGCCCACGTGTGGCTGAACGACGAATGGACGCTGGACGAAGCGCTCGAGTCGCAGCAGTTGGCAGCGGCGGCCACGCTACAGCGGGATGCGCTGCTCGCCGAGGCAGACCAGCTGATCGCGCCCCTGATGGACGGCTTCGTGCTTGACGAGCTGACGCCGGAGGACGAGGCCCGGCTGAAGGCGCTGAGCCAGTACCGCAAAGCGCTGCGGGCCGTTACGTCTCAGGCAGGATTTCCGCGCACGATCAACTGGCCCGTGAAGCCGCAGTAGAACATACAGGTGGTGCCCAGATGACCACAGACTTCAAGCGCGGCCAGGACTTCGCATATGCGGGTCAGATTCTTAACAACGGGGAGGCGATGGACTTCACCGGCTGGGGTATCGCTGCGCAGCTGCGCACGGCGCTTACTCGCACGCTGGTGCAGGACCTGGCCGTAGAGTTTGCCGACGCGGCGACAGGACTTGTTTCCTTATCCGCCAGCGCCGCGCAATCATCGGTGTGGCCGCTTGAACTGCTGGTGATGGACATCCGCCTGCAGAGTCCAGCCGGCCAGGTGACGCTGTCCAATACCGAGGCTATCAATGTGGTGGAGCGCGTGACACATGCCTGATCTGACGCCAATCAATCTCTCGCTCAAGCTTGTGAGCGCCAATGCAGCGCCGATGGACGTTGGATTCGCGCCGTTTTTCAAAGGCGACCCGGGCGCTCCCGGTGAACCCGGATCAGGCGGTATGCCCGGCGACGTTCGCGCCAACATGAGCAAGCTGGAGGGCAAGCACACGCTACGCGACCTGTACGCCGCGCTCGCCAGTTACCACAACGCTACGGGCACGGGCAACCCGAACGGGTTCATCGGCATAGGGTGCTGGGGCGATTCCGTCTCGTCTCACGTCTGGAGCCAGTTCATCCTGTTGCTGCTGCAAAGCTACGGCCAGGGCGGCATGGCGATGGGCACGGCCAACGGCGTGCCGGGGATGTCACAGCCAGTGCTGACAGGCACCTTCTTCGATAGTGGCGCGGCGCCCATCAGCCAGACGGTATTCGACGGCACGGGCGGCTTCGCCGATTTCACGTACCTACCGGGCGGCGACCACATCCGGCTGTCGAACGCGGCGACGCTTCGAGTGGATGCCGGCGCCAGCTATGGCTGGGCCACGGCCCGCGTCTATCTCGCCAAGGGTCCGGGCATGGGGTCTGCCAAAGTGGATTTGCTTGACCTGGACGATGGCGACGCCCAGCTTGCCACGCAGACAGTCAGCTTGTCGGACACTCAGCTCGGGTTGCAGAAAGTGCAGTTCACCTGCGACCCGACCAAGGCGTACAAGATCCGCGTGACGGCCACTGGGACCGTGGTCTACCTGCGCGGCGGGCTGTTCAAGGCGTATGGCATCGTGCCGATGTCGTTCGGGCGCGGCGGCTCGATCATGAGCCAGCAGAACTACGCCAACACGGCCATCCTCTCAGCCCTGCTGACGGACCTGAACGTGAAGCTCATGTTCGTCCAGGCGAAGGAAGAGAACGCCGCCGTCAACGTGCCGGCTATGTTCGCCCGCTTCGCTGGCCTGCCAGCGTTCTCGAAGATCGTGGTGGGTAGCCTGCCGGATAACGGGGATGCGGCCGCGCTGCAGGCGAACAACACCATCTTCCGCACCCAATCACTCGCCAACGAATCCGCGTACTTCGACGGGTACGGCGCGTGCAAGGACTTCGCGGAACTCACAAGGTTGGGCTGGCAGGGCGATGGGGTTCACCCCGCCGATGCGGCGAACAGGTTCGTGGCTGGGCTGATTCTGGGTGAGCTGGACCTGATGACCACGTTCGGCACCGCCGAGTACCGCGACGTGCGCAGCCACCGCATGATCGGGCAGTTCTATATCGAAGCTGTCAACGGCGTACCCAGCCTCATCATGCGGTCCTACGGTGGGTCGGAGAGCGACAAGGCGCTGATCATGAACATCGCGCAACTGTTGTTTGGCCCGGAAGGTAGCGCGGCCAGCTTGCAGCAGCGCACGAGCAACAGCGTGCAGGTGATAGCGGCCAACGGCGATCTGGGCAGTTTGTTCATCGGCAACATTGAGCAGGCCGATGCCGGCCAACAAAACTACTACGCCGGCCGGTCCATCTTCGATCGGGAGATCATCCTGCCGGAGTACACCGTGGCCACTCTGCCGAACTACGACGATCGGTCTATCGTTTTTGCGTCGAATGGCCGGAAGGTGGGCGAGGCGGCCAACAACGGCACAGGCGTCTATGTCTACCGCGATGGCGGCACATGGCGCGTATTCAGTACTGACCAGGCCGTGCAGGCGTAGCACACCCACCCCAGCAACCGAACAGCCCGCCTTCGCGCGGGCTTCTTTCTTTTGGAGAGTCCAGATGCAATTCATCGAAGACTGGAAGAAGCAATTTCCGAAGTTGTGGAGCGTGCGCCTTTCGCTGCTGGCCGGCGTGATGTCCAGCACGGAGGCCGGGATCGAACTGTGGCTGACGGGCAAGCCTGCCATGGTCGCGATGCTTGCGGCGCTGGTGTCCTTCGCTGCGGCGTTCGCGCGCGTCGTCTCGCAGCCTGACCTGCAAGCCGTCCTGCAGGAGATTCAGGACGCGCGCAAGGCCGACGAATGAGCACCGCGGGCAAACGGACTCTGCAGGCGTCGGTTGGCGCAGGTGCGGCCGCATTGCTGCTGACCTATGTGCCGAAGTTCGAGGGCGTGATCCTGCGCGGCTACAAGGATCCGATCGGCATCGTGACCGCCTGCGCAGGGCATACCAAAACGGCCGTGCTCGGCCGCCCGTACACGGCAGCCGAGTGCGGAGTGCTGCTGGATAGCGATCTGGTTGAACATGCCGAGGGCGTGCTGGCCTGCACCCCCGGCTTGAAGGGGCAGACGTATCGTCTGGCGGCTGCCACCAGCTTCGCGTTCAACGTCGGCGCGTCGGCCTACTGCCGGTCGTCCATGGCACGCAAGTTCAACGCTGGGGACTACGCGGGCGGCTGCGCGGAGCTGTCCCGCTGGGTGTATGCCGGCGGGCGGCAACTGCCCGGCCTCGTCACTCGACGTGCCACAGAAAGGGCCATGTGCGAGGGGCGCCTGGAGAGTCGTTCATGAACCCATTTCTCAAGATCGGCATAGGCGTCGGCCTCGTTGTTGCGGTCGTGGTCGGCGCGCTGGCACTGCGCAACAGCATCTATGCCGAAGGTTTCCGCGCCGGCCAGAATGAACTGAAGGCCAGCATCGACGCGCGCAACAAGGAAGTGGAGAGGCTGAACAAGCAGCTCGTCACCAAAGACCAGGACGTCATCGCGGCCAAGGAAGAGGACCGCGAAAAGATCGTCACCATCTACCGGACCATCCGGGAACAAGTGGAGCCGCAAATTGTTGAAAAGCCCGTGTTTCGTGATTGCCGCGTTGGCGCTGGCGTCATGCGCAGCCTCGTTGCCGCCGCCGAGGGCAGAGTGCCAACCGATCCCGGCGAGCCTGCGGAAGCTGCCGGCGGAAAAGCTGCCGGTACCGGCCGATGACAGCATGGGCGCAGTGGTCCGCGCGTATGTGTCGGCGGCCGAGCTCTACCACAAGGTCCGACGCGATTGGCTTGCGCTCGACGCGGCGATCACAGCCAGGGAGGGGTGCTATGCAGGGGAATGAGCATCTGCCAGTGCGAATGGAGCGGCCGACCATCCCGTTCTGGGGGCTGCTGGTGGCCTTGGTGGCCGCAATCTCAGCCTACTATGGTCAGCGCGAGGCCACCAACTCGGCGCTGATCGAGATCAAGACCGAGATGGTAGCGATGAAAAAGACCATCGAGCGGATGGAGTCCGATCGCTACACTGCCGCTGATGCCAGGAGGGATTTTGCCTGGCGCGACGAGCGCGCGGCGGAGCAGGGGAAGAGGCTAGCGGACATCGAGCAGGAGATCAGGGCGAGGCGTCGTTAATGCCTGAGGCCGTAGCGAGATTGCTACGGCCTCTCCGGCAGGTTACTTGGCCGGTTCGAGATTGTGGATAAGACGCGGCTTCTCGCTCTCCGTCAGAACAATAGAGAATGAGAGTTCGCTGCCCATTACGACAAGTGCGGCTTTCTTTGCTGCTGCAAGCACAGTAGAGCCAGCGTCGGCGGAAACCTTGCTGTACTCGGCGGGCGGCAGCTTCCAAGTGCCGCTGTTTTTCAGCGTGATCTGACGAGAGAAGCCTTGCTTCCGCATCTGGTCGTGAAGGTCCGTGTACAGTTCGGACTCATCGTCATCCACGCCGTGGAGTACTACTCGAACAGTGAAGTTGGTCATAGCTCAATTTCGCTTTTGGTGTCAATGCCACCAGATTTCTACATGTAACCGGGTTTTGCTGTACCCGTTACAACCTCTAGAATTGAGCCCGAGAGTTTGAGGATGCTTGAAGTCCGGTTGCCCCCGAACGAAAGCTTCCCGTAAGGGGCCTCGTTTTCTCAGGCTCACGCCGCCCAAGACCCTGATTGCGTTGCCTATGCAAATTTGGCGCAATCGGGGTCTTTCCTTTTTGGCTCGCCAAGCGGCGGATTGCTCAGCGAGCCCTGACAGTGCTTTCCATTTGTTCTCCAAAAATGCCACTAGATGTGGTGGTTCAAGTCAAATGTGTGGGCTAAGTATAGTGAAAGCAGGAGGTTGTAACAGACTTGACAAGCGGCATGAGTGGCCTCGCCGTCATGTGCGTTTAGATCACATTCCCGCAAATACAGGCGGCTCAAGGGTTCACGGCAGCACGCTTGAAGACCACATATTCGTGAAAATTTTCCAATGGGAATGGTTTTGCGATAGATGATCTTGGAGCGGCGCTCTCTGCGCTCTCAAGTCAGTCCCGATTGCCGACAAATACTGTATGGATATACAGTATTTGCATGTCAACCGGATTCCAGCCGCCTGCACCGCCCATACCGTCCTACGTTGTCTGGGACCGGTACGCCTGTCGCACGTGTTCGCGATTGGTGGTCAGTGTGCCCTATGAATACCCTCACCCGAGAATGCGCCTGGAGTGCAGGCTTGGGCGAGCTTGTCCGCGGGTGGTCTGTGACGACTGGGAGCGGGAGGCTGGCGTAGATTGACCGACTGCGGCGCAGAGCAAGGAAGCCAGTGGAGGCGTGGTGGCAAGGGTATGCAGAGGATACTGTATAAATATACAGTATAATAGCCCGCCCCGGACAACAGCTCTCGCTCACGTTGAACACTGGTTTAAGCGGATCTTAATTCACAATTTTTCCGACTACGTGGCATACTCCGCCAAAAATTTCAACGGGGGAAGCTGTGCCGGAGTTTGTCGTCAATAGTGAGAAGGATGCCTTCGACTTGTTGAAGAAGGCGCTGGGAGAGCAACTCGGGCAAGACTTTCACCTGCGATTTCAGGATTGGCCGAGAGTGCAAGTCACCTTGAAAGGTGATGAGTACCACAGCACAATTACGCCGAGCCTCATGCAGGGTCTCTTGGACCTCCAGCATGGCATCAACAAGACGTACGCGCAGTTGGTCTACGACCAGCCCGACGCGCGCAGTTTGAAGGAAGCCGACAAAGCCGAGCTTGAGTTTAAGGCAAAGGTGGAGGAGGGGAGTTCTCTCGTCACCGTCGATCTTTCGGACTTCGCGCAGAAGCTTGTAACTAGCCTCGTTGGGAAAATGGAACCCTCGCACATCGTCATTCTCGGCGTAGTCGGAGCTACTCTCTGGGCGGCTACGACCATGTACAAGCACTACGCCAACAAAGAGCTCAAGAAAAAGGAGCTTGACGTTGAGGCGGATAAGCTCGTGAACCTCTCGAAGGAAGAGACGGCGCGGTTGGCCCTGGTAACCGAAGCGCTTGCCGCGCAGCCCAAACTGGCAGTTGTTCAAGAAACCGCAGCGTCCACGAGCATGGCGATGCTGAAAGGTATTTCCGATGCGGACCTGATCGACCTGAATGGCGTCAAGTTGACCCAGGCAGAGGCTCGCCAGGTACTCTCGACCGTGCGACGCACGTCCAACGAAATTCAGATCAACGGCAACTACCGAATCCTCTCGGTCGATACCAGCAAGGAAGAGGAGTTCCGGATCAAGGTGCGCTATCTCGGGGATGGGCGCGAGTTCACGGCTAAATTCAGGGACGACAGTCTCGACCGAGAGCATGTGCGAGCGCTGCAGCAGGCCGAGTGGGGTAAATCGCCCGTGTATCTCAGCGTGAACGCTACAGAGCTTGAAGGGCAAGTCACGACTGCCACCATTATTTCTGCCACCCAACAGCCTGTGAAGCCTGCCGACGGCAGGCTGTAGTCGTAGCGGCGCCGTGGTGGTGCATGAATCCGGTGGCCGACTTCAAGGGCCGCGTTGGCCCGTGGTTTTGGTGGGAATACGCCAAAAAAAACACGAGAGTTTTCGCGGTTTTTGGACCTTCAGTATTCCCAACGATCTCCCGGAAACGTATGTCGGATAAGGCTTGATGGCTCAGATTGTGATTCCTGTTGTCGCGGGTTCGAGTCCCGTCAGCCACCCCAAAGAATTACTCTAAAATAGCCGCTTCCAAGCGGCTATTTTGCTTTTTTGGTCCGGCTGTCGCGTTCGCGTGGTCCAGCGTGTCGCAACACTTCTGGTTCTCTTTAGCGGTCGGCCAGTTCTACCCGTTCAAGGCGCCCCCTAACTCGTCGTGGCCAATGTCTCGTCACGGCATCAATCCGGACTTGTATTCCGCATCTTCGATTGATGCGGCAGATGACGGCCGGGTAAGGAGGTGGTTTGAAATGGCGCAGGTTTCGTGCACCGAATGCCAGAAAGAAATAGATGATGAGGAGCCCACCTGCCCTCACTGTGGTGTCAAAAGGGAAAAGCCTGCCTTCAATTTTTTTGTGGCAACTGGGCCTCTTGTCCTTTCGATTGCTGTCCTGCTGCAGATACTGTCTTCATGTCAGCGTAGCGTGTAAGGCATGCATCTTTGGATGGCGGGAGACCAAGCCGCGTCCAACACCGCGTTTTACTCAAAATCCCATAAAGCCCCGATCATCAAGATTCGCCTGATTTATGCTTTAAAAGGCGAGGTGGCAAGGTAACACGCATGCCAAAAAAAACCGGGCCTTGGCGGGTGACAAGGTCCGGTTCTGCGCATGACGCGACTGCGCCAGTGATGCATTGCGCGCCAGTGAATTTAACCACGCTTCCGGCTGATGTAAGCGTAGCCTTAATTACACGTGGTGAGGTTGCAACTCCACTTTTTACAAAGTCCTCAAGACTTTGCCAGGCTTGCCGCGCGAGGGATGCGAGGGATTAGCCCGGCGCGGAGGCTAGCGGCCGTTGGGGGACGGTTCTGCCAGTTCGAGCATTCGGCAGATGGCGGCCATGTTGCCGACCATCGTGCGCCGCTGGGCGCCCTGATAGACGCGTACGCCCTTGATCTGACGGAAGGGCACGGGCTTGACCGGGCGGCGGGAAGCGACGGGAAGGGATGGCAGCATGGCAGCACCTCGAAATTTGCGACAGCAGGAGTCCGCACCCTTCGTTCGACGGAAACGGGGCGGCATGGGCAAGGCAAAGCGGGTGACCAGGGCAGACGGCCGTGCTGCCTGGGTCTTGGCGCGGAGCGGCGACGTATTTCAGTGAGTCGTGCTACCGCGCCAGGCGGATATCAGAAGCCTGACGATCGGATCAGGCCCACAGCGATACCTTCCAGAGAAAACTCATCGCGTCCAGACTGCACCACGATGTTCGAGAAATCAGGGTTCTCGGCAATCAGTTCGATCGAGTCGCCGCGCTTGTTCAAGCGCTTGACGGTGACGTCCTCGCCGATCCGTGCCACGACGATCTTGCCGTTGGCAGCTTCGCTGGCTTTCTTCACGGCGAGCAGGTCACCGTCGAGAATACCGGCGTCGCGCATACTCAGGCCGCGTACGCGGAGCAGGTAGTCAGGACGTTCATCGAAGACCGATGCGTCGACCTGATACTGCCGGTCGATATGTTCCGCGGCGAGGATCGGGCTGCCGGCCGCCACGCGGCCCACCAATGGCAACGTCAGTTGCAGCACGCCGGCCATGGCCAGTGAAAGCTGGTCCGGACGTTCCGAATCACTCCGCCCAACCTTCAGGCGGATGCCGCGTGAAGCGCCGGGCGTCAATTCGATGACGCCTTTGCGCGCCAGCGCCCGAAGATGTTCCTCTGCCGAGTTGGGCGAGGAGAAGCCGAACTCCGCAGCAATCTCGGCGCGCGTCGGCGGAAAGCCGGTGTGCTGGATCGTGTTGCGGATTAGGTCGAAAATCTGCTGCTGCCGGGGTGTCAGGGTAGCCATGGTTCGCCGGTCTCTCGTGCCGAGGCACTGTATGTTTAAACAGTATGCTGTGATTTTATACAGTATCGAGTGAAGTGCAAGCACAATTTGCGCAGCGGACTTAACCTCGGCAAATTCCTCGCGGGCCTCGCAGTCGGGTTTGCCGCGCATTTCGAGTCGAAGTTCGCCGGGTACAATCGCCGCCCACGTCCTGCCAATCCACGCCTCGAACAACATGTCAGCTTCCCTGCCTCGTATTGTCGTGCTCGCCACGGGCGGCACCATCGCCGGGTCGTCCGGTAGCGCTGCCAGCAGTGCGCATTACCAGGCGGCCACGGTTCCGGTATCGCAACTCGTTCAAGCCTTGCCCGCGCTGGCCGATGTGGCGCGCATCGAGACCGAGCAGGTGGCCCAGGTCGACAGCAAGGACATGGCGTTCTCCCTTTGGCAGACGCTTGCGTGCCGGGTTGAGCATTGGTCAGGTGTGCCGGATGTTGCCGGTATCGTCATCACGCATGGCACCGATACGCTTGAGGAAACGGCGATGTTCCTGCACCTGACGCAGGCGTGTCCGGTGCCGGTGGTGATGACCGCGGCCATGCGTCCGTCGACATCGCTGTCTGCGGACGGCCCCTTGAATCTGCTCGATGCCGTACGGGTAGCGGCAAGTCCGGAGGCGCGCGGAAAGGGTGTGCTCGTCGTACTGAACCAGGAGATTCACGCAGCGCGGGATGTGGCCAAGTTGCATGCGTCGGCGGTGGATGCCTTCGGCTCGCCGACCGCCGGTCCGCTGGGTTTTGTCCAGGATGCCTTCGTGCGTTTCGTGCGCGTGTCGCGAGCTTTCGCACAGCCTCTGCCCGTGCCGGCATCATGGCCCGTCGTCGAGGTCGTGGCGAGCTATGCGCAGCCGGGCAGGGTGATGGTCGACGCGCTTGTCTCGGCCGGGGTGACAGGGATCGTAGTGGCCGCTGCTGGCAATGGATCGATCCACGAGACGTTGGCCGGGGCGTTGGCCGACGCGGCGGCTTGTGGTGTCGCCGTCGTGCGCAGCTCGCGGACCGGCGCGGGTCATGTGACGATGCCGGGCAAGCCTGTGCCGGCTGTCGGTCTCTTCGTATCGGCCGGAGACCTGAATCCTTACAAGGCGCGCGTGTTGTTGGCGGTGGTGCTGGCGAACGATCCCGGGCTCGCGGGTGACGCTGTGCGCCTGCAGGCGACGTTTGCGGCGCATTGATCGGGGCAGAGGCCCAATCTTGCGGGGTCCGGCCATTCCGTACTATACTCGCGGGCTACTCAACCTTGCCGCACCGGACTTGACGCCCGGGTGGCTCATCCAAAAGGAGCGTCAATGCGTCACTACGAAATCGTATTTATCGTCCATCCGGACCAAAGCGAACAAGTGCCTGCGATGATCGAGCGCTACAAGCAGCTCGTTACGTCGCAAAACGGCCAGATCCATCGCGTGGAAGACTGGGGCCGCCGTCAGATGGCCTACATGATCCAGAAGCTGGCCAAGGCTCACTACGTTTGCCTGAACATCGAGTGCGGCAAGGAAACGCTGGCTGAACTGGAACACGCGTTCAAGTTCAACGACGCCGTGCTGCGTCACCTGATCGTCCAGACCAAGAAGGCTGAGACTGCACCTTCGCCGATGATGAAGGAAGTTCAGCGCGAAGAAGCCCGCAAGGCTGCGCAAACGACCACGGAAGGCCAAGCCGCCGCCTGAGTGCGGACGGCAGTGTCGCGGTGAACCAGCTCCGGCTGACCGCAACGCTCGCGGAGCGCGATACGCTGCGCTATACGCCGGCAGGCGTCCCGGTCGTCAACTGCATCCTGCAGCATGGCGGCGAGGTCGTCGAGGCGGAAACGCCCCGGCAGGTGGAATTCGCAGTGGTGGCGATGGGCATTGGTGCCATCGCCCAGCAACTGCTCAGATTGCCGCTCGAAGCGGTAATCGATTGCGAAGGATTCCTGGCGCGCAAGCACCGCAACAGCAAGACACTGGTCTTTCACATCACTCGATGTAAAGCATACGAAAAGGATTGAATCATGGCATTCGTCAAACGTGACAACAAGAACAAGAAGCGCTTCCAGCAACAGAACCCGCTGTTCAAGCGCAAGCGCTTCTGCCGCTTCACCGTGGCTGGCGTCGAACAGATCGACTACAAGGATCTGGACACGCTGAAGGACTTCGTCGGCGACAACGGCAAGATCACGCCGGCCCGCCTGACCGGTACCAAGGCTCACTATCAACGTCAGCTCGACACGGCTATCAAGCGCGCCCGCTTCCTGGCGCTGGTTCCGTACACCGACCTGCACAAGAACTGATAGTCCCGGGACCGCAAGGAGAAATACACGATGCAAATCATTCTGCTGGAAAAAGTCATCAACCTGGGCAACCTGGGTGACATCGTTCGTGTGAAGGACGGTTACGCACGTAACTTCCTGATCCCGACCAAGCGCGCTCGCCGTGCAACGCAAACGGCCATCGCCGAATTCGAAGTGAAGCGCGCCGAGCTGGAAAAGGCCGCCGCCGAGAAGCTGGCAGCCGCACAAGCCGAAGGCCAGAAGCTGGACGGCCTGACCGTTCAGATCACCCAGAAGTCGGGTGTGGACGGCCGTCTGTTCGGTTCCGTGACCAACGCCGACATCGCTGAAGCGCTGGAAGGCCAAGGCTTCAAGCTGGAGAAGTCGCAGGTCCGCCTGCCGAACGGCCCGCTGAAGCTGGTGGGCGACTACACCGTTGGCGTGGCACTGCACACCGACGTGCTGGTCGACATCAACGTGTCCGTCCTGGGCGAACACGTCTAAGTCGTACCTGGCAAACGATGTGCCGGCCTGGCCGGTGCGTCCGATGCACGAAAAGGCAGGGGCCAGCGCTCCTGCCTTTTTTGTTTGCGGCCCGGCTTCGTGCCTGGCTCCCGCCGCTATAATTGCCCCCCATGAACGCGCCCGCCGCAGATCCCCAACTAGACAGTCTCAAGGTTCCTCCGCACTCGATCGAGGCCGAACAATCGGTACTCGGTGGCCTGTTGCTGGACAATGCCGCCTGGGACCGTATTGCCGATTTTCTCTCCGAAGCCGATTTCTACCGCTTCGATCACCGCCTCATCTTCCAGAGCATCGCCCGCCTGATTTCCGCCACCAAGCCGGCGGACGTGATCACGGTGTTCGAGATGCTCCAGGTGTCTGGCAAGGCCGAGGAAGTGGGTGGGCTGGCCTACCTGAACTCGCTGGCCCAGAACACGCCGAGCGCCGCCAATATCCGCCGCTACGCCGAAATCGTGCGCGAGCGGTCGGTGCTGCGCAAGCTGGTCACCGTGGCCGACGACATTGCGTCTGCGGCCTTCGCGCCCAAGGGGCGCGAGGTGCGCGAGCTGCTCGACGAGGCTGAATCGAAAGTCTTTGCGATTGCGGAAGAGGGGTCGCGTGGCCAGAAGGGGTTCCAGGAAATCCAGCCGCTGCTGACGCAGGTGGTGGAGCGTATCGACGAGTTGTACCATCGCGACAGCTCCACGGATGTGACCGGCGTGCCCACGGGCTTCATCGACCTCGACCGCATGACCAGCGGTATGCAGGCCGGTGACCTGATCATCGTGGCAGGTCGTCCGTCGATGGGTAAGACCGCGTTCTCGCTGAACATCGGCGAGCATGTGGCCGTGGAACAAGGCCTGCCCGTCGCGGTGTTCTCGATGGAAATGGCGGGTGTGCAACTGGCCATGCGTATGCTCGGCTCGGTCGGGCGCCTGGACCAGCACCGCCTGCGTACCGGTCGTCTGCTCGACGAGGACTGGCCGCGTCTGACGCATTCGATCCAACGCATGAACGATGCGCAACTGTTCATCGACGAGACGCCGGCGCTGAATCCGATGGAACTGCGTGCGCGCTCGCGCCGCCTGGCACGCCAGTGCGGGCAGCTAGGCTTGATCATCATCGACTACCTGCAGCTGATGTCAGGTTCCGGCGGCGGGGAGAACCGCGCGACCGAGATCTCCGAGATTTCGCGGTCGTTGAAGGGCTTGGCGAAGGAACTCAACTGTCCGGTGATCGCCCTGTCGCAGCTGAACCGAAGCCTGGAACAACGGCCGAACAAGCGCCCGGTGATGTCCGACCTGCGTGAATCGGGCGCCATCGAACAGGATGCCGACGTGATCCTGTTCATTTACCGCGACGAAGTCTATAACGCCGACTCGCAGGACAAGGGAACGGCCGAAATCATCATCGGCAAGCAGCGTAACGGCCCGATTGGTACCGTTCGCCTCACATTCCTGGGCCAGTTCACCAAGTTCGACAACTTCAGCGGCGGTCCGGCGTTCTTCGATAACGACAACTGAGCGACACCTGAGCGATATTCACCGTAGGGGTTACACCTACATGCGGTGCAACCCTGTAAAATATTGCGCTTTGATGACAGCCGCCCACGAGGCGGCTGTTGTGCGATTGCTCCGCTCCCATTTGCCACACAACCGAGCGCTGCCGTGAGGCGCGCCACAAGGACATTTCATGTTCGGTCGATTCATGCCCACGGAGGGCAAGTTCTTCGAATACTTCAACCAGCATGCCGACTGTGCGGTGACCGCCGCGCACGAGCTGGAAGCGCTGGTCAACGACCTGCCCAACGCCGAAGCCCATGCCCGCCGCGTGCAAGCCACGGAGAAAAAGGCTGACCGCGTCACGCACGACACGATCGACCTGCTGCACAAGACCTTCATCACGCCGCTGGACCGCGACGAGATCCACAAGCTCATCACGACCATGGACGACATCCTGGACCTGATGGAAGACGTGGCGGAAACGATCTCGCTTTACGACGTGACCCACCTGACCGATGAAGCGCGCCACCTGGCCCGGATCTGCGTGCAGTGCTGCGACCAGGTCAAGATCGCGGTGGCCCTGCTCGAAGACATGGGCAATGCCAGCACCATCCTGAAGACGGCCCAGCAGATCGACCAGCTCGAATCGGAAGCGGACCGTGTGATGCGCGCTGCGATGTCGAAGCTGTTCCGCGAGGAAACCGACGTCAAGCGCCTGATCAAGCTGAAGGCGATCTACGAACAGCTCGAGTCGATTACCGACAAGTGCGAGGACGTGGCGAACATCATCGAAGGCATCGTCCTGGAAAACGCCTGAGAACCGCACCGGCATGCAAACTATACAAATGAGCTTGTGGGTGATCGGCCTGCTGGTCGCGCTCGCGTTGCTGTTCGACTTCATGAACGGCTTCCACGACGCGGCCAACTCGATTGCCACGGTGGTTTCCACGGGTGTGCTCAAGCCGCACCATGCAGTGGCCATGGCGGCCATGTGCAATGTGGTGGCGATCTTCATCTTCCATCTGAAGGTAGCGGCGACAGTCGGCACCGGGACGATCGATGTGGCGATCGTCGATCACTACGTGATATTCGGGGCGCTGGTCGGTGCCATCGCGTGGAACGTCATCACCTGGTTCTACGGCATTCCTTCGTCGTCGTCGCACGCGCTGATCGGTGGCCTGGTGGGCGCCGCGGTGGCCAAGGCCGGCACCGGAGCGCTGGTGGGCAATGGGCTGCTGAAGATCGTGGCCTTCATCCTGATCTCGCCGCTGCTGGGGTTCCTGCTCGGCTCGATCATGATGGTGATCGTGAGCTGGACGTTCTTCCGCACGCCGCCGTCACGCGTGGACCGCTGGTTCCGCCGCCTGCAACTGGTGTCGGCATCGCTCTACAGCCTGGGTCACGGTGGCAATGACGCGCAGAAGACCATCGGCATCATCTGGATGCTGCTGATCGCGAGCGGCCACGTGGCCTCTGGCGGTGAGCCGCCGATGTGGGTGATCGTGAGCTGCTACGTGGCCATCGGCCTCGGTACGCTGTTTGGCGGCTGGCGAATTGTCCGGACCATGGGCCAGAAGATTACCAAGCTCAAGCCGGTGGGTGGTTTCTGTGCGGAGACGGGGGGTGCGCTGACGCTGTTCATTGCCTCGGCATTGGGCGTGCCAGTGTCGACCACGCACACCATTACCGGCGCCATCGTTGGCGTGGGTTCGGCGCAGAAGATGTCGGCCGTGCGCTGGGGTGTGGCAGGCAACATCGTCTGGGCCTGGGTACTGACCATTCCGGCATCGGCATTCATGTCGGCAATTGCCTGGTGGATAGGCAAGCAGATCCTGTGAGATCGGCGGGATCGATCCGATAAAAAAGCCAGGCATCGCGCCTGGCTTTTTTACTTACTGGCGGGCAAAGGCCGCGATGGGGTCGTCGTCTTCCGGTGGAGGTGCAGTCGGGGTGACGGGGGCGGCTGGGATCGGCGTGGGCGTCATCGGCAGATTGCTCACAGCCACCACGCGACGCGCGCCGTTGTATCGCGAAGCCCAGTATGACTTGCCCATGTCTTCGAGCCGCACCGTGCCGCCGGTAGCGGGTGCGTGGACGAAGCGGTTCTGGCCAACGTAGATGCCAACATGCGAGTTCGCGCGCCCCGTCGTGTTGAAGAACACGAGGTCGCCCGACGCCACCTGACTGCGATCCAGCGATGTGCCGCGCTGGCCCATCTGATCCGTGGTGCGGGGCAGGTTGACGTTGGCGGCGCGCGACACGACATAACGGACCAGGCCGCTGCAATCGAATCCTGAATCGGGGGTGTTGCCGCCGTAGCGATAAGGCGTGCCGACCAGCGACATCGCCTGAATCGATATTTCCTCGAGTCCGGCGCTGGGGTCGATCATCGGCTTGCCTGGGGTGCGGGGCAGGGATGATGTCTGGCGTGCCGGCGGGCCACCTGCGCAGGCGGCCAGCAACAAGGCGCTGGCGCACAGCGCGCTCAGCGCAGCGCGTGATCGTGAAAACGCGTGTGCATGTGGAGCGGGTGGTGAGAGCGGGCGGGGCGGCATCCTTCCTGTCGATCGAAAAGCCGGACCAGCCTCGATGCGACGTGGAGAGCGAATTGCGCGACTACCTGCGTCGATTTACCAACGCAGTTGCGCGTTGCGCGTGCCGGTGCTCACCTTGATAGTCTTGGGCTGGCCCTTGTAACGGGCCTCGATATTGTAGCTGCCTTCTGGCGCACGTATGAGGCAGCGCGGCCCGCCCGCCCGGAATTCGGCAACGGTTTGGCCGTCGCGTGTCAGTTTTACGTCAACATCGGCGATGAACTCGCTGTTGGCGCCCTGCGAGAACAGGATTCCGATATTGAAGTTCTTTTCTTTCTCGGCCAGTTTGGCGCGCTGGTCTTCCGCAATACCGCCGCAGACATAGCTAACCGGACCCATCGTGCGGATCACCATTTCTTCCGCCACGGCGGGCGTGTTTGCCGCCGCGGGTGCCGGAGCCGCACTCGCTGCGCTGGCGGCACCCGGCACACTCGCCGGGCCTTCCGCCGCCTTGGCCGGTTGCAGGGCGGCGGCGAGCAGGACGGTGGCGCCCACCAGCGTGGCCACCGCAATACGCCGACGCCGCGTGTTGCTGGCGCGGCGGGAAAACAGCGTCCTGTTACTCGACAGGTATCTGCTGAATGATTGTTGTCGGATCATCGACGCCTCCCATATCGACATGGACACACCGGCCATCATAGCCGGGCCGTGCAGCGCCGGCTGTCAGTCGGAGACCGACGCGGCCGGAGGCGCCACACTATGCGAAAGGAACATCGGCCGGCCATGGAACATGGGCCGGCCGATGGGTTTGCCAGTCGAATTGTGTTCCGATGAACGCTACAGCACGTCCGCGGCGTGGTCTGCCAGGCGCGAGCGTTCGCCGCGCGCCAGCGTCACGTGGCCGCTGTGGCTCCATCCCTTGAAACGGTCTACCACGTAGGTCAGGCCCGACGAACCTTCGGTCAGGTAGGGCGTGTCGATCTGGGCGATATTGCCCAGGCAGACGATCTTGGTGCCCGGACCCGCCCGTGTGACCAGCGTCTTCATCTGCTTCGGCGTCAGGTTCTGCGCCTCGTCGATGATGACGAACTTGTTCACGAAGGTACGGCCGCGCATGAAGTTCATGCTCTTGACCTTGATGCGCGAGCGGATCAGTTCCTGCGTGGCCGCGCGACCCCATTCGCCGGCGCTGTCGTCGCTTTTCTGCAGGACTTCGAGGTTGTCGTCGAACGCGCCCATCCAGGGCTGCATCTTCTCTTCCTCGGTACCCGGCAGGAAACCGATGTCCTCACCTACGGGCACGGTGGCACGCGTGACGATAATCTCGTTGTAGATCTTCTGGTCGAGCACCTGCTCCAGCCCCGATGCCAGTGCCAGCAGCGTCTTGCCTGTTCCGGCCTGGCCCAGCAGCGTCACGAAATCGACATCGGGGCTCATCAGCAGGTTCAGTGCGAAGTTCTGCTCGCGGTTGCGGGCGACCACGCTCCACACGTTGTTCTTGTTGTGGGTGTAGTCCTTCAGCGTTTGAAGCAGGGCGGTCTTGCCGTTGATCTCCTTGACCTGCGCGTAGAGCGGCAGGCTGCCGTCCATCGGCTCGAGGTAGACGAACTGGTTGACCAGGAACGACGGTACAAGCGGGCCGGTCAGGCGATAGAACATCGTGCCGGACTTCGGGTCCTGCCAGCTTTCCACGCCCTTGCCGTGCTTGGCCCAAAAGTCGTTGGGCAACTGCATCACGCCCGAGTACAGCAGGTCCTTGTCTTCCAGGACCTGGTCGTTGAAGTAGTCCTCGGCCGGCAGGCCCAGGGCACGCGCCTTGATGCGCATGTTGATGTCTTTCGACACCAGCACGACCTGGCGCTCCGGGAACTGCTGCTGCAACGCGCTGACCACGCCCAGGATCTGGTTGTCCGCCTTGCCTTGCGGCAGCCCCTCGGGCAACTTGATCTCGTTGAGCCGCGTCTGGAAGAACAGCTTGCCTGCGGCGTCGCGATTGCCAAGGCCGGCCAGCGGCAGACCCTCGTCGAGCACACCATCGGTGCCGCCCACAAGTTGGTCGAGCGTGCGGCTGACCATCCGCGCGTTGCGCGCGACTTCGCTCATGCCCTTCTTGTGATTGTCGAGCTCCTCGAGCGTCATCATCGGCAGATAGACGTCGTGCTCTTCAAAGCGGAACAGCGAGCTAGGGTCGTGCATCAGCACGTTGGTGTCGAGCACGAACAGCTTGCTCGGACCGGTGTCCTTGCGTGCGCGGCGCGTGGGACCGGCAGCCGGCTTGACCAGGCTGACAGCGGGTGCTGCCGGCGCGGTGGTGGCCGGAGCCGGTGTTTCCGCTTTCTTGGCGCGTGTTGTGCTGCCGGCGCGCGCGCGGGTGGCGGGTGCCTGGGAGTCGCCGGTCTCGAGCAGAGCCACACGCTCGAGGGCCGGCACAGGTTTCTTACCCTGCGCTGCTTTGGCCTTGGGTAGTGTGACCGGGGCGAATTCGCTCGGGTCCAGCAGTTGGGCAGGCTTGGCGGGCATGGTAGGCAGCGGCATGCTTGGCGTTCCTTTCAGGGGGCTAACGGGGGCGAGAAAAAGCTTGCGTACGACCAGCGAACGGCAGGAAGCCGGGAAACCGTGAGGTGAGTAGGTTGAGGAAGGGTGAGCGGGAAAGCGATGGATCGTGCATGAAGACGGGCAAACAAAAAAGCCGCCAGGCCTGAAGAACAGGTGTGGCGGCTTCTTTCGCGGACCCACGACACGGCAGGTCCGCTACCAGCCCTGGGACTCAACCTGATGGGCCGGTACGATTCAACAGTGTGGCAACTGGGATCTGAACGCATTGCGTCCAAATCTACCCGAACGTTTTCCGTTTGGCAATCGGACTGAGGGGCGTAGCGGGCACGCAACTGGATTGGCGGTTCAGCGGTTCCACTGTCACGCCGGCCTCACAATCCCTTGACGATCTCCAGTACCTCGTCCACGTGGTTCGGCACCTTGATGCCACGCAGTTCGTGACGCAGCACGCCCTTGGCGTCGAGGATGAAGGTGCTGCGCTCGATGCCGCGCACTTCCTTGCCATACATCTTTTTCATCTTGATGACGTCGAAGATATTGCAGATGGCCTCGTCGCCGTCGGAAATCAGTTCGAAGGGGAGTTCGAGCTTGGTTTTGAAATTCTCATGCGACTTCAGGCTGTCGCGCGAGATGCCGAACACCGCCACGCCAGCCGCCTCGAATGCCTCGTGCTGGTCGCGGAAGTTCATGGCCTCAGTGGTGCAGCCCGGCGTATTGTCCTTCGGGTAGAAGTACAGGACCACGGACTTGCCGCGCTGGTCGGCCAGCCGGAAGTCCCCGCCGGTAGCGGGAGCCTGGAAGTCGGGAACGGCCTTGTTGAGACTGACGGTCATGCTGGTGGCTCTCCTGGAGGGCGTGTGCGTCATCGGTGTCGGCAGCACCCCGGTCTTGCGCCGGGATTGCGCCATTGGCGGGTGCAGATTGGGGCAGTCAGCCAGACTTCAAGCGTGGCGCGGGCGTAACCTGTAACCACCGGTCTTCAATCCGCGAGACGGCGTGGCCGTCAAGCATGGATAGTGGACCGCGCGATCACCCCTGCGGCGCGGCATCCTCCACCAGCAGGATGGCGGCCACGCGGCGACCCTCGGCCATCAGGATATTGTAGGTACGGCACGCCGCCTGCAAGTCCATCGCGTCCACGCCGATATGCCGGCGCGCCAGGGCGGCAGTCAGGCGGGGATGCGGGAAGCGCAGCTTCTGGCCAGTGCCGAGTAGTACCACTTCTGGCATTTTTTCGAGCAGGGCCTCGAAGTGTGCGGGTTCGAGATCCTCGAACCGCGCAACGGGCCAGGGTTCGACATCACCCTGGGGCAGCACAAGGACCGACTGCTCATGCCGCACGGCGTTGATTTCGACATAGCCGGGACCGTAGCTGGTCACGGTATTGAGGTTCTGGGGGGAATCTGCGTGGAGTTTCAAGACGGGGGCCTCGTGCCGCGCGCTGCATCCGGGAGGCCTGAGGCTCGCCGGAAGCGCCAGGGAAGGGAGGGCGCGGCGGGTTCGTGGCAGGATCGTGCGCGCAGTGGTCCGGAAGGTACGCTGCGATGCAAGAATCCATGCCGAAGTCTGTCATAATCCGATATCTTATAGCTTTTGGTGCGACACGCACTCTTCGTGTCCGGTAGCTCATCGTTAAGAGCACGCTCAATAGAGCATCGACCTTTGCTGAGACAAGGGGAAGGCCTCGGCCTGAACCGTCCCATCTCAGCCATTTCTTGCTTTGACAAGCCCAGCCGCAAGGTTGGAGCGAGTCCATGTGTTGTGGGAAGGCCAGCGTATCCGCTAACTCGCAGCTTGCTATTTGCTGGATGGATTTCCAGCCATTGCCCAAAGGCGGGGACGCTTGCCTTTGGGCAGGTGTCTTTGCAGTACGCACGCTCCCCGGAGGGTGCGGGTGGACATGCAGCAGCAGTTTCGCTGCGTGTTCGCTACATAGCATTTAAACCGGCCCAATAGGGTCGGCGCTACGTTCTTTGGGACGCAGGCCATGCGCTCGCAAGAGCCCGTCTGTCGTCAAGCGCCTGCCAGCACGGAGGCACTGAAGTAATGAAGTGAGGTTCCCGGAGCGATAGCTCTGCGCGTTATGGTTCGGTCGAATACACCCGCGAGGGTGCCTCGATAGAGAACCTGCTATGCGACTAGCAGTAGCCTAGGGAGACATGCGTCACTGGTAACGGTGGGGTGTGAAGCTCTCCTGACAACGTAGCCCCTGTAAGGGTGCGTCCCTGTCGTGAGATAGGTTCGCAGAGACTCCGAGCAGCAATGGGGTCAAGGAGCCAGGCTGACTGGTATGGGTAATGTAAGTGAACTGCTGATAAACGTCGTAAATAAGGCGGTGCCAAAGCTGCTGATAGGCACTAACCAAACGGTACGTGATCGGATGCTCCGCTCGAAAGTCGGAGTACGTCGCTAGATAGATCACCGGCGAAGAGGCAGGCCCTAAGCCAGTCGTGTAATGCGCAGGGAACGTGGTAAGCCCGTATGGCTGCCGGAGCGCCGTATGGCTCTGGCAGGCGAACCGCAAGGGACGCTGTTGGCTGTGCGGGTATGGGAGGTTGGAGAAAGCGAACGCCGGGTTGTAATGATCCGGATAGGGGTTGAAACATCATCCCACGCGAAAGCGAGCAGACTTCCAACTGGTCTTTCGTCGCAAGACGGCTGACTGAACTCGCTTGTTTAATTTTCTTCCCTTTGGGGGGTGACATGCCCCCAAGGGGGCATGTTGTCTCTGCTGTTTGGGGAAGTCCTCAAGATAGGAGAGCAGCATGGAAGCATTGATCCGAGAGGATGAATCTGCGCCCTCCGGCATCCCGCAGCGATGGGGCGACATCAACTGGCGCCGCGTCGACCGGAATGTTCGGGCAATGCAGATTCGAATTGCGAAGGCAACACAGGAAGGGGATTGGCGCAGGGTGAAAGCCTTGCAACGATCTCTGACCCGCTCGTTTTCCGCCAAAGCATCGGCGGTACGACGAGTGGCGATGAACCAAGGAGCGCGGACGGCGGGAGTCGACCGCGTCGAGTGGGACTCACCTGAAGCCCGATGGGCAGCCATTGGGAGGTTGAAGCGCCGGGGGTATCGCCCGCTGCCGTTAAGGCGGGTGTACATCCCCAAGGCAAATGGGAAAGAACGCCCTCTGGGCATTCCGACCATGCACGACCGGGCCATGCAGGCGCTGTATCTGCTGGCGCTGGAACCGGTGTCCGAAGGAACGAGCGACCCGAACTCTTACGGGTTTCGGATCAATCGCTCTACTGCGGATGCCATGTCCCAGCTGTTTGTTTCCCTATCCAAGAAAGCCTCGGCTCAATGGGTGTTGGAAGCAGATATCAAAGGGTGCTTTGACCATATCAGCCACGACTGGCTGGAGCGCAATGTCCCTATGGATAAAGCAATCCTACGGAAGTGGTTGAAAGCTGGCGTGGTCTTTCAGGGCCAGTTTCAGGCGACCGACGCTGGAACACCACAGGGGGGCATCATTTCCCCGACCTTGGCAAATGTGGCACTGAACGGGTTGGAGCAACAACTGATCGAGTCCTTGCGGGCAAGACTGGGCGTTGCCAACACGAAGAAGCTGAAAGTGAACGTCGTACGGTACGCGGATGACTTTGTGATCACCGGCAACACGCCGGAAGTTTTGGAGCACGAAGTGAAGCCGTGGGTAGAGCAGTTCCTAGCAACACGGGGACTGACGCTCTCCACGGAGAAAACACGAATCGTCAACATCGCTGACGGCTTTGACTTTCTTGGGTGGAATTTCCGGAAATACTCGGGAACGCTGCTCATCAAACCGAGCAAGAAAAACGCGCAAGCGTTCTATCGCAAGGTCAAGGAGGTCATCGGGACACATAGGGGGAAACGGACGGCAGATTTAATCCAGACGTTGAACCCGATGCTGAGGGGCTGGGCGCAGTATCACAGCCCAGTGGTTGCGAAAGCGATGTTCGCCCACATGGAGCATCTGATTTTTAGGTCTCTATGGAGGTGGGCAAAGCGGCGACACCGAAGGAAGGATACCGAGTGGGTGCGAAGGACATACTTCGCCTCAGTTGGGAACCGGAACTGGGTGTTCGGTGCCACGATGTGGAATAGGGCGGGTGAGCGCTACTGGATGGAACTGTATTCGATGCCGAGTACGCCTATCCGGAGGCACAAGAAGGTTCGCGGGGACTACCATCCCTTCGACCCAGCGCAGGAAATGTATGGCGAGACGCTGCGGCAGGAACGTATGGCAGAAAGCATGTCGTACCGAAGGCAGTGGGCAAAGCTGTTCATGTCCCAGCGGGGCTTGTGTGCGGTATGCCAGAGCAAGATTACCAAAGAAACAGGATGGGATGACCATCACATCGAACCTCGGGTATCCGGGGGCTCGGATGCTCTAGGGAACCGCGTTCTGGTGCACCCCGATTGTCATATTCAAGTCCATTTCCACGGCCAAGTTGCTGTGAAGCCGGTGTATGATTCGTCCATATACTTTGTAGAGGCTTGAGCCGTATGCGGGGAAACTCGCACGTACGGTTCTTAGGGGGGAGGGGGTCAGTAATGACCGTTCTCCTACCCTACCCTCCCGGTCTGCCACGCTCGCCACGCCATACGGCGATACGCGCCGCCAGACACCCAGGACAATCCAGAAGATTCCCAATACCGCTGCCTCCGGGACGGGCAGCTTGCCCTGACCTCAGCCAACTCCGCCGTGAAACCCATCCAGAAATCGAACAAGCTCCAGAACGTTTGCTATGACATCCGCGGCCCGGTGCTGGAAAAGGCCCGGCAGATGGAGGAAGAGGGCCACAAGATCATCAAGCTGAACATCGGCAACCTGGCCGTGTTCGGTTTCGATGCGCCGGAGGAAATCCAGCAGGACATGATGCGCAACCTGCCCAATTCGGCGGGTTACTCGGATTCGAAGGGCATTTTCGCCGCGCGCAAGGCGATCATGCACTACACCCAGGAAAAGCAGATCCAGGGCGTGGGGCTGGAAGACATCTATGTGGGCAACGGCGCGTCCGAGCTGATCGTCATGGCGATGAACGCGCTGCTGAACAGCGGCGACGAAATGCTGGTGCCGGCGCCCGACTATCCGCTGTGGACGGCTGCGGTCAGCCTGTCCGGCGGCACGCCCGTCCACTACATGTGCGACGAGGGCAACGGCTGGATGCCGGACCTCGACGACATCCGCCGCAAGATCACCCCGAACACGCGCGGCATCGTCATCATCAACCCGAACAACCCGACCGGGGCGCTGTATTCGGACGAGTTGCTGAAGGAAATCGTCGTCATCGCGCGCGAGCATGGCCTGATCATTTTCGCCGACGAGATCTACGACAAGGTGCTGTACGACGGCGTGACGCATACGTCGATCGGGTCGCTCTCGACCGATGTGCTGACGGTCACGTTCAACGGGCTGTCCAAGAACTATCGCTCGTGCGGCTACCGCGCCGGCTGGATGGTGGTGTCGGGCGACAAGCGCCCCGCGCAGGACTATATCGAGGGCCTGAACATGCTCTCGTCGATGCGCCTGTGCGCCAACGTGCCGGGCCAATGGGCGATCCAGACCGCGCTGGGCGGCTACCAGAGCATCAACGATCTCGTGGGCGACGGTGGGCGGCTGC
The DNA here is from genome assembly GCF_039710735.1 of Cupriavidus sp. DL-D2. Classification (NCBI taxonomy): domain Bacteria; kingdom Pseudomonadati; phylum Pseudomonadota; class Betaproteobacteria; order Burkholderiales; family Burkholderiaceae; genus Cupriavidus; species Cupriavidus sp. DL-D2. Next base: position 57,897 of record NZ_JBDKXK010000028.1, on the reverse strand, counting down.
GCCGCCAGCGCGACCTGGCTTACGAACTTATTACCAAGATTCCCGGCATTACCTGCGTCAAGCCGAAGGCGGCGCTGTATTTGTTTCCGAAGCTCGACCTGTCGATGTACCCGATCCAGGACGACCAGGAGTTCATCTACGAATTGTTGCAGGAGTCGAAAGTGCTGCTGGTGCAAGGCACCGGCTTCAACTGGGGCGCGCCGGACCACTTCCGGATCGTGTTCCTGCCCCACGAGGAAGACCTGCGCGAGGCGATCAACCGCGTGGCGCGCTTCCTTGAGAACTATCGCAAACGTCACGGCACGCTGTAACGCCGGGGCGTCCCCCATTTTTCGTATCAAGCAACCCAGAGTCAGACGTCCATGAATCCCATCAAAGTCGGCCTTCTCGGCATCGGTACCGTCGGTAGCGGCACGTTCAACGTGCTCCAGCGCAATCAGGAGGAAATTCGTCGCCGCGCAGGCCGCGGCATCGAGATTGCGGTGGTGGCCGACCTCAACACCGAGCGCGCCCGTGAACTGACCGGTGGCTCGGTGGATGTAGTCAGCGACGCCAACGAAGTGGTGACGCGCCCCGACATCGACATCGTGGTGGAACTGATCGGCGGCTACGGCATCGCGCGCGAACTGGTGCTGAAGGCCATCGAGAACGGCAAGCACGTGGTGACCGCCAACAAGGCGCTGCTGGCCGTGCATGGCAACGAGATCTTCGAAGCCGCGCGCCGCAAGGGCGTGATCGTGGCCTTCGAGGCCGCCGTGGCTGGTGGCATCCCCATCATCAAGGCGCTGCGCGAGGGCCTGACCGCGAACCGCATCCAGTGGATCGCCGGCATCATCAACGGCACGACGAACTTCATCCTGTCCGAGATGCGCGACAAGGGCCTGGATTTCGACACCGTGCTCAAGGAAGCGCAGCAACTGGGTTATGCCGAAGCGGACCCTACCTTCGACATCGAAGGTATCGACGCCGCGCACAAGGTCACGCTGATGAGCGCCATTGCCTTCGGCATGCCGGTGCAGTTCGATCGCGCCCACGTGGAGGGCATCACCAAGCTCTCCGCTGTCGATATCAAGTACGCCGAGGAGCTGGGCTACCGCATCAAGCTGCTGGGCATCACGCGCCGCCGTGAGGAAGGCGTGGAACTGCGCGTGCATCCGACGCTGGTGCCGGCGTCGCGCCTGATCGCCAACGTGGAAGGTGCGATGAACGCGGTGCTGGTGCAGGGCGACGCCGTGGGCGCCACGCTGTACTACGGCAAGGGCGCGGGCGCCGAGCCGACCGCCTCGGCCGTGATTGCCGACCTGGTGGACGTGACGCGCCTGCACACGGCCGATCCGAACCATCGTGTGCCGCACCTGGCGTTCCAGCCGGACGAGCTGTCGAGCGTGCCGGTGCTGCCCATCGAGGAAGTCACCAGCTCGTACTACATGCGCATGCGCGTGGCGGATCAGACCGGCGTGCTGGCCGAGATCACCCGCATCCTGGCCGAAGGCGGCATCAGCATCGACGCGATGCTGCAGAAGGAATCGCGCGAAGGCGAGCCGCAGACCGACATCATCATCCTGACGCACCTGACGCGCGAAAAGCAGATCAATGCCGCCATCCGCAGCATCGAAAGCCTGCAGACGGTGCTGTCGCCGGTGACGCGTCTGCGCATGGAAGAACTGAATTAAAGAATCGCGATGAACTATCAGTCGACGCGCGGCCATGACATGCCGCAATCGTTCTCGGAAATCCTGCTCGGCGGCCTGGCCCCGGACGGCGGCCTCTACCTGCCGAAGCAGTATCCGCAAATCACCGCTGACGAACTGGAAGCGTGGCGCAAGCTGCCGTATGCCGATCTGGCTTACGAAGTGCTGTCGCGCTTCTGTGACGACATCCCGTCCGAGGATCTGCGTGCGCTGACGCGCAAGACCTATCGGGCCGAGGTGTACTGCAACGCGCGCCCGGGCGACAACACGGCGGATATCACGCCGCTGCGCACGCTGGGCGTGGAAGGCGAGAGCGGGACGAAGCTGCAACTGCTGGGTCTGTCCAACGGTCCGACACTCGCGTTCAAGGACATGGCGATGCAGTTGCTCGGCAACCTGTTCGAGTACGCACTGAAGCGTGCCGGACTGAAGCTGAACATCCTGGGTGCCACGTCGGGTGACACCGGCAGCGCCGCCGAGTACGCGATGCGCGGCAAGGAAGGTATCCGCGTGTTCATGCTGAGCCCGCATCGCAAGATGAGTGCGTTCCAGACTGCGCAGATGTTCAGCCTGCAGGACCCGAATATCTTCAATATCGCGATCGAAGGCGTGTTCGACGACGCGCAGGACATCGTCAAGGCGGTGTCGAACGATCACGCATACAAGGCCCGCCAGCGCATTGGCACCGTGAACTCGATCAACTGGGCCCGTGTGGTGGCGCAGGTGGTCTATTACTTCAAGGGCTGGCTGCTGGCGACCGATGGCCCCGGCCAGAAGGTGTCGTTCTGCGTGCCGTCGGGCAACTTCGGCAACGTCTGCGCAGGACACATCGCGCGCATGATGGGTCTGCCGATCGACAAGCTGGTGGTGGCCACGAACGAAAACGACGTGCTGGACGAGTTCTTCCGCACGGGCACCTATCGCGTGCGGACCTCGGCGCAGACGTACCACACGTCGAGCCCGAGCATGGATATCTCGAAGGCGTCGAACTTCGAGCGCTTCGTGTTCGACCTGCTGGGCCAGGATGGCGACAAGCTGGCCGCGATGTTCCGCGACGTGGATACCAAGGGCGGCTTCGATCTGGCCGGCACGCCGGAATTCGACCGCATCCGCCAGTTCGGCTTTGTCTCGGGCCGCAGCACGCACGAAGATCGCCTGGCGACCATCCGCGATGTGAAGGCGCGCTACGGCGTGACCATCGACACCCACACTGCCGATGGCGTGAAGGTGGCGCGCGAGCATCTGTCGCCGGGTGTGCCGATGGTGGTGCTGGAGACGGCGCTGCCGGCCAAGTTTGCGGACACGATTCGCGAGGCACTGGGACATGAGCCCGAGCGGCCCGCTGCATTCGACGGTATCGAGACGCTGCCGCAGCGCTTCGAGGTCATGCCCGCCGATGCCGAGAAGGTCAAGGCGTACATCGCCGCGCACACCGGCCTGTAATCTGCAGTATCAGCACGCGTAAAGCCGGCTCGGCGCCAACTCGCTACAATCGGGTTTGCCGGGCCCCGCTGCCACGGCCCCCGAGCGTTCCGCGCCGGGGGCTGTTTCGTTTGCGGGACCAACCAGACCCCCACGATTCCATGACACAACCCGCGGCACGTCCTCCGATGCTGACCATGGCCCAGGCGCTCGACGCCTTGATGGCCGGCGCCCGTCCCATCACCGATATCGAATCCATCCCTACGCTCGACGCCAATGGCCGCGTGCTGGCTGCGCCGGTCACGAGCGGGCTGCGCGTGCCGCCGGCCGATAACACGTCGATGGATGGTTACGCCATGCGCGCTGCCGACGTGCCAGCCGCAGGCACGCGCCTGCCGGTCTCGCAGCGCATTCCCGCCGGCCATGTCGGCAGCGAACTGGCAGCGGGGACCGCCGCGCGCATCTTCACGGGTGGGTTGATTCCGCCCGGCGCCGATGCCGTGGTCATGCAGGAGCAGTGTGAGGCCGATGGCGATGCCGTCATCGTCAATCACGTGCCGGCATCGGGCGAATGGATTCGCCGCGCCGGCGAGGATATTGAAGCGGGTAGCGTGATCCTGCCGGCCGGCGCGCGGTTGTCGCCGCAGGCGCTCGGGCTGGCCGCTTCGGTGGGACAGGCCCGGCTTGACGTGATTCGCCGCGTGCGTGTGGCCGTGTTCTTTACCGGCGACGAACTGGCGATGCCCGGCGAGCCGCTCCGTCCCGGTGCGATCTACAACTCTAACCGCTTCACGCTGCGTGGTCTGCTGGAAAACCTGGGGTGCGAAGTGTCCGATTTCGGCATCGTGCCCGACACGCTGGCCGCCACGCGCGACACGCTGCGCCGTGCCGCCGAGGGCCACGACCTGATCATCACCTCGGGCGGTGTCTCGGTGGGCGAGGAAGACCATATCCGCCCGGCGGTCACCGCCGAGGGGCGCCTGGATCTGTGGCAGATCGCCATCAAGCCGGGCAAGCCGCTGGCATTCGGACAGGTGGGCAACGGTAGCAATGGCGACGAAAGACCGACCTTCTTCATCGGCCTGCCGGGCAACCCCGTGTCGAGCTTTGTGACCTTCCTGCTGTTCGTGCGGCCGTTCCTGCTGCGCCTGCAAGGCGTGGCAGACGTGACGCCGCGCCGTCTGGCGTTGCGCGCCGACTTCGACCTGCCGAAGGGCGATCGTCGCAACGAGTTCCTGCGCGCGCGGCTCAACGATGCGGGCGGGCTGGACCTGTTCCCGAACCAGAGTTCGGGCGTGCTGACCTCGACGGTATGGGGCGACGGATTGATCGACAATCCGCCGAACCAGCCGATTGCGCGCGGCGATACCGTGCAGTTCATTCCATTTGCCAGCCTGCTGGCCTGAGTCTTTTCCGATCCGATGCAACTCGAACTTCGATACTTCGCCAGCGTGCGGGAACAGGTGGGGCAGGGCGCCGAACGTGCCGAGGTGCCTGCCGGTGTGGCAACCGTGGGAGAACTGCGGGCCTGGCTGCGCACCCGTGGCGGTGCATGGGCCGAGGCGCTGGCCGAAGGGCGGGCGCTGCGGATGGCTGTGGACCACACGGTGGCCCGCGCCGATACCCCGCTGGCCGAAGGCTGCGAGGTGGCGTTTTTCCCGCCCGTGACCGGAGGCTGACATGACGGTGCGCGTGCAGCATGAGGATTTCGATCTTGGCGTGGAAGTGGCTGCCCTGCGCGCAGGCAATCCCGGCGTAGGAGCAGTAGCGAGCTTTATCGGCACCGTGCGCGACGTGAGTGACGGCGCCCGGGTCAGCACGATGGAGCTTGAGCACTATCCGGGCATGACGGAAAAGGCGCTGGCGCAGATCGAGACCGCCGCGCGGGAGCGCTGGCCGCTTTTGGGCGTGACGATCATCCATCGGGTGGGGTTGCTGCAGCCGCTGGACCAGATCGTGCTGGTCGCCGTGGCCTCGGCCCATCGTGGAGCATCGTTCCAGGCGTGCGAATTCATCATGGATTACCTGAAATCGGAAGCGCCGTTCTGGAAGAAGGAAGAGACTCCCCATGGTGCGCGCTGGGTAGATGCCCGCGTGTCCGACGATGCGGCGCTGGCGCGGTGGGGCATTGCCTCGCTGAATGCCGATCCGGACGCCGCACAGTAATTTCCTTCCAAACCGTAACGCAAACGAAAAGAACAATATGGGTCCGCTTGGCTTTGCAGCAGTGGGCGTGGGCGCCGCCGTGGGTGCCTGGCTGCGCTGGGGGTTTTCTGTCATGTGGAATGCGGCGAACCCGGCGCTTCCGTACGGTACGCTGGCGTCGAACCTGATCGGCGGCTACCTGATCGGATTGGCGGTGGCGTTCTTCCAGAGCCATCCGGACCTGCCGCCGGAGTGGCGTCTGCTCGCTATCACCGGTTTTCTGGGTGGGCTGACCACGTTCTCCACATTTTCGAGCGAAGTGCTGAATAACCTGGTGTCCGGTGACTATCGCTGGGCGCTGGCGCATCTTGTCCTGCATCTCGGCGGTTCGGTGCTGCTGACTGCCGTCGGCATCTGGTCGTACCGGACGTTGTTCGCCTGACGCCTTCCTAGCGCGTGCTTGCGTTCGGAGACATAGGTAACACTCCCGATCCCGCCGCCTGCCTTCGGGTGCTGTTTAGCGCCTATGATGTCCTGACGAACCGGCCTTGCTGCACTGCAAGCGCCGGTTGTACTGCTTCCCTCAGCTGCGCGCGCTAGCCGGCCCGCCGCGGCATCCCCACAATCCGGCCCCTTGCTGTTGCTGTCTCGATTCAAGGTGCCCGGCCCTCGCGTGCCGGTGCACTGTGGCGTGCTTTCCCATAAGTCCGATCCAGAACGAGGAGACAATCCCATGCAGCCCAGCCATGCCCGCGCATCCTTCCGTCGCACCGCCCTGTCTGCTGCCGTTACCGCTGCCCTGGCCGCGCTGACGCTGGCGGCCTGCGGCAGCGACGACGGACCGCCCTCGAACACCAGCACTCCACCCAGTCCGACGCAGAACCCCAACAACCGGCCGAGCTTTGTGGTGGGGACGATCGGCATCCAGACCTATGACGGCGTCAGCGATGACCTGGCCACTGGCGGGTTGGGCAAGGATGGCATTGGCGGGACGGCGCCGGTCTTCGCGGACCCGAACAATCCGACGGCGGCGGAGTTGCGGCGCAATGCCATCTTCACGAACTACCGCGCCATCGTCGATGTCAATCCGGCGGGCGGATACGGCTCGCTCTACGGCCCGAACGTGGATGCGCAGGGCAATGTGACCAGCGGGCAAGGCAAGGTGCCGGGTGTCGAATACATCGCTTACTCCGATGACGGCACGGGTCGCCAGAACGTGACGCTGATGGCACAAATTCCGGATACGTTCGACCGCAACAACCCCTGCATCATCAGCGCTACGTCTTCAGGGTCGCGCGGCATCTATGGCGGCATCGCGGTAGGTGAATGGGGCCTGAAACGCGGCTGCGCCGTGGCCTACACGGACAAGGGCACGGGTGCGGCGCCGCACGACCTCGACAGCGACACGGTGCCGCTGATCAACGGTACGCGGCAGGGCCGCGCCGGCGCGGGCAAGCTGGCGCAGTTCGCCGCCCAGCCGGGCAGCCAGTCGCTGGCCGATTTCACCGCCGCCTACCCGCACCGGCAGGCGTTCAAGCACGCGCATTCGCAGCAGAATCCCGAGGCCAACTGGGGCAAGAACACGCTGCAGGCCATCGAGTTCACGCTGTTCGCCATCAATGACAAGTACGGCACGATGGGCTCGGACGGGGTGCGGCAGGCCACGTTCTCGGCCTCCAATGTGCTGGTGATCGCGTCGGCGGTTTCCAACGGCGGCGGCGCGGCGATTGCGGCGGCGGAACAGGATACGACGGGGCTGATCGACGGGGTGGCGGTGGGCGAGCCGAATGTGGAAATGCCACCCAGCCCGGCCATCGTGGTGCGACGCGGTGGCGTACAAGTACCGGCCTCGGGCAAGCATTTGTACGACTACACGACGACGGCGAACCTGTTCCAGCTTTGCGCGCGGCAGGATGTCAACCTTGTCAACGCCCCGTCGGCTGGCGCGCTGCTGCAAGCCACGAACCGTTGCCAGTCGCTGGCTGACAAGAACCTGGTCACCGGCGCGACGACCGACGACCAGTCGGCTGCCGCCCGGACGGCGCTACGTAACGCGGGTTGGGAGTCGGAATCGGATGACCTCTATGCGTCGCTGTCGGCACTCGAAGTCGCAAGTTCGATTTCGGTCACCTATGCGAACGCCTATGCACGCGCCAGCGTCACTGACCGGCTCTGCAACTACAGCTTTGCGGTGACGGGTTCCGATTTCAAGCCCCTCGCGATCCCTGCCGCAACGCTGGCGCAGTTCTTCTCCACCGGCAATGGCGTGCCGCCTAGCGGCATCGTCACGCTGATCAACGATGCCAACCCGTTGCCAACCGGCCCGATCAAGGATTTCGCGTCGACTTCGCCATCCACGTCCCGCGCGGACGCCAATCTCGACGGCGCCCTGTGCCTGCGCAATGCCCTGACGGGCAACGCTGCAGTGCAGGCCGGTATTGCCGAGACGTACCGTAACGGCAACCTGCGCGGCAAGCCGACCGTGATCGTGCATGGCCGCAACGATGCGCTGCTGCCGGTGAATCACACCTCGCGACCTTATCTCGGGTTGAACAAGTCGGTGGAGGGTAGCGCCAGCAAGCTCTCGTATATCGAGGTGACGAACGCGCAGCACTTTGACGGGTTCATCGATGTGCTGCCCGGCTATGCGGCGCGATACATCCCGCTTCACCTGTACCTGAACCGGGCGCTCGACTCGGTCTACGCCAACCTGCGCAACGGCACGGCGTTGCCGCCGTCGCAGGTGGTGCGGACCACGGCGCGGGGCGGCAGCAACTCTGCTGCAGTCGGCCCGCAGATTCTCCCCTCCAACGTCCCGCCGATGGCCGCCACCCCGGCAGCCGGTGACGTGATCACGGTCAGCGGCGCGACGGTGGATATTCCCAACTAAGCGCTAACCAAACCCCAACTGACTGGCTTTCTGTCGGCGCCACAGCACAACCTTCCGGTTTTCCGCCGGAAGGTTGTCAAAACTGCAACAGCGCCGCTTGAAATGTCAAGGCAAAGCCCTATCTTTCCGGAGTACCGTGTCCGGCAGGGCTTTCGCGCAAGAGCAGCCGTCGAGCTGTAACCTCGCATCCCCGCAACAGGACACACTTTCACTATTGAGAGAGGGCACCTGATGCGTATCGACAAACTTACTACCCGGTTCCAGGAAGCACTGGCCGAGGCGCAAAGCCTCGCGCTCGGCAACGACAACCAGTACATCGAACCCCAACACCTGCTGCGTGCACTGCTGGCGCAGGACGATGGCTCTGCGCGCACGTTGCTGTCGCGTGCCGGCGTCAATGTGGCCGGCCTGCAGACCGCGCTGGACGCGGCCATCAAGCGCCTGCCGCAGGTTCAGGGCACCAACGAGATCCAGGTTGGTCGCGACCTGAACAACCTGCTGAACGCTACCGAGAAGGAAGCGATCAAGCGTAACGACCAGTTCATCGCCAGCGAACTGTTCCTGCTGGCCGTGTCCGACGACAAGGGCGACACGGGGCGTATCGCACGCGAGAACGGCCTGTCGCGCAAGTCGCTGGAAGCGGCGATTACCGCCGTGCGCGGTGGTGACGGGGTAAATAGCGCCGATGCCGAATCGCAGCGCGAGGCACTGAAGAAATACACGATCGACCTGACCGAGCGGGCTCGTGCAGGCAAGCTCGACCCGGTGATCGGCCGCGATGATGAAATCCGTCGCGCGATCCAGATCCTGCAGCGTCGCACCAAGAACAATCCGGTGCTGATTGGCGAGCCGGGCGTGGGCAAGACCGCCATCGTCGAAGGGCTGGCGCAACGTATCGTCAACGGCGAGGTGCCGGAGACGCTCAAGAACAAGCGCGTGCTGGTGCTCGACATGGCCGGCCTGCTGGCGGGCGCCAAATATCGCGGCGAGTTCGAGGAACGGCTCAAGTCCGTGCTGAGCGACGTGGCCAAGGATGAAGGCCAGACCATCGTCTTCATCGATGAAATCCACACGATGGTGGGCGCGGGCAAGGCCGAGGGTGCGATCGATGCGGGCAACATGCTCAAGCCGGCGCTGGCGCGTGGCGAACTGCACTGCATCGGCGCCACCACGCTGAACGAGTACCGCAAGTACATCGAGAAGGATGCAGCGCTGGAGCGCCGCTTCCAGAAGGTGCTGGTCGAGGAGCCGAGCGTGGAGGCGACCATCGCCATCCTGCGCGGCCTGCAGGAAAAGTACGAGCTGCACCACAAGGTGGAGATCACCGATCCGGCCATCGTGGCGGCGGCGGAACTGTCGCACCGCTACATCACGGACCGGTTCCTGCCGGACAAGGCGATCGACCTGATCGACGAGGCGGCGGCGCGCATCAAGATGGAAATCGACTCGAAGCCCGAGGCGATGGACAAGCTCGAACGTCGCAACATCCAGCTCAAGATCGAGCGCGAGGCCGTCAAGAAGGAAACCGACGAGGCATCGCGCAAACGTCTGGAACTGATCGAGCAGGAAATCGTGCGGCTGGACAAGGAGTATGCGGACCTCGACGAGATCTGGCGTGCCGAGAAGGGCGCTGCCCAGGGTGCTGCCGCGCTGAAGGAAGAGATCGAGAAGATCAAGATGGAGATCACGCGCCTGCAGCGTGAAGGCAAGCTCGACAAGGTGGCTGAACTCCAGTACGGCAAGTTGCCCGAACTGGAAGGCAAGCTGCAGGCCGCGAACAAGGCCGAGGCCAATGCCGAGAAGCAGCCCAACAAGCTGCTGCGCACGCAGGTGGGCGCCGAGGAAATTGCCGAGGTGGTCAGCCGCGCCACGGGTATCCCTGTGGCCAAGATGATGCAGGGCGAGCGCGAGAAGCTGCTCAAGATGGAAGACCGGCTGCACAACCGTGTGGTGGGGCAGGACGAGGCCGTGCGGCTGGTGTCCGACGCCATCCGCCGCTCGCGTGCCGGACTGTCGGACGAGAACAAGCCGTATGGCTCGTTCCTGTTCCTGGGGCCGACCGGCGTGGGCAAGACCGAACTGTGCAAGGCATTGGCCGAGTTCATGTTCGATTCCGAAGAGCACCTGATCCGCATCGACATGAGCGAGTTCATGGAGAAGCACAGCGTGAGCCGCCTGATTGGTGCGCCGCCGGGATACGTGGGCTATGACGAGGGCGGCTACCTGACCGAAGCCGTGCGTCGCAAGCCGTACGCGGTGATTCTGCTCGACGAAGTCGAGAAGGCGCACCCGGACGTGTTCAACGTGCTGCTGCAGGTGCTGGACGATGGCCGACTGACCGATGGCCAAGGGCGCACCGTGGACTTCAAGAACACCGTGATCGTGATGACGTCGAATCTCGGCTCGCAGATCATCCAGTCGATGTCCGGCGAGCCGCAGGAAGCGGTGAAGGGCGCCGTCTGGCAGGAGGTGCGCACGCATTTCCGGCCCGAGTTCCTGAACCGGATCGACGAGGTGGTGGTGTTCCACGCGCTGGACCAGAAGAATATCGAGTCCATCGCCCGCATCCAGCTGCAACGCCTGCAGGCCCGCCTGGCCCGCATGGACATGACGCTGGATATCACCGAGATGGCGCTGGAGAAAATCGCCAGCGCGGGCTACGACCCGGTGTTCGGCGCACGTCCGCTGAAGCGCGCGATCCAGCAGCAGATCGAGAACCCTGTGGCCCGCGCCATCCTCGAAGGCAAGTTCGCCGCCAAGGACGTGATTCCGGTGGACTACAAGGATGGCGAGTTCACGTTCGGACGGCTGGTTCACTGAGGCCGCTGAACCGCTGATCGGCCGATCGGCCAGTAGCAAGGCAAAGCCCCCGCCCGCCATCACGGCAGGCGGGGGCTTTTTCGTGGCGGCCCGCAGATGGAGTGATCGCCATTTGCCTGTTACGAGAACGTAGCTATTTGTCGACTTTCCAGCTTTCCGTCCCGGCTTGCCGAGCAATTGATTTGCATCAATTCAGGAATCGGGGCAAATGGCTACTATTCACTCCGTCATGGAGATGCGGGGGCGCTCTTCATGACTTGTCTACCCGTTTCCGGAATGGAAACTTGGCCCGCAGCGCTTCTCCGGCGCTGCGGGTTTTTTCTTTTGGGCGTGTCGCTGACGGCTCTTCCGCCATCCTCTCGCATACCCATATTCCCGCCCGGTCTTATGCACTTTTCGTGCTTGGATCGATGAAACCATTCGTTCCGTTCAGATAGCCCGGCCGGTAGCCTGTCTTCCTGACAGAAGCCCGACCGTGCCGATTACCGACGCCGCGCCGGGCCGATATTTTTCACGACATTCGATATCTGACGGGAGCAACTGCAATGATTCGCAAACTGGCTATTGGCCTGGCCGTACTGTCCGCCCTCGGCGCTGCCCAGACCGCCTTCGCCGCCACCAATCTGCTGAACGTGTCCTATGATCCCACGCGCGAGCTGTACGTGGACGTGAACGCCGCGTTTGCCAAGGCGTACAAGGCGCAGGGCGGCGACGCGGTGCAGATTCGCCAGTCGCACGGTGGCTCGGGCAAGCAGGCGCGCTCGGTGATCGATGGGCTGGACGCCGACGTGGTCACGCTGGCGCTGGGCTACGACATCGATGCCATTGCCGAGAAGGGCCTGATCAAGCCGGACTGGCAGAAGCGCTTGCCACACAACGCCTCGCCGTACACCTCGACCATCGTGTTCCTGGTACGCAAGGGCAATCCCAAGGGCATCAAGGACTGGAACGATCTGGTGAAGCCGGGCGTGCAGGTCATCACGCCGAACCCGAAGACCTCGGGCGGCGCGCGCTGGAACTACCTGGCTGCGTGGGGCTATGCACTGCGCCAGCCGGGTGGCAATGAAACCAAGGCGAAGGAATTCGTCGGCCAGTTGCTCAAGAACGTGCCGGTGCTGGATTCGGGCGCACGTGGCGCCACCACGACGTTCGTGGAGCGTGGCCTGGGCGACGTGCTGATCGCCTGGGAAAACGAAGCCATCCTGGCCATCAAGGAACTGGGTCCGGAGAAGTTCGACATCGTGGCGCCGTCGGTCTCGATCCTGGCCGAGCCGCCGGTGGCTGTGGTCGACAAGGTCGTCGACAAGAAAGGCACGCGCAAGGCTGCGGAAGCCTACCTGCAGTTCCTGTACACCGACGAAGGCCAGGAAATCGCGGCCAAGAACTACTACCGTCCGATTTCCGAGAAGGTGGCGGCCAAGTACGCGGCCAACTTCCCGAAGGTGAAGCTGTTCACGATCGACGAAGTGTTCGGTGGCTGGGCCAAGGCCCAGAAGACCCACTTTGCCGATGGCGGTTCGTTTGACCAGGTCTACCTGCCTGGCAAGCGGTAATGCCTGATGCCGGGGCGGCTCGTTGCAGCCCGCCCCGGCGCGCCTGAAAAGGGAGCCTGCGATGTCCGCTGTCCATACTGCCTTAGCCGTCTCAGCTTGCCGCGCTGTAGCCGCTGTACACGCCTTGCCCAGCCGCATCGCCATGGGGCGATGTCCCGCCTGAACTGAATTCCAAAGCCTGACGTCTGGCATGCCGCCTGTCGACTCCGACACGCCGGCAGGGCGTCGTGCCGCCATCGCTTTCGTATTTCCAATTTCAGGAGTCCACCATGTCTGCTTCCGTTTTCCGCCCGATTTCACTACGACGACGCCTGCTGCTCGGCGCCCTCGTCATCGCCACTGGCCTGGCTTACGGCCTGACCGCCACCACGGCCAGCGCCCAGTCGCAGACCGTGAACCCAAAGCAGTTGCGGATCGGCTATCAAAAGTACGGCACGCTGACGCTGCTCAAGGCGCGTGGCACGCTGGAGAAGCGGCTGGCCGGACAGGGCATCACGGTCAAGTGGACCGAATTCCCGGCGGGGCCGCAGTTGCTGGAAGGGCTCAATGTCGGCGCCATCGATTTCGGCACCGTGGGCGAAGCCCCGCCGATCTTTGCGCAGGCCGCTGGCGCGCAACTGGCCTATATCGGCAATGAGCCGCCTGCGCCGACGGCCGAGGCCATCGTCGTGCCCAAGGGTTCGACGCTGAAATCGGTGACGGACCTGAAGGGCAAGCGCGTGGCGCTGAACAAGGGTTCGAACGTGCATTACCTGCTGGTGCGCCAGCTGGAGAAGGCCGGCATTGCCTGGAGCGAGATCCAGCCCGTCTATCTGCCGCCTGCCGATGCACGTGCAGCATTCGAGCGCGGTGCCGTCGATGCCTGGGTGATCTGGGACCCGTTCCTGGCCGCCGCCGAAAAGCAGTTGGGTGCCCGCGTGCTGGCCGATGGCCGCACTGCCGATGGCAAGAACGCGGTCAGCAATCACCAGTTCTATCTGGCCTCGCGCCCCTATGCGAATGCCCGGCCTGACGTGGTGTCGGTGATCCTCGACGAACTGTTCCAGCTTGGCCAATGGGCCGAGAAAAATCCGAAGGACGCCGCGCAGGTGCTGGTCAAGGAAACCGGTCTCGACGCTGGTGTGCTCGATCTGGCCGTCTCGCGCTTCTCGTATGGCGCCAAGCCGGTCACGCCCGAGGTGCTGGCCGAGCAGCAGCGCATTGCCGACGCCTTCGTGGCGCTCAAGCTGATTCCCAAGCCGATCAAGGTGGCTGATGCTGCCTGGACTGCCCCCGCAACGGCCCAGGCCCAGCGCTGATTCCATACCGATAAAGAGGCCCGACATGCAAGTTTTCTGGTTCATCCCCACCCATGGCGACAGCCGCTACCTTGGCACATCCGAAGGCGCGCGCGAGGTAGGTTTCGACTATCTGAAGCAGATCGCCGTGGCCGCCGACACGCTGGGCTACGAAGGTGTGCTGATTCCTACTGGCCGCTCATGCGAAGACCCGTGGGTGGCCGCCTCGGCGCTGGCTGCCGTGACGCGCAACCTCAAATTCCTCGTTGCCGTGCGGCCGGGTTTGATGACGCCGACGCTGGCCGCCCGCATGGCTGCCACGTTTGACCGCATTTCCGGTGGCCGGCTGCTGGTGAATCTGGTGACCGGTGGCGATGTGGCCGAACTGGAAGGCGATGGCCTGTTCCTCGAACATGCCGAGCGCTACGAGGCATCGTCCGAGTTCATCCGCGTCTGGCGCGACGTGCTGGCCGCGAGCCATGACAACGGCGAGGTGAGTTTCGAAGGCAAGCACATCACGGTGAAGGGTGCGCGCGTGCTGTACCCGCCGTTGCAGCGTCCGCATCCGCCGGTGTATTTCGGCGGATCGTCGGCAGCCGCACACGATCTGGCGGCCGAACAGGTGGAGAAGTACCTGACCTGGGGCGAGCCGCCCGCCGAGGTGGCGAAGAAGGTGGCCGATGTGCGCGCCCGTGCGGAAAAGCATGGCCGCAAGGTGAGCTTCGGTATCCGCCTGCACGTGATCGTGCGCGAGACCGAGGACGAAGCCTGGGCCGCTGCCGACAACCTGATCAGCCGCCTGGACGATGCCACCGTCGCCCGCGCGCAGGCCGTGTTCGCCAAGATGGATTCCGAAGGGCAGCGCCGCATGGCCGCGCTGCATGCTGGCGGCGCCAACCGCTCGCGCGAGGCGCTGGAGATCAGCCCCAACCTGTGGGCTGGCGTGGGGCTGGTGCGCGGCGGGGCGGGTACGGCGTTGGTCGGCGACCCCAAGACTGTTGCGGCGCGGATCGAGGAATACGCAGAACTCGGTATCGATACCTTCATCTTCTCGGGCTATCCGCATCTGGAGGAAGCGTACCGGTTCGCCGAACTCGTGTTCCCGCTGCTGCCGCGCCGCGTGCGCGACAAGCTGCCGGGGCAGGTGCTGTCCGGGCCGTTTGGCGAAGTGATGGCGACGGGCATCGTGCCGCGCGCGTCGCAGAGCTAGGGGAGGCATCACCATGTCTATTCCCAACACAAGAACGAACGCAAGATCGAACGCCACTTCGCGGCGCAGCGTGCGCGCTATCGGGCAGGCCATCGCGCCGTGGATCGTGCCGGTGATGCTGATTGTTGGGTGGCAGGCGGCCTCGCAACTGGGCTGGCTGTCGAACCGCGTGCTGCCCGCGCCGTTGGCCGTGGTGGAAGCCGCCTGGGGCCTGGCCGTCTCGGGCGAACTGTGGCGCCATGTCTGGGTCAGCACGTGGCGGGCGCTGGTTGGGCTGGCGGTGGGCGGCGGGCTTGGCCTGCTGCTGGGGCTGCTGACCGGCACATTCCGCCCGGTGGCCACGCTGCTCGACAGCACGCTGCAGATGGTACGCAACATTCCCACGCTGGCGCTGATTCCGCTGGTCATCCTGTGGTTCGGTATCGATGAAACGGCCAAGCTGTTTCTGGTGGCGCTGGGCGTGTTCTTCCCGGTGTACCTGAACACGTATCACGGCATTCGTGCGGTGGACCCGGCGCTGGTCGAGATGGCGCGCAGCTACGGGTTGTCTGGCTGGCGCCTGTATCGCGAGGTGATCCTGCCCGGCGCGCTGCCCAACATCCTGGTGGGCGTGCGGTTTTCGCTGGGGTTGATGTGGGTGATCCTGATCGTGGCCGAGACGATTTCGGCGCAGTCAGGTATCGGCTACATGACGATGAATGCGCGCGAGTTCCTGCAGACCGATGTGGTGCTGGTAGGCATCCTGCTCTACGCGCTGCTGGGCAAGCTGGCCGATGTGCTGTCGCGCTCGCTGGAACGGTTCTGGCTGCGGTGGCATCCGGGCTACCAGGCTCACTAATTACTAGGAGAACCCCATGCAAACGCTCTATCCGATGGAAGCCGCTGCGGTGGCCTGGATTGACGCAGGGCTGGCGGCCCGTGAGGCGGCTCGCGACGAACAGCGCACGGCGCGCGAGGCGCAGCGCCATGAAGGGAACGCAGGCGCTGAAGGTGGCATTGCGCTGCACGTGCGGCAGGTGGTCAAGCGTTATGACGGCCGCGAGGTGCTGCACGGCATCGACCTCGATGTCACGCCGGGCGAGTTCGTGGCCATCGTCGGCCGGAGCGGCTGCGGCAAGAGCACGCTGCTGCGGCTGGTGGGCGGACTGGAAGCGGCCGATGACGGCACCATCGCGCTCGATTGGGTCGACGGTAAGGCCGGACGCGCTGACAAGTCGGTGCGTGACGGCATCCGCGTGATGTTCCAGGACGCGCGGCTCCTGCCGTGGAAACGCGTGCTGGACAACGTGGCGCTGGGCCTGCCGCGCGAACGGCGCGACGATGCCGCCGCCGTGCTCGAACAGGTGGGTCTGGCGGATCGCGCGGGAGAATGGCCGGCGCGGCTCTCCGGCGGTCAGCGTCAGCGCGTGGCGCTCGCTCGCGCGCTGGTCCACCATCCGCGCCTGCTGCTACTCGATGAACCACTCGGTGCACTCGACGCGCTGACGCGCATCGACATGCAGGCATTGATCGAATCGCTGTGGCGCCGGCTCGGCTTTACGGCGCTGCTGGTCACACACGATGTGTCCGAGGCCGTGGCGCTGGCGGACCGCGTGGTCCTGATCGAGGATGGCCGCATTGCACTGGACCAGCGCGTGCCGCTGGACCGACCCCGCCAGCGGGGATCGGCGGCGTTCGCGCAACTTGAGGATGCCGTGCTGCGCCGCGTGATGCGTCAGCCGTCGCCCCCCAATCAAACGCCCCTGAATCTTCACACGTCGGTGGCTGCGGAACTCCTATGATGGTCAATCAGGCGATCCGCGCATCGACATGGACTTGACCCATGACCCTTGCTTCCGCTGCTTCTGTTCTAGCGCCACTCGAACGATATCTCGAAACCCTGCCACGCGAGCCGGTGCCTGGCCGCGAGCTTTGGCGCGACGCGCGCGGCCAGGTGCAGGGCCAGTACTTCAACTGCTCGCTGACGAGCGCCTTCGAGCCGCTGGCCACGCTGGCCGACCGTCAGGTGGTGGCGCACGAAGGCACCATCCGCACCTATGCCGGCGACGGCGTGGGGCTGGCCGCGTGGAAGCTGTTCGCGATGGCTGCGGACGATGCCTCGCTGGTGTCGCTCGACCGCCTCTCGCGGCTGGTGCATGCGATGAACTACTTTGCGGCGCACGGTGAACACCGGCTCGTGCTCAACGTTCACAACCGGCTGCTGGCGGCCGTGGCCGATGACCACGGCGCCGCGTTCCGGCGCGCGCTGGAGTCTCTTGGCCTGCCCGTCGATCGCTTTGTGATCCAAGTGCCGGCGAGCGCCAACGACGACCTGCCGCTGCTGCTGCACGTGGTGGGCAACTATCGCCGCAACGGGTTTGCCGTGAGCCTGCAGGCATCGGACCCGGCAGAAGCCGGCGCGCTGATGGCGCATGCGTTGCCTGACTGGCTCAAGCTCGACATGCGCCGCACGTGGACCGATCGCCAGCTCGCGGGCCTGCGTGCCAGTGCCGATGGGGCAGGCGTGACGCTGATCGGTCGGCGGCTCAATGACGACGAGATCGTGGAGCGGCTCCAGAACGCGGGCATCGCGCTGGGGCAGGGCGAGGCCGTAGCCGGCGGCCCGGTGCAGGCACGACATCTGCATGTGCACGAAGCAGGCAGTTCCAGGACGTAAGACGCCAGGAGGAGGAAAGCATGGGAGCTTCAGCAGGAGCAGGGGAAAGAGCGGAAGAAGGCGGACGGCCACGCGCCAAGCGTGGCGCGCGAGGAGAGACGAAAGCGGGCAGTGCGGCCACGCGGATCGAAGTGCCACGCGGGTTGCAGATTCTGACCGTGCCGGGGCTGCATGGCAGCGGGCCAGCGCATTGGCAGAGCCGATGGGAAGCGGCGTATCCCGATTGGCAACGCATCGAACAGCATGACTGGGGCCGGCCAAGCCTGCCGCTCTGGTCCGAGCGAGTCTCCGAAGGTGTGTCGCGTGCGCTGCGCGTGGCCTCGCGCGGCGCAGTTCTCGTGGCGCACAGTTTTGGATGTCTCGCCACCTTGCGTCAGGCGTCGCTCGATCCAGTCGGCATCGCCGGGGCTTTGCTGGTCGCGCCTGCCGATCCGGACAAATTCGGCGTCGGCGCCTTGCTCCCGACCTGGAAGCTGCCGTTTCCGACCATTCTCGTCGCCAGCACCAACGATCCGTGGATGTCCCAGCGCACCGCGTTTAGCTGGGGCACGCTCTGGGGCAGCGAGCTTATCGACGCCGGGGCGCTGGGTCATATCAATGCCGATTCAGGACTGGCGGACTGGACAAACGGCCAGGGCTTGCTCGCCACTTTGTTGCAGCGAATCGACTCCGATGGACGAATTTTGGCGTTAGGTGACGGCTCGGATACCTGGGAAGCCTCCGTGGAAGTCACCCCGACATCGCCTTATATTTAAAACATCTAAGAAAATTCGGAAAGATTCGTTCTGTTTATAAGGACGCATCTGCAAAATTTGTCTCGTACACCGGCGCCTTATGCGCCGGTTTCATATAGACGAGACACATGCCTCCATCGATATCCCTGTCGGATGCGCCGCCGCCCTCGGTGCAAGACGCGCCCAGGCGGTTGGCTCCGGCCTCCCAGCGGTTCACGGTGCTGCCCGGCTTCGGGTTGTCGCTGGGTTTCACGATTTTCTACCTGACGCTGATCGTCCTGATCCCGCTGTCGGCCACGTTCCTCAAGACGTTCACGATGACGTGGGACCAGTTCTGGACCACGGTGTCGAATCCGCGCGTCGTGGCGTCGCTGGAACTGAGCTTCGGCGCCTCGCTGGTGGCGGCCATCATCAATACGGCCTTCGGCCTGATCGTGGCCTGGGTGCTGGTGCGCTACCGCTTCTTCGGCAAGCGCTTTATCGATGCGCTGGTCGATCTGCCGTTTGCCTTGCCGACTGCCGTGGCCGGTATCGCACTGACCGCGCTGTTCGCGGGCAATGGCTGGCTGGGCCGATACCTGGAACCGCTCGGCATCAAGGTGGCCTTCACCCCGCTGGGGATTGTGGTGGCGCTGACCTTCATCGGCCTGCCGTTCGTAGTGCGCACCGTGCAGCCCGTGCTGGAAGACGTGGAACGAGAACTCGAGGAAGCAGCGGCCAGTCTGGGCGCCACGCGCCTGCAGACGTTCTACCGCGTGATCCTGCCGGCCATCCTGCCCGCGCTGCTAACCGGCTTCGCGCTGTCGTTCGCACGGGCCACGGGCGAGTACGGCTCGGTGGTCTTCATCTCGGGGAACATGCCGATGGTGTCCGAGATCGCGCCGCTGATGATTTATTCCAAGCTCGAACAGTACGACTATGCCGGCGCTACTGCCGTGGCCGTGGTGATGCTCGTGATTTCGTTCGTGCTGCTGCTGTTGATCAACCTGCTTCAGGCGTGGACGCGCCGCCACCAGTCTGGTGCGCGAGCGTCGGCACTGCCCGATGGCAACCCGGAGGTGAACTGACATGGCCGGCGCAATTTCCCGTCTTGGCGCAAGCAGCCCGGCTGACCTGCGCGAAGCCACTGCCGAGTCGCCATGGGTGAAGTACACCCTGATCACGATTGCGGTGCTGTTCCTCGGCCTGTTCCTGTTCATCCCGCTGGCCTCGGTGTTCTACGAAGCGCTGCGCAAGGGCGTGGATACCTATCTGGCCGCACTGGTGGAGCCGGACGCGGTCTCGGCCATTCAGCTTACGTTGCTCGTGGCGGCCATCTCGGTGCCGCTCAATATCGTGTTCGGCGTGGCGGCGGCCTGGGCCATCGCGAAGTTCGAATTCCGTGGCAAGAACCTGCTGATCACACTGATCGACCTGCCGTTCTCGGTGTCACCGGTGATCTCGGGCCTGATCTACGTGCTGATGTTTGGCGCACAGGGCTGGTTCGGCCCGTGGCTGGAAGCCCACGACATCAAGATCCTGTACGCGGTGCCCGGCATCGTGCTGGCCACGATCTTCGTCACGTTCCCGTTCGTGGCGCGCGAACTGATTCCGCTGATGCAGTCGCAGGGCAGCGAAGAAGAAGAAGCCGCCATCGTGCTGGGCGCGTCGGGCTGGCAGACCTTCTGGCACGTGACGCTGCCCAATATCCGCTGGGGCCTGCTGTACGGCGTGATCCTGTGTAACGCGCGGGCGATGGGCGAGTTTGGCGCGGTGTCGGTGGTCTCGGGCCATATCCGCGGCCTGACCAACACGATGCCGCTGCACGTGGAAATTCTCTACAACGAATACAACTTCGCGGCCGCGTTCGCCGTGGCGTCCCTGCTGACGCTGCTGGCATTGGTCACACTGGGTATCAAGACGCTGGTCGAAATCCGCGCCGGCAAGGAACAGGAGGCACCATGAGCATTCAGGTCCGCAACGTACAGAAGCAGTTTGGCGACTTCGTGGCGCTCAACGATGTCTCGCTCGATTTCGCCGAAGGTGAACTGACCGCGCTGCTGGGGCCGTCCGGCTGCGGCAAGACCACGCTGCTGCGCATCATCGCCGGCCTGGAACGTGCCGACTCCGGACAGGTGGTGCTGTCCGGGCAGGATGCCTCCACCCAGCACGTGCGTCAGCGCAACGTGGGCTTTGTGTTCCAGCACTACGCGCTGTTCAAGCACATGACCGTGTTCGAGAACGTGGCGTTCGGCCTGCGCGTGAAACCGCGTAACGAGCGTCCGTCGGAAGCGAAGATTCAGGAGAAGGTGAAGTCGCTGCTGCAACTGGTGCAACTGGACTGGCTCGGCGACCGCTACCCGGCGCAGTTGTCTGGTGGCCAGCGTCAGCGGATTGCACTGGCCCGCGCGCTGGCCGTGGAGCCGCGCGTGCTGCTGCTCGACGAACCGTTCGGCGCGCTCGACGCCAAGGTGCGCAAGGAACTGCGCCGCTGGCTGCGCCG
This sequence comes from Cupriavidus sp. DL-D2, assembly GCF_039710735.1. Classification (NCBI taxonomy): domain Bacteria; kingdom Pseudomonadati; phylum Pseudomonadota; class Betaproteobacteria; order Burkholderiales; family Burkholderiaceae; genus Cupriavidus; species Cupriavidus sp. DL-D2. The sequence goes on along the minus strand of NZ_JBDKXK010000028.1, from coordinate 37,017 downwards.
CCTGCATGACGAACTGCACGTGACCAGCGTGTTCGTCACGCACGACCAGGAAGAGGCGCTGGAAGTGGCGGATCAGGTCGTGTTGATGAACAAGGGCAGCGTCGAACAGTTCGGCACGCCCGAAGCGGTGTACAACCATCCGGCCACGCCGTTCGTGTTCGGCTTCCTCGGCAACGTGAACCTGTTCCATGGCCGGCTGGAAGTGGGCGATAGCGGCGGCCTGCTGCACACCGGTGACTCCGTGCTGCCCGTGATCGGCAGCGGCCACGAGACGGCTGGCGATGCGGTGGCCTATGTGCGGCCGCATGACCTGGATCTCGAACGCTATGCGCCGGGTACTGACGGCATCGCCGTCACGCTGCGCCGCGCGCTGACGCTGGGCCCGGTGGCCCAGCTCGAACTGGAGCGCGAGGACAATCAGGATGTGATCGAGGTGGCGCTGCCGCTCGAACGCTTCCGCCATCAGGGCTTCCGCGAAGGGGAACTACTGGCGGTGCGTCCGCGCCAGTTGCGGGTCTTCAACCGTGGGCAGGCAGTACAGGAACAAGGAACGGCGAAATGAACTTCCAGCAACTGCGATCGATCCGCGAGGCGGTGCGCCGCCAGTTCAACCTGACCGAAGTCGCCAACGCGCTGTACACGTCGCAGCCGGGTGTGTCGCGCCAGATCCGCGAGCTTGAGGAAGAACTCGGTGTGGAAATCTTCGAGCGCTATGGCAAGCGTCTGACCGGCCTGACCGAACCCGGCCGCGAGATCGTGCGCATCGTCGAGCGGCTGCTGCTGGAGGCGGAGAACCTGCGGCAGGCCGGCGACGAGTTCGCTGGCCGACATACCGGCCGGCTGACCGTGGCCACCACCCACACGCAGGCACGCTACGCCTTGCCCAAGGTAGTGCAGAGCTTCCGCCGCGAGTATCCCCATGTGACGCTGGCGTTGCAGGAGGCGTCGCCCGCGCATATCGTCGAATTGTTGCTGACGGGGCAGGCCGATATCGGCATCGCGACCGAGGCCGTGGCGAACGAGGCCGGGCTGACTTCCTTCGAGGCATATAGCTGGCAGCACGTGATCGTGGTGTCGCCGGAGCATCCGCTGACGCGCCTGCCCGAACCCACGCTCGAAGACCTCAGCAATTTCCCGATCATCACGTACGATGCCGGCTTCACGGGCCGCCGCAAGATCGATGGCGCCTTTGCCGAAGCCGGACTGCAGCCCGAGATCGTACTGACCGCCATGGATGCCGATGTGATCAAGACTTACGCCGAGCTGGACCTGGGCGTGGGCATCATCGCGTCGATGGCCTATGACCAACGCAAGGACGCCGGTCTGGTCAAGATCGAAGCCGGCCATCTGTTCTCGCCCAACACCACCAGTGTTGCGGTGCGGCGTGGCGCCTATCTGCGCGGCTACGCGCATGCGTTCATCAACATGTTTGCGCCGCATCTGTCGCGCGACACGGTGTCCACGGCGCTGGCCGAGGCATCGAACCGGGCGGTCGTGGAGGCGTGATCTGTCCGGCAGTCAGGCAAGCGGCGTTGAAACGACCGTTTGTCTGACGAGTCTGCCGGGGGTCATAAGCAGACCCTTCGGTCGCGGGCCGGGCCCTCTGGCGCCCGTTGCCGCCCCTTCGTCGCACGACTCTTTCCTCGCGTCACGCTCCGGCGTACAGTCCACTCGACGCGGCCCTCTGGTTTAGCCCGATGCACGGGGCCGCCTGTGCTGCAGTGCATCACAGAATGACACGCGGCTGGCTGGAACCAAGGGAGGGAGAGACCCCATGCGCATGTCGTGCGCGGTGCCGTCACGGCTCAATATCCTGGCGCGAGACCTGCTGTTCGTGCTCTGCATGAACACGGTGATCGCGGTCAGCCTGAATTACGGGTTCCAGACCGGCGGCTCGCTGGTGCAGAACTTTGTCTATAGCCAGTTGATCGGGCTGGCCATCTGGGTACTCATCGATATTCCGCGCGTGCTGATCTGGTGGAACGACCGGCCGCGCCGCTGGCCGTTCATGTGCCTGGCCGTGGTGGCCGTGCCGCTGGGCGTGGTGGCCGGAAGCTGGGCCACGCGCGTGGTGCTGAACCTGCCGGTGAAAGACGCCGCCGCCACGGGCGACATGCTGCGCATGTGCCTGATCGTCGGCATGCTGGCATCGGCGAGCATGATCTATTTCTACTGGTCGCGCGAGAAACTGGCCTACCTCGAACGGCAGGCCGCGCTCGACGCCCTGCAGCGCGAGGAAGCCGAGAAACAGCTCGTGCGCGCCCAGTTGATGGCGCTGCAGGCGCAGATCGAACCCCACTTCCTGTTCAACTCGCTGGCCAACCTCGACGGTTTGATCGCCACCGACCCGCGCGCGGCTCGCCAGTTGCTGCAACGGCTGATCGGGTTCCTGCGCATGTCGCTGTCACACACCCGTGCCGAGCATTGCACGCTGGCGCAGGAGTTCGAACTGCTGCGCAGCTATCTCGATATCCAGGGCATGCGCTTCGGTGCGCGGCTCGACTATCGTATCGACCTGCCGCCGGCATTGGCCGATGCCGAGATTCCGCCGATGCTGATCCAGCCGCTGGTGGAGAACGCGGTGACGCATGGGATCGAGCCCTGCATGCGTGGCGGCAACATCGTGCTGTCCGCCCGTGAAGCCGGGGAGGGCAACCTGGAGGTGGTGATTTCGGACACTGGTGTGGGCTTTACGCATAGCCAGGGCAGCAAGGGTGGTTCTGGCCTTGGCCTGACTCATGTGCGCGAACGCTTGGCGCGGATCTTTGGTGCCGCGGCGACCATGCAGATGGAAGAGAACACGCCGCGCGGCGTGGTGGTGCGGCTGACGCTGCCGCTCACACGCAGCGCAGAGCCGACCATTGCCCCGATGCGCGCCACGCATGCGGGTCGTGCTGCCGCACCCACCGGTGCGACGCCGGCCACGCCCTGATCGTCCCCTTCGATTTCGCCCCCTTTTTGTCCATGTCCCCGACCCTGCTGATCGCCGACGACGAATTGCTGCTCGCCCGTGTCCTCGAGGCCGAACTGAAAGCCCTGTGGCCTGACGCCACGATCTCCGCCGTGGTGCACGACGGCGTGTCCGCCCTCGACGCCGCGCGCGAGCACCAACCCGATGTAGCCTTCCTCGATATCCGCATGCCGGGCATGAGCGGCATGGACGTGGCCCGCGAATTGATCGAGTTCGACCGCCCGCCGCTGGTGGTCTTTGTCACCGCGTACGACCAGTTTGCGCTCGAAGCATTTGAACGTGCTGCGGTGGACTACGTACTCAAGCCGGTGCAGCACGAGCGGCTGGAAGCCACGGTGGATCGGCTCAAGGCAAGGCTGGCCGCCAAGGCGGTTGAAGAAGACGAGGAGGCTTCGACCACCGACATCGGCACGATGGTCGATGCCGACCGGCTCGCGCAACTGCTGCATCGGCTGGAATCGCTGGAGCGTCCCGCTGCGGCACGTGGCCAGTACCTGCGGTTCATCAAGGCGCTGGTGGGGCAGGAGGTACGCATCATTCCGGTGGACGAAGTGGTCTACCTCGCCGCCACCGACAAGTACGTCAATGTGGTATCCACCAGCGGCGAAGCACTGATCCGCACGAGCCTGCGTGAACTCACGCAGCAGCTTGATCCGGACCGCTTCTGGCAGATCCATCGTGGGACCGTGGTGAACATCGATTGCGTGGCCAGCGCGGTGAACCAGTCGCTGGGACGGCTGTCGTTGAAACTGCGAGACCGGCCGGAATCGCTGCCGGTGGCCAGGCAGTACGCGCATTTGTTCAAGCAGATGTAGGGCACGTTTGCTTTGCTCTCGGTGTTCTCCCCTCTCCCGCTGTGCGGGAGAGGGGAGCAAAACCAGCGAGGGAGAGAGCCGCACAGGCATTCTTCTTGCACTACCATCCCACCATCCATCTACCCAGGAAGCCCTCATGCCCCGCGTATTCGTCTACGGCACCCTGCGTGCCGGCGAGGTCAACGATCTGAACCGTGCCGCCGATCGTCACGGCATCCAACCGCCGATATTGCTCGGCACAGGCAGCGTGTCAGGGCGTCTCCATGACTTCGGCACCTATCCCGGTCTCGTGCTTGATCCTGTCGCTGGCCCGGTCTTCGGTGACATCTACGACATCCCCGAAACGCTGCTGCCCGTACTCGACGAAATCGAAGAGGTGTATCCCGGTCAGGCCACGCTGTTCATCCGCGAATCTCGCGTGGTGAAGCTGAACGGCGTCGCCACCGACTGCCTGCTGTATCCCGTAGCCGAGTCCGCCGTAACCGGTCTCGCCCGTATCGACAGCGGCGACTGGGTGGCTTACCGACAGGCACGCGACACGTCCGCAGCCGCAGCCTGAAACTTCCGTGTTTCAAACGCCGGTGCACACGTTGCAGCGGCGTTAGCATGGCTCCCGACATTCCTTTCCGTCGAGACCATGGCCTTCATCCCCATCCGTTTCCGCATCGATACCGGCACCCTCCGTCTGGAGGCTTCGGCCTGGGGCGATCCCGCGCAGCCGGTGGTCGTGCTGGTCCACGGCTATCCGGACAACCGCCATGTCTGGCAGGCTGTGGCGCAGGAGCTGGCCGCGCGCTTTCATGTGATTGCCTATGACGTGCGCGGCGCCGGTGCATCGGATGCACCGCCGAACGTCGCCGACTATCGGCTGGAGCGGCTGGCCGACGATTTCATCGCGGTGATCGATGCCGTCTCGCCCAATCGCCCGGTGCATCTGGTCGGGCACGACTGGGGATCGATCCAGGGCTGGGAGTTCGTGACCGATCCGCGACTGTATGGGCGCATCGCGTCGTTCACCTCGTGTTCGGGGCCGAGTCTCGATTACGCGGCGCAGTCGCTGCGGCAGGGCGGGCGCCGCCAAAAGGGCCAATGGACGGCCACCCTGCGGCAGGCGCTGGCGTCCTGGTACATCGTCTTCTTCCATATTCCGAAGCTGCCCGAATGGCACTGGCGGCTCTGGCTCGGCCGCCACTGGCCCACGTGGCTACGCATGACCGAAGGGCTCCACACTGCCGCCAACCCCACGCAGACCGCCGATGGGGTGCAGGGCCTGCGCCTGTATCGCGCCAATTTCCGCGCGCGGCTGCGCGCGCCGAGGGATCGCCGGCCGCATGCGCCGATCCAGGTCATCGTGCCCACGCGGGACCGTTACGTCAGACCCGCATTGACCGAGGATCTTGGGCGATGGGTCGCGCAACTGTGGCGCCGACAGATCGACGCCCACCACTGGCTCCCCCTGGCTCAACCGCAGCGCATGGCGGCCATGGTGGGGGAGTTTGTTGACCATATCGGCGGCGCGCCGGCATCCCCCGCACTGGAGCGCGCCCGCGTGACCTCTGAGGCTGCCAAAATTTCATGATGTGGAATGATGTTTTGTTCCGCAAAAATACATAGGTGCGTAGCACAAGCGCCATTTCTCATCATGAAAGAACACTTGCCGCATCGTGAAATTGCATCGGCAAGTCATTGAATTGACGTAATTAATTTCCCTGTGCGAAAACACACGGGAGGCTTGTTGCGACGCGGAAGCTCTCCCTACACTCTTATATAAGACACATGACCTGAGACGCCGCAAACGATGGCGCCAGGGTCGTCCCCCAGGAGAGTGAACATGACGTCGTCGCGCCAACAACAGATCGAAGCCCTGCAGAAGGATTGGGACACGAACCCGCGCTGGAAGGGTGTGCAACGTCATTTCACTGCCGAGGACGTGGTGCGACTGCGCGGCTCCGTCCAGATCGAGCACACGCTGGCCCGCCGTGGTGCCGAAAAACTCTGGCACTTGCTGAATACCGAACCGTTCGTCAATACGCTCGGCGCGCTCACCGGTAATCAGGCCATGCAGCAGGTGAAGGCGGGTCTCAAGGCCATCTACCTGTCGGGCTGGCAAGTGGCTGGCGACGCCAATCTCGCTGGCGAGATGTATCCCGACCAGTCGCTGTATCCGGCCAACTCGGTGCCGATGGTCGTCAAGCGCATCAACAACACGTTCCAGCGCGCCGATCAAATTCAGTGGAGCGAAGGCAAGGGCGACACCGATTTCTTTGCGCCGATCGTGGCCGATGCCGAAGCCGGTTTCGGCGGGGTGCTCAACGCGTTCGAACTGATGAAGTCGATGATCGAAGCCGGCGCGGCAGGCGTCCACTTCGAAGATCAACTGGCGTCCGTGAAGAAGTGCGGCCACATGGGCGGCAAGGTGCTGGTGCCCACCCGCGAAGCCGTGGCCAAGCTGACCGCCGCGCGACTGGCTGCCGATGTCTCGGGCGTGCCGACCCTCGTCATTGCCCGTACCGATGCCGAGGCGGCCGATCTGCTGACCTCGGACGTGGACGAGCGCGACCAGCCGTTCCTGACCGGCGAGCGCACCGTGGAAGGGTTCTACCGCACCAGGCCGGGTATCGATCAGTCGATCGCCCGCGCGCTGGCCTACGCCGAAGTGGCGGACCTCGTCTGGTGCGAAACCGGCAAGCCAGACCTGGAGTTCGCCAAGAAATTTGCCGATGCGGTGCATGCGAAATTCCCGGGCAAGATGCTGGCCTACAACTGCTCGCCGTCGTTCAACTGGAAGAAGAACCTCGACGATGCCACCATCGCCAAGTTCCAGCGCGAACTGGGTGCGATGGGCTACAAGTTCCAGTTCATCACGCTGGCTGGCTTCCACTCGCTGAACTACTCGATGTTCAATCTGGCGTACGGCTACGCCCGCCACCAGATGTCGGCGTTCGTGGAGTTGCAGGAGTCGGAATTCGCCGCCGCCGAGAAGGGCTTCACCGCCGTCAAGCACCAGCGCGAAGTGGGCACCGGTTACTTCGACGCCGTGACGCAGACCATCGAAGGCGGCCAGTCATCGACCACCGCATTGAAGGGATCGACCGAGGACGAGCAGTTCTTCGAAGACAAGAAGGTGGCCTGACGAATTTGGCAGGAAGGCAGGGAGAGGAAGGGGAAAGCAGGAGAGAGAAGGGTAATTCGGGAAGCGGCGCGCGACCATCGTGCCGCTTGGTTTGGCCCCGCGTCGGCAACCCCGACGCGGGTTTTTTACGAGACATCATAAAAACGATGCTGGCGTCGTTGCCGCTGCCGCGCCGTACCGTTTGTACTGTCTGCGGCAGCGGCGCCTAGCCAGCACCGCTGCGCTTCGTTTTTCTGATGTCTCGTGAAGCTTGCAGTTACCGATAAACAATCACCGGAATATCCGTATGCGTCAGGACTTTCTGGGTCTCGCTGCCGAGCAGCAGGCCCGATAGCCCGCGCCGGCCGTGCGACGCCATGAAGATCACGTCGCAGCCATGACGCTCCGCCGCGTCGATGATGCCGAGGTAGGGCACTGCGAAGGTGCTCATGTCGGCGTCGAAGGGCAGGCCATCGGCCACGGCGGCGCTTTCGATTTCCTTCAGGTAGAGCCGTGCCTGGTTCTCGATGCGTTCCTTGAACGCTTGCGGGGCCTCCACCACGATCTCGCTGAAGGGCGTATACGGATACTCCTCCAGGCAGACGTAGGCGGTAACGCGTGCGCCAATGGCCTTGGCCAGTTCCAGGCCACCGTCGATGGCTTTTTTCGACAGTTCCGAACCGTCGGTGGGTAACAGGATGTGCTTGAACATACCGGACCTCCTTGCGCGAGTGGACGGGGAAGCAGGCGATCAGTGCGTGCCTGTGTGATTCGATTGTAGTCAGTGTGCAGTCTGCGTCATTGCCATTTATCAAGAAAATGCGATTGCGCACGCATTTAAAACGTGGTTCAGGCAACCACCGCGTGCACTTCGGCGGCGGCACTGGTCGGCGCCTGTTCCGCGCGGCGCCAGTAGGCGGGGTTGCCGTAGGTGTTCTTGAGATGGTCGATGAACAGACGCACGCGCAGCGGCAGGTGCTTGCGCTGCGGGAAGACGGCGTGGATGCCGATGGGTGGCGCCTGGAATTCGTCGAGCACGGTCACGAGGTGGCCGCTGACGATTTCCTGGCCAACTTCCCACCAGGAGCGCCACGCCAGACCGTGGCCCTGCAGGCACCAGGCGTGAAGCACGGCGCCGTCAGTGCATTCCATGGTTCCGCCCACCTTGACGGTGACGGCGCGGCCATCCTGCTGGAAGACCCAGCCGCGCTGCACGTTGGCGCTGGCGCCGAAGGCCAGGCAGTTGTGGCGCGACAGGTCTTCGGGCAGTTGCGGCGTGCCAGCGCGGGCCAGATATTCGGGCGAGGCCACCACGACGCGGCGGTTCTCGGCCAGCCGGATGGAGACGAGGCTGGAATCGGGCAGGTCGCCGAGGCGGATGGCGCAGTCGAACCCTTCGTTGACGAGGTCGACCACGCGGTCGGAAAGATCGAGCGTCAGGGTGACGTCCGGGTGGGATTCGATGAACAGCGGCACCAGCGGCGCCACGTGCTTGCGGCCGAAGCCCGCCGGAGCCGTCACGCGCAGGTGGCCGCTGGCCTTGACGCCACCGGCCGAGACGCTGGCCTCGGCATTGTGCAGGTCGTTCAGGATACGTTGGCAGTCTTCGAGGAAGGCCGAGCCTTCGAAGGTGAGCGTGATCTTGCGGGTGGTGCGGACCAGAAGCTTGACGCCGAGACGCTCTTCGAGCGCGTCGATGCGGCGGCCGATGATCGCTGGTGCCACGCCTTCGGCGGCAGCGGCGGCAGAGAGGCTGCCACGTGACGCTACCGATACAAAAGTCTCGAGCTGCTTGAAATGATCCACGATTGTTAGCTCGCTGATATACGAGTCTTGATGAGGATGGCCAAGATTAGTAGCGGAAAAGTAAAAGATCAAGTGACCCGGTCCGACTTTGCCGCACTGCAGCGTCTCTCTACAATGCACTGCATTCAAACGTGTACAGGCTGACTCAGTCCTTCGATGAACAAGATTCGCGCAGTCGTTTTCGATGCCTACGGCACGCTGTTCGACGTGTATTCCGTCACGGCGCGCGCGGAGCAACTGTTCCCGGGCAAGGGCGAGGCCCTGGCGCTGCTCTGGCGCGAGCGGCAGATCGACTACACGCGCCTGCGTTCGCTGGCCGCGCCGGACGGGGCGCGCTACAAGCCGTTCTGGGATATCACGATCGATGCGTTGCGCTATGCGGCGGATCGGCTGGGTTTGAAGCTGGACGAAGCCACCGAAGCGCAGATGCTCAAGGAGTACGCATGCCTCTCGGCATTCCCCGAGAATCTGAGCGTGCTCAAGCGCCTGCGCCGTGCGGAGCTGCCGCTGGGCATCCTGTCCAACGGCAATCCGCAGATGCTCGACATCGCGGTCAAGAGCGCAGGTATGCACGGCTTGTTCGACCACGTGCTGTCGGTGGATGCGGTGCGCCAGTACAAGACCGCGCCGGCAGCGTATGCGCTCGGTCCGCAGGCATTCAACCTGCCGGCCAGCGAGATTTTGTTTGTGTCGTCGAACTGCTGGGACGCATGCGGCGCCACCTGGTTTGGCTACACCACTTTCTGGATTAACCGTGCCGGACACCCGGCGGAGCGCCTCGACGTGGCGCCCACCGGCACCGGGCACGACATGAACGACCTGCTCGACTTTGTCACTGCCGCTGGCGTGACGGTCTGAGCCAGGCCAACCCTCGATCACCATCGCATACAGGAGAAGACTGATGGCTATCACGCTGCCCGCGGGCATGAAGATTACCGGCGAGATCCTGCCGGCCTACGAAGACATCCTCACGCCGGAAGCCCTGGCCCTGGTGGACAAGCTGCACCGCGCCTTCGAACCGCGCCGCCAGGAACTGCTGGCTGCGCGCGTCGAGCGCGCCAAGCGCCTCGATGCCGGCGAAATCCCCGACTTCCTGCCGGAAACGAAGAACATCCGTGAAGGCGACTGGCAAGTGGCCCCGGTGCCGCCGGCACTGGAATGCCGCCGCGTGGAAATCACGGGTCCGGTCGAAGCCAAGATGGTGATCAACGCCTTCAACTCGGGCGCTGACAGCTACATGACCGACTTTGAGGATTCGAACACCCCGAACTGGCACAACCAGATGCAGGGTCAGGTCAACCTGAAGGCTGCCGTGCGCCGCACGCTGACGCTGGACAGCAACGGCAAGCACTACAAGCTGAACGACAAGATCGCCACGCTGCAAGTGCGTCCGCGCGGCTGGCACCTGGAAGAGAAGCACGTCACCATCGACGGCAAGCGCATCTCGGGCGGCATCTTCGACTTCGCGCTGTTCCTGTTCCACAACGCGAAGGAGCAGCTCGCACGCGGCGATGGCCCGTTCTTCTACCTGCCGAAGATGGAAAGCCATCTGGAAGCCCGCCTCTGGAACGACATCTTCGTGATGGCGCAGAAGGAAGTGGGTCTGCCGCAAGGTACGGTCAAGGCCACGGTGCTGATCGAAACGATCCTGGCCGCGTTCGAAATGGAAGAAATCCTGTACGAACTGCGCGACCACAGCGCTGGCCTGAACGCTGGCCGTTGGGACTACATCTTCTCGTGCATCAAGAAGTTCAAGGTGGACAAGAACTTCTGCCTGGCCGACCGCGCCAAGGTGACGATGACCGCGCCGTTCATGCGCTCGTACGCACTGCTGCTGCTGAAGACCTGCCACAAGCGCGGCGCACCGGCCATCGGCGGCATGAGCGCGCTGATCCCGATCAAGAACGATCCGGAGAAGAACGCCATCGCCATGGAAGGCATCATCAGCGACAAGCGTCGCGATGCCACGGACGGCTACGACGGCGGCTGGGTGGCTCACCCGGGCCTGGTGGCACCGGCCATGAAGGAGTTCGTGGACGTGCTGGGTGACAAGCCCAACCAGTTCGGCAAGCAACGCATGGACGTGGAAGTGAAGGCGGCAGACCTGCTGAACTTCCAGCCCGAAACGCCGATCACCGAGCACGGCCTGCGCATGAACATCAACGTGGGCATCCATTACCTGGGCGCCTGGCTGGCCGGTAACGGCTGCGTGCCGATCCACAACCTGATGGAAGACGCCGCTACCGCAGAGATCTCGCGCTCGCAGGTGTGGCAGTGGATCCGCTCGCCGAAGGGCAAGCTCGAAGATGGCCGCAAGGTCACCGCCGAACTGGTGCGCGCGCTGATTCCGGAAGAACTGGCAAAGGTCAAGGAAGTGGCCGGCACCGGCCCCACCTACGACCGCGCCGCCCAGATCTTCGAACAGATGTCGACGTCGGAAGATTTTGCAGAGTTCCTGACGCTGCCGCTGTACGAAGAGGTCTGATCGACAATCTTTGTCGGTTTGCTCCCCTCTCCCGCTTGCGGGAGAGGGGCAGGGGGTGAGGGCAAGCGGTACAACTTGCGATGTGGTCGGCAAGCAGACCCTCCAGCCCTCTCCCCCAACCCCTCTCCCATTTCATGGGAGAGGGGAGCCAGACAGCCCAACCGCCACCACATCCCCCGCTCGAAACCCGCATAATACGGAGAACTACGATTTGGGAGAGTGAAGTTGCGTTTCGAGCATCTGGTTGAGATCAATGACCCCAACAACCCTGGCCTGGAGCCGCTCTCGGCGGATCAACTCTGGCAGGGGCTTGTGCTGCGGGCCGAATCGCCCGAGCTGTTCGTGCTGGGCCTGGACCGCGCGGAAGTCACGGAGCGGGGCGAAGGCTGGATCGAGCGCGTGCTGCATTTCGGCCAGGCCAATATTCGCGACCGCGTGGTATTCGAGCCGCGCCGCATGGTGCGTTACGAAACCAAGCCCACCGCCGAACACGCAGGCGGTTCGCTCTCGATGATCATCGAAACCCCGACGCCCGTCGCGTTGCTGGTGCGCTTCATCTACGAAACGACCATGCCCAATGTGGATGCCATGGGCGACGACCGCTACGCCGAGATCGTGAAGTCTGCCTATCACGAGGCCGACCTCGACACCGTTCGCAAGATTCGCGAGATTGCCGCCACGGGGCAACTCGGGTGAGCGGCCCATCCACTGCGCCGGCACGTACCGGCAGCGGGGATGCAAACGGAGGAGGGAGCGGCGGCATGGGTGGTGAACCCGAGCCGCCACGCGGCGGACCCACGCGCGCCGAGCTGCGCGCCCGCTATGGTCCGCGCCTGCGTTGGCTGATCCTGATGACGTTGATGCTCGGCACGATGTCTTCCATCGTGTCGTCGACCATCGTCAACGTCGCCATTCCCGACCTCAGCCGACATTTCACGCTGGGGCAGGAGCGCGCCCAGTGGGTGGCCGCCAGCTTCATGATTGCCATGACGCTGTCGATGCTGCTGACGCCGTGGCTGCTGAATCGCTACGGCCTGCGCCGCACGTTCATCGGCACGCTGATCCTGCTCGGCGCCGGGGGCCTGATCGGCGGATTCTCTCCGACCTTCGGTGTCATGCTGGCGATGCGCGTGGCCGAGGGCATCGCAGCCGGCATTCTTCAGCCGCTGCCCAATATTTTCATCCTGCGCTTCTTCGAGGAACGCGAGCAAGGCAAGGCGCTGTCGCTATTCGGCTTCGGCGTGGTGCTGGCGCCGGCCATCGGGCCTAGCCTGGGCGGCTTCCTCGTAGAACTGTTCGGCTGGCGCTCGATCTTCTTCGTGGTGGTGCCGCTGACACTGGCCGGCCTCTGGATGGCGCGGCGTTACATGGCCGTGGACTCGTCGATGATGGGCGAGCGCAAGCCGCTGGACTGGCGAGGGCTGGCGCTGGTCGGCGTGGCGACGGTCAGCCTGCTCAACGGCGTGGTGGAACTGCGCAATGACCTGACGGCGGGCCTGATGCTGGCCGGCTTCGGCGTGGTGATGTTGATCGGCTTCGTGGCGTGGCAACTGCGCGCACCGGATCCGCTGATGAACATGCGGCTCTACAGCTATCGCCAGTTCTCGGCCGGCGCCGTGGTGGCGTTTATCTACGGGGCGGGGCTGTTCGGCTCGACGTACCTGCTGCCGGTCTACATGCAGACCGCGCTGGCCTATACGCCTTCTGCGGCTGGTCTGGTGCTGATGCCCGCGGGCATTGCGCTGGCCGTGACCATTGCCATTGCGGGCCGGCTGACCAACCGCATCCTGCCGCATCGGCAGGTCTCGTTCGGACTGGCGCTGCTCGCGGGTTCGTTCCTGCTGATGGCGACCGGATCGCTGGCCACGCCTTACGTGCTGCTGGTGCTGTATGCGGTGATTGGGCGAATCGGGCTGGGGTGCATCCTGCCTTCGCTGACACTCGGGTCGATGCGCGGCGTGGATTTCTCGCTGATTGCGCAGGGATCGAGCTGCATCAACTTCGTGCGGCAACTGGGCGGTGCCATCGGCGTGAGCCTGGCCGGGGTAGGGCTGCAATGGCGCCTGGGCCACCACGGCGCAGATCTGACGGCCGGCGGCGGTGCGGCCGCCGAAGCGGCCCGTATTCATGCCTTCGACGAGACCTTCCTGGCGGTGGGACTCGTCATTGCCACGGCGATTCTCGCGGCGTGGCGGATCAGGCCAAAACCCGCGCTGGGTGAGGGCGGGTCGACGGCTTAACTTTCCTTGCCAGCCAGCAGGTCTCCAACTAGTTCGACGTACTTCTGCCTGGCGTCATCCTGGCTGGTGCCCTTCAGGGCTTCCCACGCCTCGAATTTGTAGCGGCCAACGAAATCGGTCATGCCCGGCTTGTCGCCGTGCGCATCGCCCTCGGCACCTTGCTTGTACAGCGCGTACAGGCGCAGCAGCGTCATGTTGTTGGGACGCTCGGACAGCGTCTTGACGTCGAGTTGGGCCTGGTCGAAACGGGCTTGCAGGTCGCTCATGGGGGTCTCCAGTTAGGGGTGTCGATAGCAGTGGCCGATGATATCGCCAAGCCGCGCCCGTTTCAGACAAGAAAATAAGAGGGAGGCTTCGGTTCTGGAGGCGGCGATGTGCGGATCGGCGCGGTGGCAAGGATCTCGCGGAACACGCGCCTGCCTCCCATGCAGCTTCCCCCCGACAGCGATTACAATCGCTGCCATGTCCTGGATCCTTGCTGTAGAGACCTCCACAGAGTGGTGTTCCGTCGCTCTCGGGCGCGCCGCCGCTGACGGCGCCCTCGAGTGTTTTTCCCGTCATGAGCACACCGGCGCGCGCTCGTCGTCGCGGGTGTTGCCGGCTGCCGCCGAGGTGCTGGCCGAGGCGGGTATCAAGCTGGCCGACTGTGCCGCGATTGCCTTTGGCGCCGGCCCCGGCTCATTCACTGGCCTGCGTACCGCTTGTGGCGTGGCGCAAGGGCTGGCCTTCGGTGCCGAACTGCCCGTGATTCCCGTCAACGTCCTGATGGCGTGTGCCGAAAGTGCGCGTGGCGCCATGCCGATGCCGGCTGATGTCTCGGTCCTCGTGGCGCTCGATGCGCGCATGGACGAAGCGTATTCAGCGTGTTTCCAGTGGAAGGCGGGCGAATGGTCGATGACGGGTGCCATGGGTGTGGGCGCGCCGGAAGCTATCGTGAGGCCCGACGGCGAGTTCTGGCTGGCCGGTAACGGTGCGGCCGTGTTCGGCGAGCGGCTTGACGTGGCCGCGCAGGCCAGCCGCGTGTTGCCCGAGGCCATGCCCGACGCGCGGGCCATGGTAGCCATCGGCCTGCGGGCGCTCGCCCGGGGCGAGACCATCGACGCGGCCGAGGCCATGCCGATCTACGTGCGCGACAAGGTGGCCCAGACGATCGCCGAGCGCGCGGTCGTGGCTGCCGAGAAAGCCGAAAAGCTCAAGGCCGCCCAAGCGGCCGGAGGAGGCGCACCATGAGCGCCGCGATGCTGCCCGATCCGGCGGATCGTCCGCTGCAGCCGTCATGGCCGACGATTCCCGCCATGCCGACGCTTTCTCCCGGCTGGGCGCTGGACCACATGACCGCGCGCGACCTGCAAGCCGTAGCCGAGATCGAACTGCGCGCTTACTCCCATCCGTGGACACGCGGGAATTTTGAGAATTCTCTCAAGGCGGGCCACCGCGGGCTGACGCTACGCGACCCTTCGAATACGCTGGTCGGCTACGCGATGCTGATGCCGGTGGTCGACGAGATGCATCTGCTGAACATCACCGTCGATCCCGCCCGCCAACGCCAGGGCCTGGGCCGGCTGCTGCTGGCCATCGCGCTGGCCACCACGCACGACAGCAATCTCCATACGATGCTGCTCGAAGTGCGGCCGTCGAATCTCGGCGCGCTGGCGCTCTACGTGGAAGCCGGTTTCGTCGAGATCGGGCGCCGCAAGGGGTACTACCCGGCCACGGCGCTGGGCCGCGAGGATGCACTGGTGCTGCGCCGCATGTGGTCGGAAGGCGCGGAAGGAGAGTCGGCATGACGCGCCGCGCGCTGTTCCTCGAAGCGCTGGGCATCCCTGTGGAATGGGTGCCACGCAATGCCGTGTCCGCAACGGAAGCCGACAGCGAGACCGTTGTCGAAGCCGATGTGGTGCTGCCTGAGCTGCCACCCCAAGTGATTGTCCGCGAGACCGTGGCGGTAATGGCAGCCGCCGATCTCGCGCGCGATGCCGTCCTCGATGCCCCAATCGATACCGCCCCGGAACCCGCCGACCTCGCCGAAACCATCGAGGCGTTCGATGCCCCCGGCGAAGCAGCGCCGCGTCCGGTACGACAACCTTCCGCCGACCCGCAAGCCCAGACCGATCGCGAAGCCGCCATCGCCATGATGGACTGGCCCGCGCTGGCCGACAGTGTAGCCAAATGCACGGCCTGCGGGCTGTGCAACACCCGGACCAACACCGTGTTCGGCGTGGGCGACCAGCAGGCCGAATGGATGTTCGTTGGCGAGGCGCCCGGAGAGAACGAGGATCTGCAAGGCGAGCCTTTCGTCGGCCAGGCGGGCAAGTTGCTCGACAATATGCTCGGCGCACTGGGACTGGCGCGAGGCCGCAACGTCTACATCGCCAACGTGCTCAAGTGCCGGCCGCCCGGCAACCGCAATCCCGAGCCGGACGAGGTGGCCCTCTGCGAGCCGCACCTGAAGCGCCAGATCGCGTTGCTCAAGCCGAAGGTGATCGTCGTGCTGGGACGCTTTGCCGCGCAGACTTTGCTGCGGTCGGATACGCCGATCGGCAAGCTGCGAAACACCGTCTACGCCTATGAAGGCATCCCGGTCGTGGTGACCTATCACCCGGCCTATCTGCTACGCACATTGACCGACAAGGCTCGCGCCTGGGAGGACCTGTGCCTGGCCCGCGAGGTACACCATCGTGCGGGAGCTCAAGCCTGATCTCGTGCAACCGGGCACGCCGGGCGGCACCGTGCCGACCGGTGCCGATGCACGCGTGCCGCTCTGGCGCACCGCCCCGTCGCAGCGTACGCGAGACCTGGCGTGGTGTACGCTATCGCCGCCGCTGTTGTCGGCGCTACCTGATGAATACCATCGCGAAGTTGCCCGGCTGGCGCAGTGGCCGGCTGGCGCTCGCGCAGCCTGGCAGGCATGGCTCGGTTATGCCGATCCCGGTACGCTCCCCGAGACCATCGCAGAACTGAGCGGGCACCCTGACCCCACGGGCAGCCGCAGCCTCCGGCTGGGCCGGCATGCCGAGCGGTTGCTGCATTTCGCGCTTCAGCACGCACCGGGCATGACGCTGATGTCGGCCAATGTGCCGATCCGCCGTGCCAACGGGCATGGCATCCAGACCCTTGGCGAACTCGACCTGATCTGGCGGGACCCTGCACAGGACCAGGTCGTGCATTGGGAGATGGCAGCCAAGTTCTACCTGATGGTCGATGGCGTGGCGGACCGTCGCGCGTTCGTGGGGCCGAACCTGGTAGACCGTCTGGGCGACAAACTCGATCACATCGTGCGGCGTCAGTTGCCGCTGGGCCGGACAGCCGAGGCCGAGGCGCTGGTCGGTGCTCCCGTGAACCGTAGCGAAATCTATCTGCTGGGCTGGCTGTTCTATCGCGACGGGGTGCTGCCGCCGGGACTCGCATCGCTCGGAATTGCGCCCGATCATCTGCATGGCTGGTGGTCCACGCTCGATGCCTGGTATGCGCGCGCCGCCGCGCAGGATCATGGCACCACCCGCTGGTGCCGCCTGCCGCGCGTGGACTGGCTGTGTGGGGCACGTGTGAGCGAGGCTGGCACCGAGGACGCCGCCACGTTGCGCGACACGCTGGCGCGGCGCTTTGCCGATCCGGAGCAGGTGTGGCGCCGCGAGGCGCCAGTGATGATCTGCGAACTGGAACCGGCGGTGAACGAGCCTGGCGTCTGGGTGGAGCGGTCGCGCGGATTTGTCGTGCCGCCAGATTGGGAGGCGAGGGCGGCGCTGCGAGCCACCCGTCCATAGAAAAAGCCGCCTGGGCAGATGCTGCAGGCGGCTTTTTTGTTGCTGACCAACGCAAGCGGCGTGGTCAGTGATGCTTGTCTTCGCCGATCATCGCCAGCGAGTTGTAGACCTTCACGTTGTGCTTGTGCAGGCGCATCACCAGCGCCATGGTCGCGCAGATGAACAACCCCAGCGCCACGATGACGAAGCCGATCGGCACATTGAGCTTGATCAACAGTGCGTACAGGCACAGCATCAGCAGCACCGACACGTTCTCATTGAAATTCTGTACGGCAATCGAATGGCCGGCGGACAGCAGCACGTGTCCGCGGTGTTGCAGCAGCGCGTTCATCGGCACCACGAAGTAGCCCGACATGGCACCCACGATGGCCAGGAATACGTAGGCGATGGCCATGTGCAGCGGCATCGCCATGCCCAGCACGTCAAGCGTGACGGCCGGCATGGTGTCCTTGGTATAGAACGCCATCAGCATGACGGTGGCGCCCATGGCCACCCCGAACGGCAGTACTGACAGCGAGCGGCGCAGCGGAATGCGTGCGGCAGCCGCGATGGCACCCACGGCCACACCCACGGCCACCACGGCCTGCAGCAGTGCGCCCTGCGAGAGATTCAGGCCCAGCGACTTCTCGGCCCACTTGAGCACGATGAACTGCAGCGTGGCGCCCACGCCCCAGAACAGCGTGGTCACGGCCAGCGAGATCTGGCCCAGCTTGTCGCGCCACAAGGCGATAAAGCAGTCGCCGAACTCGGCAATCAGCTTGATGGGGTTCTTTTCCTGCTGGGGATAGCGGGCGCCGGTGTCCGGAATGAAGAAGTTGAAGACCGCCGCGATCAGGTAGAAGAACATGATCACCACCATCGCCGCTTCGGCGGGGGTGGTGATGCCGGTGTCGATGAAGGGGAGGTCCCAGCTCAGCAGGATAGACGACAGGTGGACCGAGATCAGCGCGCCGCCCACGACGGTGCCGAGAATGATCGAGCCGACCGTGAGGCCCTCGATCCAGCCGTTGGCCATCACGAGTTTTTCGGGGGGGAGCAGTTCGGTGAGGATGCCGTACTTGGCGGGTGAGTATGCCGCCGCGCCGAATCCGACGATGCCATAGGCCAGCAGCGGATGCAGTCCGAACATCATGATGGCGCAGCCGACGATCTTGATCGAGTTGGTGATCAGCATCACCTTGCCCTTGGGCATCGAATCGGCAAAGGCGCCCACGAATGCAGCCAGCACCACATAGGACAACACGAAGAACAGCTTGAGCAGCGGGGTCATCCACTGCGGGGAATGCAACTCGGTGAGAAGGGCAATGGCTGCGATGAGCAAGGCATTGTCGGCCAGCGACGAGAAAAACTGCGCGGCCATGATTGTGTAGAAACCCTTCTTCATACCTTGAACTTTGTCTCCATCGCGGATATCCGTGTGGACGGGCAAAAGCGCGCCGGCCGGCAGCGCCACAGCTTGCAGGGAACCTGTCGCGCCGGCCTTGTCAAACTGGGTCGGCGGCTTGGTCCGCACGCGTCGTGCAGCTTGCCTCACAGTCATTGACATATTGCATCTCTTTCAAAACATGGCCGGAGCGTCCGGCTTTATATCACGAAACAACGACATTTCAGCACATTGCGGGACGCGTATTGGACAGTACATCCACGGATGGTTTCCCCGACGCGAGGTTCCCGATGTGTTCAAATATCGCCTGCGCTACGTGGCCCCGGCTGCGCGGTCCTGCACCTCCGGAGCGTCCGGAATGCCTGCCGCTGCACAGTGCCAGCCTCAGTAACGCCCCATTCCGCCAGGATGCCGACCGGGTTTCCCCGATCGGCGGCCGGCAAAGTGCCACATCCATGCCAAGACCCATTCACGCCGTCATCCACCAGCCAGCGCTGGCCAACAACCTCGAAGTGGTGCGCCGCCATGCGCCCAACTCCCGCGTATGGGCCGTGGTCAAGGCCAATGCCTACGGGCACGGCATCCGCCGCGCCTTCGCGGGCCTGAAAGGCACCGACGGCTTCGGCCTGCTCGACCTCAACGAAGCCGTTTTGCTGCGCGAACTCGGCTGGCAGGGACCCATCCTGCTTCTGGAGGGATTCTTCCAGCCGCAAGATGTTCCCCTGATCGAGCAATACCGCCTGACCACTGCCGTGCATTGCGAGGAACAATTGCGGATGCTGGAGCAGGCCCGGCCCAAGGGGCCGCTGGCCATCCAACTCAAGCTGAACACCGGGATGAACCGCCTTGGCTTCCGGCCGGCGCAGTACCGTGCCGCCTGGGAGCGGGCGCGGACAATGTCTTTTTTGGGAAGTATCGATCACATGACGCATTTCTCGGACGCGGACAGCCCGCGCGGGATTGCGCACCAGATCGAAGCATTCGAGGCCGCCACGGCCAACCTGCCGGGCGAGGCGTCGCTGTCCAACTCTGCAGCGGTGCTGTGGCACCCATCGGCGCACCGCAACTGGGTGCGCCCTGGCGTGATCCTGTATGGCGCGTCGCCAACCGGTCTGTCGGCCGATATCGCCGAGACGGGTTTGCAGCCGGCCATGTCGCTGCATAGCGAACTGATCGGCATCCAGGATTTGCAGCCCGGCGATACGGTTGGCTACGGTTCGATGTTCACGGCGGACCGCGCGATGCGGATTGGCGTGGTGGCCTGTGGCTATGCCGATGGCTATCCGCGCCACGCGTCCGGCTGGGGCGAGCGGCGCGCGCCAGTGCTGGTAGATGGTGTGCGCACGGAACTTGTGGGCCGGGTGTCGATGGACATGATCTGCGTGGACCTCACGCCTTGCCCCAAGGCAAAGGTCGGCGCGCCGGTCACGCTCTGGGGCCACGGCCTGCCGATCGACGATGTGGCCGCCGCTGCAGGCACCGTCGGGTACGAACTCATGTGCGCACTCGCGCTGCGGGTGCCAACCACGGTGGCCATGCTGACCACCGCCGATCCTGTCAGCCACGGCTGATCCCGCACCGTCCCGCCTCCTTTCGTATCGATTTGCAGATGGCAAAAGCGAAGACCGTTTATAGCTGTACCGAGTGCGGCGGCACCACGCCGCGCTGGGCGGGCCAGTGCCCGCAGTGCAATGCGTGGAATACGCTCGTGGAAAGCGTGGCCGAGACGGGCTCGGCTACCGCGCGGCGTTTCCAGCCGCTGGCGGCATCGGCCGTGGTGCGCAAGCTCAGTGAAATCGAGGCAGCAGATGTGCCGCGTTTTTCATCGAGAATCGACGAGTTCGACCGCGTGCTCGGCGGCGGATTGGTCTCCGGCGGGGTGGTGCTGATCGGCGGTGATCCCGGCATCGGGAAGTCCACGCTGTTGCTGCAGGCGCTGGCCAACCTGTCGGCCAGCAAGCGCGTGCTGTATGTGAGCGGCGAGGAATCGGGCGCCCAGATCGCCTTGCGCGCGCAGCGGCTGGGCGTGGAAGCGGCGTCGCTGGGCCTGCTGGCCGAGATCCAGCTGGAGAAGATCCAGGCGGCGCTCGATGCCGACAAGCCTGACGTGGCAGTCATCGACTCCATCCAGACGCTGTACTCGGAGGCGCTGACCTCGGCGCCGGGCTCGGTGGCCCAGGTGCGCGAATGCGCGGCGCAACTGACGCGCATCGCCAAGAGCACGGGCATCACGATCATCCTCGTGGGGCACGTGACCAAGGAGGGCAGCCTGGCCGGCCCCCGCGTGCTGGAGCACATCGTCGATACGGTGTTGTACTTCGAGGGCGATACCCATTCGTCGCACCGGCTGATCCGTGCCTTCAAGAACCGGTTCGGCGCAGTCAACGAACTTGGCGTGTTTGCGATGACCGAGCGCGGACTGCGCGGCATCAGCAACCCGTCGGCGCTATTTTTGTCGCAGCATGAAGAGCAGGTGGCCGGCTCCTGCGTGCTGGTGACGCAGGAGGGTACGCGACCCTTGCTGGTGGAGGTGCAGGCGTTAGTGGATACGGCCAACGTGCCCAATCCGCGCCGGCTGGCCGTGGGCCTGGAGCAGAACCGGCTGGCGATGCTGCTGGCCGTGCTGCACCGTCATGCGGGCGTGGCGTGCTTCGACCAGGACGTATTCCTGAACGCGGTGGGCGGGGTCAAGATCACCGAGCCGGCAGCCGACCTGGCCGTGCTGCTGTCGATCCATTCGTCGATGCGCAACAAGCCACTGCCGCGCGGGCTGGTGGTGTTTGGCGAAGTGGGTCTGGCGGGTGAGATCCGGCCCAGCCCACGCGGTCAGGAGCGTCTCAAGGAAGCGGCGAAGCTGGGCTTTACGATGGCCGTGATTCCGAAAGCCAATGCCCCGAAGCAGCCGATCGAGGGGATCGAGGTGATCGCGGTGGACCGGCTGGAGCAGGCCATCGACCGGGTGCGGCATTTTGACTGAGTCTGTTTGCGCAGGGGTCAGGATCACCCGTTGAAAAATGGGTAATAATGCGCCTCGACGCCATTCCTGCTGCTAACTCATGCAAGCCAACTCCAGAGCTTATTTCCTGCTGATTGCCATCCTTTCCTTCGCGATGGTCGGCGCCGCACTCTATCTGCAGCATGTCGAGGGCTACCAGCCGTGCCCGCTCTGCGTCATGCAGCGTTTTGCTTTCGTAGGCATCGGCATCTTCTCGCTGCTGGCTGCTATCGCACAGAACATCCGCACGCTGTGGCAGGGGCTGGGCATGCTGTCCGGCGTGGCTGGCATCGCCGTGGCGGGATATCACGTGTCGCTGCTGCTGAATCCCAAGGCTTCGTGTGGCATCGACCCGCTGGAGAACTGGGTCAACCAACTGCCAACTGCCCGTCTGTTGCCGCAATTGTTCTACTCGGACGGCCTGTGCACCGCGCCGCTGCCCCCGCTGCTGGGTCTGTCGATCCCGGCGTGGTCATTGATCTGGCTGGTGATTCTGACGCTGACGCTGGCAGTGGGACTGATCCGTCGGGAGAAGCATTATCGGTATTGATGGGGCTCTCTCCCACTGATTGCTTACTCCCCTCTCCCTATGGGAGAGGGGCGGGGGAGAGGGCAAGCGGTGCAACTTGCGATGTGGTCGGCAAGCAGAACCTCATGCCCTCTCCCCCAGCCCCTCTCCCGCAAGGCGGGAGAGGGGAGCTAAAACAGAGAGATATGCAAATGCATCAAGCAATCTGCTCAATCTGTTCCTGCAGTTCCAGCCACCTTTCCTCAAGCTGATCCAGTTCGCCGGTCACCTCGCCCTGGCGTTTCAGCATCTCCATCAGCTTCGACTTGTTGGCCTCTTCATAGCTTGAAGAATCGGCCATGAACGCATCGATCACGGCCTTGTCGGCCTGCAGCGTCGACATGCGTTTCTCCACCTTTTCCAGTTCCTTGGTCAGCGGCTTGCGCAGGATCGACAGGCGTTGGCGTTCGTCGGCTTCGGCGCGACGCTGGTCCTTGCGATTGACGCTCGGCGTGCCATCGGTCGATTCCGACGCATGGCTGGCCACGGCGGCGTTGCGCTTGGCGGCGGCCTGTTGCAGCAGCCAGTCGCGGTAGTCGTCGAGGTCGCCGTCGAACGGACGGATCGTGCCGTCCGCCACCAGCATGAACTGGTCGGACGTGGCGCGCAGCAGGTGGCGATCGTGCGAGACCAGGATCAGCGTGCCTTCGAACTGGGCCAGTGCCATGGTCAGCGCTTCGCGGGTGTCGAGGTCCAGGTGGTTGGTCGGCTCGTCGAGCAACAGCAGATTGGGCTTTTGCCAGACGATCAGCGACAGGGCCAGTCGCGCCTTCTCGCCGCCCGAGAACGGTTCGATGGGCGACGTTGCCATGTCGCCCCGGAAGTTGAAGCTGCCGAGGAAGTCGCGCAGTTCCTGCTCGCGGACGTCGGGCGCCAGGCGGGCCAGATGCTGCAGCGGGGAATCATGGTCACGGAGGGTTTCGAGCTGATGCTGGGCGAAGTAGCCGATGACCAGGCCCTTGCCCAGCCGTACGGTGCCATTCATCGGCGGCTGGGTGCCGGCCAGCGTCTTGACCAGTGTGGACTTGCCCTGGCCGTTGGCGCCGAGCAGGCCAATGCGCTGCCCGTTCTGGATCGACATCGCCAGCTTGTGCAAGATGGTGACGGGCGGCTCGGCCTCGGCGTAGCCGCAGTCCACACCTTCGAGCACCATCATCGGGTTCGGCGCCGAATCGGGCTCGCGGAACTCGAAGGCGAAGCCAGCGGCCACATGCACCGGCGCCAGGCGCTCCATCTTCTCCAAAGCCTTGACGCGGCTCTGCGCCTGCCGGGCCTTGGTGGCCTTGGCCTTGAAGCGCGTGATGAAAGACTCCAGATGCGCGATTTCCTTCTGCTGGCGCGAGTAGGCGGATTGCTGCTGGGCCATCTGCTGCAGCCGCATCGTCTCGAATTGCGTGTAATTGCCGCCGTAGCGCTTCAACTGCTGGTTCTCGATGTGCACCGTCACGGTGCAGATGGCATCGAGAAACTCGCGATCGTGCGAAATCATGACGAGCGTGCCCTGATAGCGTGCAAGCCAGTCTTCCAGCCAGACGATGGCGTCGAGGTCCAGGTGGTTCGTCGGTTCGTCGAGCAGGAGCAGGTCCGAGGGGCACATCAGCGCCTGGGCCAGGTTCAGGCGCATGCGCCAGCCGCCCGAGAACGAGGCCACCGGTTGCGACACCTGCGGCAGCGTGAAGCCCAGCCCCAGCAACAGCGCCTCGGCCCGCGCAGCGGCGGTGTAGCCATCGGCATCGGCATAGGCCGCATGGGCTTCGCCTTCCGCCGATCCGTCGCCGCTGGCCTGCGCGGCGGCAATCTTCGCCTCGATGTCGCGCAGGCGCGTGTCGCCGTCGATCACGTATTCCACCGCTGTGCGTCCCACAGCAGGCGTTTCCTGCGCGACGTGGGCGATCCGCCATTGTGCGGGCACGAACAGGTCGCCGCCATCGGGGTGCAACTCTCCACGCAGCATGGCGAACAGCGTGGATTTGCCGCTGCCGTTAGCGCCAACAAGGCCCACGCGCTCGCCGGGATTGAGCGTGACGGTGGTGTGGTCGAACAGCACCTTGGTGCCGCGCTGGAGGACAAGCTGGTCGATTCGTATCACGGGAGGAGCGGGAAGCGGTTCTTTGGCAGGCCGGCATTGTAGCGCGCCGGGGGTCCCGGCTCTCCGAGCCTTACCGGCAGCTTTCATGTTTGCTGCCATGTATTGAGGGATTTCCCCTAATCCTGCACTTTCGTTCTGCCGGGCACAGCATTTGCGTGTAAATTTATTTACATAGATCGACGCACCGGGAAAGTGCCTTTTCATTGTGGCCCCCGGTTCATACAGAAAACCCTCGCTCAAGACATGTCCGACGGCCAGACGATTTCCGAACGCATTGCCCGCGCCATGCCCACACTGACGCCTGCACATCAGCGCATGGCGAACTACGTGCTGGACAACCTGTTCCGCGCCGCGACGATGCGTATCGACGAATTCGCCACGGCCGTGGATGTCTCGGTGGCCACCGCCAACCGTTTCGCCAAGGCATTGGGCTTCGACGGCTATCCGCAGTTCCGCGCCGAGTTGGTGCGCGGCTTCGAAGCCACGCTGGCCCCGGTGGAGCGGCTGCGCGACGAACTGGCGCGTCCGACCACGGTGGGCGAGGTTTTTGCCGCTGCGCTGGAAGACGGCGCGCGCAACCTGGAGCAGACACGCCGCAACCTCGACGCCGATGCCGTGGAGCGTGCCTGCGATGCGATCCTCGGCGCCCAGCGTGTCTACGTGATGGGCTTCGGCGCCAGTGGCTTCCTGTCCGGGCTGATGCAGCACGGGCTGGAAATGCACTGCCGCATGGTCACGTCGGTCTCCACCGTCGGCGGCGCCTCGCACGCGGCGCGGCAGTTGTTCAAGCTGACGCCCGAAGACCTGGTCATCGTGGTGGCGTTTCCGCGCTACGTGACCGACACGATGCTGCTGGCGCAGCGCGTCAAGGCACACGGCGGCCGGCTGCTGGCGCTGACCGATGGCCCGACATCGCCGCTGGCGCCGCTGGCCGATATCGCGCTCTACGCCAATGCCGGCAATCGCCTTTCCGCCAACTCCGACGCCACCGTGCTGGCGCTGATCGAGGCGCTGTGTGGCGCCGTGGCCTACCGTTCCGCGCGCTCCGTGAAGGCGGCGGCCGAGATGACCGAATTCCTGCTGCCGTGGCTGTACGGCGCGCCCGGTGCGCGCGATGGCCGCACTGCATCGAAAACCCAAGACTGAAGTAGAAGGACCTATGTCTCAAGCTGTTATTGCCATCCACGGCGGCGCCGGCACGATTACCCGTGCGGCCATGGACCCCCAGCGCGAACGCGAGTACACCGCGGCGCTGGAGCAGGTATTGCTGGCCGGCCAGCGCGTGCTGGCCGAGGGCGGCAGTGCGCTCGACGCCGTGACCGAAGCCGTGCGGCTGCTCGAAGAGTGCCCGCTGTTCAATGCCGGCCGTGGCGCTGTGCTGACGCACGCCGGCACCTACGAACTCGATGCCTCGGTCATGGATGGCGCCACGCTGAACGCGGGTGCCGTGGCCTGCGTCAAGCGCCTGCGCAACCCGGTGCTGGCGGCGCGCGCGGTGCTGGAGCACAGCGAACACGTGTTGTTCGCGGCCGAAGGTGCCGAGGCGTTTGCCGAAGCGCAAGGCCTGGAACTCGTCTCGCCGGAATACTTCTTTACGCAGGCACGGCATGACCAGTGGCTGCGCGCCCGCGAAACCGCCGGCATGGCGCTGCTCGATCATGACGCGGCAACGCTGGCTGCGAAGGCGGCCCAGGCAGCTGATCCGCTCGACGCGGACAAGAAATTCGGTACGGTCGGTGCAGTGGCGTGCGATGCCAACGGCAACGTGGCGGCGGCTACCTCGACGGGCGGCGTGACCAACAAGCAGGTGGGCCGAGTGGGCGACACGCCGCTGCTGGGCGCTGGCTGCTATGCCGACGATTTCGCGGCGGTCTCCTGCACGGGCACCGGCGAGATGTTCATTCGTACTTCGGCGGCGTTCGATGTGTCGGCGCAGATGCGCTACGCGGGGCTGTCGCTGGAGGAATCGGCGCGGCGCGTGGTCATGGAAAAGCTGCCGGCCATTCAGGGCCGTGGCGGCCTGATCGCGGTGGATCGCGCGGGCAACGTTACGCTGCCTTTCAACACCGAAGGCATGTACCGCGGCGTGGCCCGCGTGGGTGAACCGGTCAACGTCTGGATTTACGGCTGATATGGCGAATACAGTTTCAAAGCAGGGCATTGTGCTGCCGCCCAATCGTGCGGTGGCGGTGGACAACCTGACCGTGCGATTTTCCACGTCGGAGCGGACGGTGGAGGCGGTGCGCAACTTGTCCTTCCACGTCGACCGTGGCGAGACGCTGGCCGTGGTCGGTGAATCGGGATCGGGCAAATCGGTCACGTCGCTGGCGCTGATGCGTCTGGTGGAGCACGGCGGCGGCAAGATCGCGGGCGGCAGCATGCTCCTGCGTCGCCGTAGCGGCGAGGTGCTGGATCTGGTCAACTCGTCCGAAGCGACGCTGCGCGGTGCGCGTGGTTCGGACATGGCGATGATTTTCCAGGAGCCGATGACGTCGCTGAACCCGGTGTTCCCGGTGGGCGAGCAGATCGCCGAATCGATCCGGCTGCACCAGGGCAAGTCCAAGTCCGCCGCGCGGGCCGAGGCATTGCGCATGCTCGAACTGGTGCGTATTCCCGAGGCGCGCCGCGTGCTGGACCGCTTCCCGCATCAACTTTCGGGCGGCATGCGTCAGCGCGTGATGATCGCCATGGCGCTGTCGTGCAAGCCGGCGCTGCTGATTGCCGATGAGCCGACCACCGCGCTGGACGTGACGATCCAGGCCGAAATCCTGCAACTGATCCGCAACCTGCAGTCCGAGATGGACATGGGCGTGGTCTTCATCACCCACGACATGGGCGTGGTGGCCGAAGTGGCGGACCGCGTGCTGGTGATGTTCCGTGGCGAGAAAGTGGAAGAGGGCACGTCCGACGATGTGTTCCACGCTCCGGCCCATCCATATACGCGCGCGCTGCTGTCGGCCGTGCCGAAGCTCGGCGCGATGTCGGGCACCGACCTGCCCGCGCGTTTCCCGCTGGTGCAGGTCAATGACGCGGCTGCGCCGGTCAAGGAACTGCCGCAGGACACGATTCCCGCCGGTGCCCAGCCGATCCTTCGCGTGAAGGATCTGGTCACGCGCTTCGACGTGCCGGGCGGCCTGTTCGGCAAGGTCACGCGCCGCGTGCATGCGGTGGAGCAGGTCAGCTTCGATCTCTATCCGGGCGAAACGCTCGCGCTGGTGGGCGAGTCGGGCTGCGGCAAGTCCACGACAGGCCGTTCGCTGCTGCGTCTGGTGGATGCGCAGAGCGGCACCATCGAATTCGCCGGCCAGAACATCAGCCAGATGCAGGGCCCGGCGTTGCAGGCACTGCGCCGCAATATCCAGTTCATCTTCCAGGACCCGTACGCATCGCTCGATCCGCGCGTGCCGGTGGGTTACTCGATCATGGAACCGCTGCTGGTGCACAAGGTAGCCAGCGGCAAGGAAGCCGAAGCCCGTGTGGCGTGGCTGCTGGAGAAGGTGGGTTTGACGGCGGCACATGCCTCGCGCTATCCGCACGAGTTCTCGGGCGGCCAGCGCCAGCGGATCTGTATCGCGCGCGCACTCGCACTGAATCCGAAAGTGGTGGTGGCCGATGAATCGGTTTCCGCGCTGGACGTATCGATCCAGGCGCAGATCGTCAACCTGATGCTCGACCTGCAGCGCGAGCTGGGCGTGGCCTTTCTGTTCATCTCGCATGACATGGCCGTGGTGGAGCGCGTCAGCCATCGCGTGGCGGTCATGTATCTGGGCCAGATCGTCGAGATCGGCCCGCGCCGCGCGATCTTCGAGAATCCGCAGCACCCGTACACGAAGAAGCTGATGTCTGCAGTACCCATCGCCGATCCGGCGCGCCGCCATCTGAAGCGCGAGCCGTTGTCCGATGAAATTCCCAGCCCGATCCGCGCGGTTGGCGACGAACCGGTGGTGCAGCCACTGGTAGCCGTTGCTGGCAGCGGGGCGCAAGGGCACTTTGTAGCCCGGCACGCCGTTGGCGGCGCCTATTGATTTTCAGTCCCTGAATTTCCCTAGAGGAGAAGAGATGTCGAAGGTTTCTTTCCGGCTGATGGCCGGTGCTGCCGCAGTGGGCGCCATGGGCATGATGGCCGCCGCGCCGGCCTTTGCCGCCAAGGATGCGGTGATGGCCGTGTATTCCACGTTCACCACGCTGGACCCGTACGATGCCAACGACACGCTGTCGCAGGCCGCTACCAAATCGTTCTACCAGGGCCTGTTCGGTTTCGACAAGGACCTGAAGCTCATCAACGTGCTGGCCGAAAGCTATGACGTGAGCAAGGACGGCCTGGTTTACACGTTCAAGCTCAAGAAGAACGTGAAGTTCCATGACGGCACCACGTTCGATGCCACCGCGGTCAAGGCCAACTTCGATCGCGTGACCGATCCGGCCAACAAGCTCAAGCGCTACACGCTGTTCAACCGCGTGGCCAAGACCGAAGTGGTGGATCAGTACACCGCTCGCGTGACGCTCAAGGAGCCGTTCTCGCCGTTCATCAACGTGCTGGCTCACCCGTCGGCGGTGATGATCAGCCCGACCGCGCTGAAGAAGTACGGCAAGGACATCGCCTTCAACCCGGTGGGTACCGGCCCGTTCGAGTTCGTCGAATGGAAGCAGACCGATTACCTGAAGGGCAAGAAGTTCGCGGGCTACTGGAAGACCGGCTATCCC
Source organism: Cupriavidus sp. DL-D2 (assembly GCF_039710735.1). Lineage (NCBI taxonomy): Bacteria > Pseudomonadati > Pseudomonadota > Betaproteobacteria > Burkholderiales > Burkholderiaceae > Cupriavidus > Cupriavidus sp. DL-D2. Next base: position 8,084 of record NZ_JBDKXK010000028.1, on the reverse strand, counting down.
AAGATCGACACGATCACGTGGAAGCCCGTGGTGGACAACAACACGCGTTCGGCCGTGATGCAGACCGGCGAGGCTGACTTCGCGTTCAGCATCCCGTTCGAACAGGCTGCCGTGCTCAAGGCCAGCCCGAAGGTGGACCTGATCGACTCGCCGTCGATCATCCAGCGCTACCTGTCGTTTAACACCCAGGTCAAGCCGTTCAACGACCCGAAGGTGCGCCAGGCCATCAACTACGCGATCAACAAGGACGCGCTGGTCAAGGTGGCGTTCGCCGGCCATGCGATCCCGGCCGAGGGCGTGGTGCCCAAGGGCGTGGACTACGCCGAGAAGCTGGGCCCGTGGCCGTACAACCCGGCCAAGGCCCGCGAGCTGCTGAAGGAAGCTGGCTACCCGAACGGCTTCGAGACCACGCTGTGGTCCGCCTATAACCACACCACCGCGCAGAAGGTGATCCAGTTCGTGCAGCAGCAGCTGCAGCAGGTTGGCATCAAGGCCCAGGTGCAGGCACTGGAAGCCGGCCAGCGCGTGGAGCGCGTGGAATCGGTGCAGAAGCCGGAAGACGCTGGCGTGCGCATGTACTACGTGGGCTGGTCGTCGTCGACCGGTGAATCGGACTGGGCGCTGCGTCCGCTGCTGGCCTCGGAATCGATGCCGCCCAAGCTGCTGAACACCGCGTACTACAAGAACGACCAGGTCGACGCCGACATCGCCGGCGCCCTGCGCACGACTGACCGCGCCGAGAAGTCGAAGCTGTACAAGGACGCGCAGGAACGCATCTGGAAGGACGCACCGTGGGCCTTCCTGGTGACCGAGAAGATCGTCTACGCACGCTCGAAGCGCCTGACCGGTGCCTTCGTGATGCCTGACGGCTCGTTCAACTTCGACGAGATCGATATCAAGCAGTAAGGAGTGGGTGGTTTTCTCCCGCTGTTGATTTTCTCCCCTCTCCCTCTGGGAGAGGGGCGGGGGTGAGCCCAGGCGGTGGTTGCGCGATATGCGTGATCGGTAGCGAAAGGCTTGCCCTCACCCCCAACCCCTCTCCCGCTCGCGGGAGAGGGGAGTAGTAAAGCGGTAGCAGTTTGCCGTTGCAGTAATAAGAGAAGTGGTAGCAGTACCCATAACAAGCTGTTGCTGTAAAGCGGTAAGCCGCGAGGCCGCCTGCCTGTGTATTGCGGGGTGAAAGGGCGGGCGGCCGCCGGCCTCAAATTTCTGTTTTCTGGTGTCAGATGCTGAATTATTTCCTCAAACGTTTCCTGGGCGTGATACCCACCATGCTGATCGTGGCGGTGTTGGTATTCCTGTTCGTCCACCTCTTGCCTGGCGATCCCGCACGGCTGGCTGCCGGCCCCGAGGCCGACCAGGCCACTGTGGAACTCGTCCGCAAGGATCTTGGACTCGACAAGCCCATGCACGAGCAGTTCGTGCGTTTCTTCACGAATGCGTTGCGGGGGGAGTTCGGCACGTCGCTGCGCAGCAAGCGCCCCGTCTCCGAGGAGATCGGCGAACGCTTCCTGCCCACGCTTTACCTGACGCTGGCCTCGATGGTGTGGGCTGTCATCTTCGGCATGATCATCGGCATCACGTCGGCGGTGTGGCGTAACAAATGGCCGGACCGGTTGGGCATGACGCTGGCCGTCTCCGGTATCTCGTTCCCTGCCTTCGCGCTCGGCATGCTGCTGATGGAAGTGTTTTCGGTGCAACTGGGCTGGCTGCCGTCGATTGGCGCCGATACCTGGAAGCACTACATCCTGCCGTCACTGACGCTGGGCGCTGCGGTGGCCGCCGTGATGGCGCGTTTCACGCGGGCATCGTTCATCGAAGTGCTGCAGGAAGATTTCGTGCGCACCGCCCGTGCCAAGGGCGTGCGTGAAACCGTGGTGGTGGCCAAGCACACGCTGCGCAACGCCATGATTCCCGTGGTGACGATGATGGGCCTGCAGTTCGGCTTCTTGCTGGGCGGCTCGATCCTCGTGGAGAAGGTGTTCAACTGGCCGGGCCTGGGCCGCCTGCTCGTGGACGCCGTGGAGATGCGCGACTATCCGGTCATCCAGGCCGAGGTCCTGCTGTTCTCGCTCGAATTCATCCTGATCAACCTGGTGGTGGACATGCTCTACACCGTGATCAACCCCACCATCCGCTACAAGTAAGGAGGCTGACATGACCGAGCTTTCCACGTCCGCCGCCGCACCGGTTTCCGCACCGGAAGCCGTACGTACCCCCTGGACCGAGTTCTGGCGCAAGTTCCGCCGCCAGCATCTGGCGCTGGGCGCGGGCGCCTTTGTACTGTTGCTGGTAGTGATTGCCGTGCTGGCACCGTACATTGCGCCGTTCGATCCCGAGAACTACTTCGACTACGATGCGCTGAACGCGGGCCCATCGATGGCGCACTGGATGGGTGTCGATTCGCTGGGTCGCGACATTTTCAGCCGCATCCTGGCAGGCACGCGCATCTCCCTGGCGGCCGGCTTCTTTTCCGTCATCATCGGCGCGATCATCGGCACGGTGCTCGGCCTGATGGCCGGCTACTACGAAGGCTGGTGGGACCGCATCGTCACGCGAATCTGCGACGTGCTGTTCGCTTTCCCCGGCATCCTGCTGGCGATTGCCATCGTGGCCATCCTGGGCAACGGCATGGTCAACGTGATCTTTGCCGTGGCGGTGTTCAGCGTGCCGGCGTTTGCGCGGCTCGTGCGCGGCAACACGCTGGTGCTCAAGCGCCTGACCTACGTGGAAGCTGCGCGCAGTATCGGCGCCTCGGACTTCACGATCCTGACGCGACATATCCTGCCCGGTACGGTCTCGTCGATCGTCGTGTACTTCTCGATGCGGATCGGTACGTCGATCATCACTGCCGCTGGCTTGTCGTTCCTCGGTCTCGGCGCGCAACCGCCTACGCCCGAATGGGGCGCGATGCTCAACGAAGCCCGTGCCGACATGGTCACCGCACCGCACGTTGCGATCTTCCCGAGCTTGGCCATCTTCCTGACCGTGCTCGCGTTCAACCTGCTTGGCGACGGTCTGCGCGATGCGCTGGACCCGAAGATCGATCGTCGCTGATTCCATGGCGGACGTTCCCAATGCGCCGGCTCCGGTAGTCGGCACGCTGCCCGCCGGGCCGCGCAACGCGATCACCGATGTAGCCGGCATCACGGTCGGGCACTGCACGCTGGCCGATGGCGCATGCCAGACCGGCGTGACCGTGATCCGTCCGCATGCGGGCGATGTGTACCGCGACAAGGTGCCGGCAGCCGCCACCGTGCTCAACGGTTTCGGCAAAAGCATCGGACTGGTGCAGGTGGACGAACTGGGTGTGCTGGAAACACCGCTGGCGCTGACCAACACGTTCTCGGTAGGCGCGCTGGCGCAGGCGCAGATCCGCGCCGCCATCGCGGCCAATCCCGAGATCGGCCGCGCATGGCCCACGGTGAATCCGCTGGTCTTCGAATGCAATGATGGTTACCTGAACGATATCCAGGCCATGGCCGTGCAGGCGTCGCACTACGATGCGGCGCTATCGGCCGCGGCACAGGATGTCGCACAGGGAGCGGTCGGGGCAGGGCGAGGCATGTCATCGTTCGGCGCGAAGGGTGGCATTGGCACTGCATCGCGTGTAGCCGGCGGCTATACCGTTGGCGCACTGGTGCTGTCGAACTTCGGCACGCCGGATTCGCTGATCCTCGCGGGCCGTCCGCTTGGCGCGGTGCTCGAGAAGACATTGAAGCAACTGGCCGAACCCGAGAAAGGTTCGATCATCATGATCGTGGCCACCGATGCACCGCTCGACGCACGCCAGTTGCGCCGCCTGTCGATGCGCGCCGGCACGGGGCTGGCGCGTACCGGTTCCGTCTATGGACACGGCTCGGGCGATATCGCGCTGGCGTTCACCACGGCCTATACCGTTCCGCACGCTGCCGATGCACCGATGCCTGCCGTGTCGATGGTGCATGAATCGAAACTCGATCCGCTGTTCCGCGCGGCTGCCGATAGCGTGGAGCAGGCCATCGTCCATGCACTGTGGCATGCCGAGGCCGTACAGGGCCGCGATGGCCATATCCGCCGCGCACTGCGCGACATCCTGCAAGACCTGAACGCATGAAGATCCTGATTTCCGCCGATATCGAGGGCGTGGCTGGCGTGTTCCATCCGGAGCAGACGCGCGCTGGCAACGGCGAATACGAACGCGCCCGCGCATGGATGACCGGCGAGGCCAATGCCGCCGTGCAGGGCGCATTCGCCGGCGGTGCCACCGAAGTCCTCGTCAATGATTCGCATGGCGGCTTCCGTAACCTGCTGCCGGACCAGATCGATCCGCGCGCCCAACTCGTGCTCGGCAAGCCGCGTTACCTGAGCATGGTGGCTGGCGTGGAGCAGGATTGCGATGGCGTGTTCATGATCGGCTACCACGGCCGCGCGCAAAGCCGGGGCGTACTGGCCCACACGATCAACAGCGGCGCGTTTGCACGCGTCTGGTTCAACGGACTGGAACTGGGAGAGGCCGGCATTTATGCCGCTTTGGCCGGCGAGTTCGATGTGCCCGTACTGATGGCCAGCGGCGACGACGTGTTCATCGCCGAAACCCGCCCGCTGATGCCGTGGGTGCACTACGTACAGACCAAGACCGCCGGCGGGCAGGGCAGCGGCACATCGCTCTCACCCGCCGCCGCCCGCGAAGCGATCGCCGCCGCAGCCGAGACCGCCACACGCGCCGCCATCGCGCAACCCCAGGCGCGCTGCTTCGAACTGGCAGGCCCGATTACCTGCCGCCTGCAGACCCAGACCCCGGCCCACGCCGACCTGTTCTGCCAATGGCCCACCTTCGAACGCGTGGATGGCGTCACGCTAACCTTCACCGCCCCCAACGTGCAGGCCGCCGTGCGCATGCTGAACTGCTGCTCGGCGATGTCTTTCATGTTGAAGTGAGGGGGGAGCTTTCGGGGCATGCGCGGAAGATGGGACAATAGCGTCCGCTATCCCCATCGTTCCTCCCCACATGACCTCACCCCTGCCCGGGAGCTGGATTCCCGTTCGCAAGGATTTTGCCGATCCGACCACCACGCGTTGCCACGCACGCAGCGCGAAGGGCGGGCGGCATCACGGCTTTCCCGAGGGGCACGCGTGGATTCTGCGCGGGCCGGACGGCCACGAGTATCCCTTCGGTCTCGAATGCGCGCGGGCCGCGCTGGCGGTGCCGGCCACGCTCGACCAGATTCCCGACTTTACCGAGCGCGATGGCATCCAGCGCGTGGATGCGGCGTTCGCGACGCTGCCGCGCCGCAAGCCCACGGCGGCGGAGTTGGCGCTGGAACGGCGCAACGCCGCCACGCGCTATGTGGTGCTGCGGATGGACAAGGTAGCCGGCGTGCCGCGCGTACAGCCCACTGTACGTTTTGCGGCGCTCGAAGACCTGTATCAGCAGATCGTTGCCGGGCGTCCGCTGGAGCATGCGCAGGTGCAGCGCGTACTGGCTATCGAGCGCAGCGCGGCCACGCCGCCCAAGCTCAAGAGTGTGAACCTGCTCGACGTCTATACCGCGCACGTCAAGCTTGAATGGCTGATTGCCGCATCGAACCGTGTGGATCGCATACGTTTTCTGCGCAGCCTGCATGACTGGCTGGCCAGACATCTGGTGTTGTCCGCCGCGCAGATCGAGGCGGCCGGCATCGTCATGCATCCGCATGCATTCCGCTCGGCATGGCCCGACGATGGCGCGAAGGCCGAGAACGGCAACAAGACGAATGACCGGGGCAGGGGCGGAGCAAAGGAACTGTTCTAGCGCACGGCGGTCACCACATCGCACGCCGAATGGCGGTACATTGGCGGCATCCCCACTTGGCCCAGGCCCCGTCCCGCCATGCCAGCCAGTCCCGACGCATCCGTTGTTTCCCCTGTTTCTCAATATTTCGCGCGCTCGTACGCCGAGGCGAGAAAGAAGTTTCTGAATGCCGCCCACGCCTGCGGCGCCGCGCTGACCGAGTTTCCCCATCCCACCGAAATCGGCCATGAGGGCGAGGTACTGGCCATGGACGTGGCCTGGGTGGGCGATGCCGACGCGCCGCGCGTGCTGATGGTGACCTCTGGTACACATGGCGCGGAAGGGTTCTGCGGTGCCGGCGCGCAGGTGGCGCTGCTGGCCGATAGGGGGCTGCACGCTGCGTGCCGCGCGGCAAATACCGCGCTGTTGCTGGTGCATGCGGTGAATCCGTACGGTTTCTCGCACTTGCGCCGCGTGAACGAGGACAACGTCGACCTCAATCGCAACTTCATGGATTTCGAGCAGCCATTGCCCGGCAATCCGGCCTATGCCGAGGTGGCGCCGCTGCTGCTGCCCACGCAATGGCCGCCATCATGCGAAGACCACACGGCGCTGATGGCCACCGTGTCGCGCAAGGGCATGGCGTGGTATCAGGCGGCAGTCAGTGCGGGTCAATACCAGGACCCGGCGGGCATGTTCTTCGGCGGGCAGAAGGCAACGTGGAGCAACTACACCTTGCGGCGCATCCTGGCGCGCTTCGGCGCGGGGCGTCGGTCATTGCGCTGGATCGATGTACATACGGGACTCGGCCCGTGGGGCTATGGCGAGCCGATCTACATGGGCCCGGACGATGCGGGGCAGTTGCAGCGCACGCAGGCGATCTGGGGTAACGGCGTGACGTCGATCTACGATGGATCGTCAACATCCGCGAACCTGACCGGGCTGGCGTGGCTGGCGGTGCCGCAGACGCTGCCGGCGGTGGACTACGCTGGCGTGGCGCTGGAGTTCGGTACGCTGCCGCTGGCCGAGGTGCTTGACGCGCTGCGGGGCGATCACTGGCTTCATGTGCATCCGGAAGCCGACGAGAACCAGCGGGCGCTGATCCGGCGGGCAATGTGGCAGGCGTTCTACGGGGATGCCGATGACTGGCGCGAAGGTGTGGTGACGCAGGTTACCGACGCCGTGCACAAGGCGCTGCACGCGTAAGGTTGCGAGCGGGTTCACGCATCGGCGCCGCTTTCCTCAATCAGCCACTGGCGGAAGGCCCGCGCCGCGGCTGGCTCGGCGCGATCGCGCGGCCACACCGCGTAGTAGCCGCCGCCCAGTGACGCACTGGCGTCGCAGGCGCGTACCAGCAGGCCCGTATCGAGGCACCGGTCGATCATATGGCGCCACGCCAGCACGATGCCCTGGCCTTCGATGGCCATTTGCACCAGCACCGGATAGGTGTTGGCCACGAGTTCGCGCTCGAAGCGCGTCTCGCGCAGGCCATTGTGCGCGAACCAGGTCGGCCACGACATCCAGATGCGCTGCGCATCTTCCAGCACGAGCAGCGACTCCCTCGGCAGATCGGCCGCGCGTAATTGGCGGCCTTCGAGATAGTGCGGCGCGCAGACCGGGAAGACCTCCTCGTCATACAGCCGTCGCGACGCCATGCCGCCTGGTGCTCCTTCGCGCAGGTAGTACAAGCCGATATCGAAATCGGTGCCCGATAGCGAAGCCAGGCTATCGTTGACCAACAGCCGCACGTGGAAGTCCGGATGCCGCGCCCGGAACGTTGCCAGCCGCGGTGTCAGCCACAGCACCGCTACGCCCGAGGAACACGCGACGGTCAGCTCGACCTGGCCCTTGCGCTTCATCACGTCCTCGGTGGCCTCCGCGCAGCCTACCAGCAGCCGCTGCACCTGCTCGGCGTATTGCTGCCCGCTGACGGTCAGTCGCAACGCGCGTGGTTCGCGGATGAACAGCTTCTTGCCGAGGAATCGTTCGAGCTGCGCCACCTGGCGGCTGATCGCACTTTGCGTCAGATGGAGTTCGGAAGCAGCGCGGGTGAAACTGCCATGCCGCATCGCCGATTCGAAGGCAACGAGGCAGGCAAGCGGGGGAAGGGGGGTGATGCGCATGGGGCGGGATCATTGGCGGGGGTTGATGCCAATGATAGATGCAAGGGGTGTGCCTATGAAGCTTGTTTCCCTGCATTGTGTTGTCTCCCCTCTCCCGCAAGGCGGGAGAGGGGCGGGGGAGAGGGCCAGCGGTGCAAATTATGAATGCTTCGGCAAGCAGAACCTGGGCCTGTCAGGAATTTTGTGTGTAGGGCATAACATGTCGTTAA
>NZ_JBDKXK010000027.1:0-259 GCF_039710735.1 Cupriavidus sp. DL-D2 | reverse complement strand
CATGGGCATCGACTACGCCTATACGATGGTCCACAAGGCCGCGCAGCGTACCCAGACGACGCACGAGTCGATCGCTCCGGTGCATGCGCCGGTGATCGAACGCTGACATGAAAAACGGCGCCCTTCTCCTGGGATGCTGGCTGGCAGTCAGCATGTCCAGTGCAGCCGCAGCGGCCCTCGTCGTCCAGACGCTGGCCGCGTGATGAAAAGAAATGCTTGCGCTCCGGCCAAGGTCTAGATAGAATTCGCGCCTTCTTAC
>NZ_JBDKXK010000026.1:0-26688 GCF_039710735.1 Cupriavidus sp. DL-D2 | reverse complement strand
GGGATGCTGGCTGGCAGTCAGCATGTCCAGTGCAGCCGCAGCGGCCCTCGTCGTCCAGACGCTGGCCGCGTGATGAAAAGAAATGCTTGCGCTCCGGCCAAGGTCTAGATAGAATTCGCGCCTTCTTACAGGCTCGTAGCTCAGCTGGTTAGAGCACCACCTTGACATGGTGGGGGTCGTTGGTTCGAGTCCAATCGAGCCTACCAACGCATCACGCAGACACGGACGGTCCATCGCGGACCGTCCGTTTTTGTTTGTCTTCTCGAAACACGGAGTGCTTCCATGATCCAGCCCGGCAACGTATTCAAGGACAACCTCGCGCAACTGCCCGCCATCGACGGCATTGCCCGGATCGACCTGGTAGACACCGCCGGCGCCGTCGTGGCCAGCATCGAGAATGTGCAGGGCAAGCAGGGTTCGCTCGCCGTGTACAACTATCTGCAGCAGGCGTTCGGCACGCTCGACGCACGCGCTGCAGAGCACGCCCTGGCCGTCTTCGCCGAACACACCGCCGATGCACGCAACCGTCCGGGCGCCCATCCCAATGTGGATCGCCTGCTGGCGATCGCCGGCGGTGCCGAAGCGCTGAAGATCGTCGTCATTCAGAAGGGCTGAGCCCCCTCTTCCCGCCCCTCTCTGCAGTACCGCTCAGCGCATCTTTCCAATGATGGCCTGCATTTCATCTGCATCGAATGCGCGCAGCGTCTGGGTATGCACGTTGCCCTGAGCGGCAATGGTCAGGCCGAAGGCGGTGACCGCGGCATCGTCGGGTCCTTCCATCGTCAGTACTACGTCATATTTGCCTAGCGTCCAGAGGACATCCGTGACCTTGACGCCAAATTGCCCGGCGGCTTCCCTGACGGCAGCCGCACGTTTGGTGGTCTCCTTGACCGTACGGACCCCCTGGTCCGTAAAGGTTGCGAGCACGATATAGCGGGACATGTTGAACCTCCGACAAAATGGAATCGGGCGCCGTTGGCCGGAGGCCAGCGGTGGTTCAGCGTTTCCGGGCGACCAAGGCACGCGAAGGCCGCGCGCAACGTTTCCCGGTTCGATATCGGCCAGATGTGCGCCTCGTGAAGACAGTCGCACGGGAACCCTGAGCAATCCCGTCACGATGCAATTTGCGCGCCACAGCAAGCAGGGCGCGGCCTGACGGCCGGACACGCCGCCATAGCCGCGCGCAGCGGCACGGGACGTTGCAGAAGTGAAACTGCGGAAATGCGGCGCAAGTGAGACGCGGATGCAGCGCTTACTTTTTCAGCGACGCCTCAAGACTCAGCAGGTTCAGCGGCGCCACGCGTATCAGTCCGCCGCGCGGACTGTCGATATCCGAGATCAGCGCCAGCGACAGCGACACCGTCAATGGCAGCACCACGATCAGCACCGCCTTGACGTGGCTGCCGCGCATGCCATAGCCCTGCATCATGTTGCTGAAGAACGCGATGGCGATCATCAGGCACCACGCGGCCACCGGAATCCGGTTGATCCACGCCGCCTCCGTATAGCCCTGCGAATTGATTACGTCGTTCATGCCTGACACCACTAGCCCGGTGATCGGATTGGGCTTGTCGCGCGCCACGTCGCGCACCGTCTTCCACATCTCGTCTTCGATACGCGCCGTCGCCACCGCGATCTCGCTTAGTTCGTCCTTGTCGCGCGTGCGGTAATAGATGATGCGCTGGTCCAGGTACTGGATCAGCAGCGCCTTCACCTTGTCTGCCTCCGGCCCCTCGATCAGTTCCGCGCGCAGGTATTCGGTGCCAATCGCGTTGGCCTCCTCTTCCTCAAGGTTCTTGCGCTGGTCATAACGGCCCACTGCCATCGACAGCGTGAAGCCGATCAATAGCGCCAGCAGCGTCAGTGTGGCGCCCTGCACCAGATTGAAATCGTCGCGGTTGTCGCCAGGCACCGGATAGATCCGACGCAGAACCACTGCGCCAAGCGCCGTGGCAATCGCCATCAGCACGATCAACACCACGAACAGGATGGCGGGATGCGCAATCAGTGGATTCATGAAGTCCTCGTACGTGCGACGCGTTACTGCATGCCGTGGGCCAACGCGATGATGATCGGCCCCAGCACCGGCAGCATGACGTTGGCGATGGCATAGGTCACCGTGTAGCCCAGCAGCGGCACCGAACTCTGGCTGGACGCCATGATCGCGCTGATGGCCGGCGTGCTCACATGCTGGCCGGCAATTGCACCCACCAGCAGCGGGCCCTCGATCTTGAGCACCTTGTGTCCGATCCACAGTGACAGGCAAGCCGGCCCCAGCGACACCGCCAGCCCGATCAGCGGCAGCACCAGACCATGCTCGCGGATCAACGAGATCGCAGCCGGGCCAGCAGAAAGCCCCACGCACGCCACGAATACCGCCAACCCCAGATCCTTCAGCAACTGCACGGCAGCCGCAGGCATATCGCCAATGGTAGGGCGCTTGAAGTGAATCCATCCGAAGACCAGCCCGCTCAGCAGCGCGCCGCCGCCACTGCCCAGCGTCAGCGGAATGCCGCCCACGTTGAGCGTCAGGCTGCCCACGACCAGCCCGATGAGGATGCCCGCACACAGGAACACGAGGTCGGTGACATCGGTCGTGCGGACTTCGGTGCCGAGTTCCTGCCCGGCCGCCGACAGCGCCGGTTCCACGCCGACCAGCGTCACGCGGTCACCATGCTGCAGCCGCGTGGCCCGCGTGATCGGCAGGCTCATGCCGGAGCGCACGATCTGCTGCACCCAGGCGGTACGGATATGACGCTGCGTGGCCGCGTGCGCCAGTTCGCCGAGCGTGCGGCCATTGACGGCAGGCTTGCGCACGATGATGTGTTGCTCGCCAAGTTGCAGGGCATCGGCATGGCCGGGCGGCAGCAACACTTCGGGACCGATCAGGTCGCCCGCTTTCAGCAGCCTGTCCCGCACACCGATCACGGCGGCGATGTCGCCGGCTTCGAGCACCTGCTCCGGCGTTGGCTCCACCTGCTCGCCATGCCGGAACACGCTGATCAGCAACGTGCGCCCGCCAATGCGGGTCTCCAGCCCGTTGATCGTCATCCCCGCCGCCTGCTCCACGCGGTACGAGCGCCCCACGAGGCGAGGCAACGCCGGATGCGTGGCCACATCGTCATCCGAGGCAGCTTCAAGCCGTGTGGCCAACTCCTTCGACGCTTCCTTGAGGTTGATGCGCAGCAGTGCCGGAGCGATCTGACTGGTGAAGAAGACGATGCTGATGAGCCCGACGAGATAGGTCAGCGTATAGGCCGTGGCGATATTGGCTTCCATGCGGCTCACCTCGGCAGGATCGAGGTTCAGGTGCCGCAGCGCCTCGGCTGCCGTGCCAACGACCGCCGATTCCGTGGCCGCGCCCGCCGCCAGCCCTGCCGCCGTGCCGGCGTCCAGCCCGAGCAACGGCACGGCGGCCAGTACCACGGTCAGCACCACCACGGCTTCGATCAGGGGCAGCGCCATGTAGCGCAGGCTCGAACGATTCAGGTTCGCAAAGAACTGCGGCCCGCCCGCGTAGCCCATCGCGAAGATGAACAGGGCAAACGACACTTCCTTGAGTTCGCCGTGCATCTGGCAGCCGGTCTGGCCCAGCAGCAGCGCCACGATCAGCGTGCCGCAGACCCCGCCCAGGCGGATAGGTCCGGCCCGCAGCATACCAATCAGGTAACCCAGCCCCACCGTGATGAACAGCACGGCCATGGGCACGGCGTTGAAGAATCCGACGGAACATTGCATGGCGGGGGCGCGCGGGGCGAACGACCGGTTTTTGGGCGCATGGGCGGCGAACTGACCAGCTATCGTGCCCCATTCGCCCCTGCGCGCGCCTGCGTCAAAGAAAATTTCATATCGGAGTCAGAAATCTTCAATACCAGCGAATTGGCCTTGCCCTTGCCCTTGGCCTTGCTCTTTCCCTTTGCCAATCCTCACCACACCGTGCAAACCTTACAGGCAGCGGATTTGCCGCCAATGGCTACCAGAACGTGGCCGCGTAGCCCACGACGATCAGTGCGATCGCGATCAGGAATATCGGATGCGTCCATGTATAGCGCCGGTTGCCGCGCAGGCGCTGCATTTTCTCTTCACGGTTCTGCACGTCGTCTTGTTGCATGCGATCTCCCGAAGTGGATGGTTTCCGGTTCAGGAGTGCAGGATGCGTGCCATGTCCCTTGCGCCGTCAGGCACGAATCGCGCGCTGCGCCGAGCAGCATTCGCGCGGCAGCGTTACCGTGAACGTGGTCAGGCCACGCTCGGGCGATGAAACGGCCTCCACCGTCCCGCCATGCAGCACCACAAGCTCGCGCGTGATATAGAGGCCGAGGCCGAGCCCTTCGGAGTTGCCGCTGGGTGCCGCACGTCCCGGCCCGGAGCGGAAGGCGTCGAAAATATGCGGCAGCGTGGCGGCATCGATCACGCCGCCGTTGGTCACGCACATCACCACGTGATCGCGCGCAGTGCCATCCACGCGCACGGCAATCGGCATCGAAGCATCGCCGTGCTGCATGGCGTTGCCCACCAGGTTCTGCAGCACCTGCGCGATCAGGCCGCCGTCCACACGCACCCGCGTATCGCCTGTGGTGTCCAGCGTCATGCAAGGCTGGCCGCGCGATGCCTCGCACTCGTCGACGATGGCCGCGCAGATGGCGCGCAGGTCTTCGTCCTGCGGCATCAGTTCCACACGGCCGCCATGCAGGCGCGCCACGTGCAGCAACTGATCCACCATGCGCGCCATGCGCTGGCCGCTTCGCGCAATGCGGTCCGTGGCGGGCCGGATCTTTTCCTCGCCGCCAAAGCGGCCCAGGAACGAGGCCGATGCGATGATGGCAGACAGTGGCGTGCGCAGGTCGTGCGCGAGCACTGCCATCAGCATCTCGTTGGTCTTCAGCAGTTGCTGCGCGGCTTCGAGTTGCTCGGCCAGTTGCAGCTTCTGCTGCGCGAGCTGCACGAACACATCCACCTTGGCCGACAGTACACGCGCGTCGATCGGCTTGAAGAGGAAATCCACCGCGCCCGTGGCATAGCCGCGGAACGCACGCTGGCTATCTTCCCCTGCAGCCGTCAGGAACAGGATGGGAATATGGCTGGTACGCTTGCTGCCGCGCATCAATTCGGCCAATTCGAAACCGTCCATCTCGGGCATGTGCACATCGAGGATGGCCAGCGCGAAGTCGTGATCGAGCAGTACTTCCAGCGCCTGCGCGCCGGAGTTGGCCTGCACGATCTCCACGCCTGGCTTGGCCAGCAGCGCTTCCAGTGCCGTCAGGTTGGCGGCGATGTCATCGACGGCGAGGATCTTGACGGGAGGTTGCATGGTAGGGGTCATTCAATAATGCTGGCCAGCCCGTGGCCAATTTCTTCCAGGTTCAATATGCGTTCCGCCGCGCCACGCGCGATGGCTTCCTGCGGCATGGTGTCCACCTTTGCGCTTTCGGGCGCCTGCACCCACGCCTGCCCGCCGGCTGCCCGGATTGCAGCAAGCCCGCGCGCACCGTCGTCGTTCGCACCGGACAGCAGCACGCCCAGCACCTGCGCGCGCCATGCGATGGCCGCCGATTCGAACAGCACATCGATGGATGGCCGCGAATACCGCACCGGCGGCTCCACTGACAATGCCAGCCGCATGCTGCCCGCTGCGTCGGGGTCGGCTTCCACAAGCAGGTGGTAGTCGGGCGGAGCGAAATAGACATGGCCTGGCAGCACCGCCATCTTGTCGTCGGCCTCGCTCACCGGCAGCGCGCACCGCGCCGTGAACAACTCGGGCAACAGGCTCGGCATGGACGGATGCTGATGCATCACGATGACGATCGGCACACCCAGCCGCGCCGGCAACATCGGCAGCAACGCGGTGAGCGCCTCGATACCACCGGCCGATCCGCCGATCACGACGGCGCTGCAGGGACGCAGGTCGGGGATTGCCATTGCGCGTCTCACACCTTGCGGTAGAGCCGCTCTTGCGCGGCCACCGCTTCGAACGCATCGCCGTGCGCGCTGAAATGCAGGCTCTCCTTGCTGCCCAGCCCGAGAAATCCGCGCCGTGCGAGCGCTTCGCCAAACAAACCGATCACGCGATCCTGCAGCGGCCGGTCAAAATAGATCAGCACGTTGCGGCAGGAAATCAGGTGCGCTTCCTGGAACACGCTGTCCGTGGCCAGACTATGGTCCGCGAATACCGACTGCCGGATCAGCTGCGAACGGAACTTTGCCTTGCCATAGGCCGCGTGATAGTAGTCCGACAGCGAACGCTTGCCGCCCGCCGCCAGGTAGTTCTCTTCGAAACCACGCAGGCGGCCCGCATCATAGACGCCTGCCCTCGCAACCGCCAGCGCCTCCGGATTGATATCGGTCGCGTAGAACACCGTGCGCGATGCCAGCCCCTCTTCCTCGAACAGGATGGCGAGCGACCACAACTCCTCGCCACTGCTGCACCCGGCCACCCATACATTGACCGAAGGATAGGTCTGCAGTACTGGCACCACATGCTCGCGGATCGCGCGAAAGTAGCTGGGATCGCGGAACATCTCGCTGACCTGCACCGTCAGGTATTGCAGCAATCGGCCAAAGAGCGCGGTATCGCGCAGCATGCGGTCCTGCAGTTGCGATAGCGTGGCCAGATGAAAATCGCGCAACGCCTGCTGCAGCCGCCGACGCAGCGACGCCCGCGAATAGCGCCGGAAATCGTGCTGGTACTTGCGGAAGATCGCTTCGAGCAGCAGTTCCAGCTCGATCTCGAAGTTGGCGTCGGGCAGCAACGTCTCGCCCTCGCTCTCGCCCATGAGATCGGCAGAGGGCGCGGCGCCAGCGATACGCGACTTCAGTTTGCGTGTAGCCATACGCGGCAGAGCGAAAGCAGTTTGTCCACGTCGATGGGCTTGGCGATGTAGTCGTTCGCGCCTGCCTGCAGGCAGGCTTCACGGTCGGACTGCATGGCCTTGGCGGTCAGCGCGATGATGGGCAGGCGTCCGTAGCGCGGCATCTGGCGGATATGGCGCATGGCCGTGATGCCATCCATCTCCGGCATCATGATGTCCATCAGCACCAGGTCCACGTCATCGACCTTGTTCAGCATGTCCAGCGCCTCGCGGCCGCTGCGCGCGATTTCCACGGTGGCACCCAGTGGCTCGATGACCTTCGACAACGCGAAGATATTGCGCGCGTCGTCTTCCACCAGCAGCAGCTTGCGGCCATCGAACGCATCGTCGCGGCTGCGCGCCGCGCGCAGCATGCGCTGGTGCTCGGGCGGCAGCGACGACTCCACGCTATGCAGGAACAGCGTCACCTCGTCGAGCAGCCGGTCCGGCGAGCGCGCGCCCTTGATGATGATCGATTTCGAATAGCGGCGCAGGCGCTGTTCGTCCTCCGCACTGAGCTGGCGCCCCGTGTAGATGATCACGGGCGGCATGGCGCCGGATTCGGCGTCGGCCATATGGGCCAGCAGATCATGCCCGGTGCCATCCGGCAGCACCATGTCCATCACCACGCAATCGAAGGGCGTGCCGTTCAGCGCGGTCTTTGCGCCGGCCACGCTGTCGGTGGTCACGATCTCGGCATCGAGCGATTTCAGCAGCGCGCGGATGCTCTCCCGCAGCGATGGATCGTCCTCGATCACCAACACGCGGCGCTTGCCCGCCGTCATGCGCGCTTCGAGCCCGCGAATCACCGCCGCGAGCTTGTCTCGCTCGCTGGGCTTGAACGTGTAGCCGATGGCGCCCAGGTGCAGCGCGGCCTCGGCATGGTCGCTGACGGAAACCAGATGCGTGGGAATGTGGCGCGTGGTCGGGTCGCGCTTGAGCCAGTCCAGCAGCGTCAGCCCCGATTGATCGGGTAGCGCCACGTCCAGCAGGATGCCGCATGGCTGATACTGCCGCGCGAGTTCCAGCCCATGCGCCGACGTGGTGGCGTGCAGGCAGTCGAAATCGAGTTCGTGCGCAAGGTCGTAGAGGATGCCCGCGAAATCGGTATCGTCCTCGACCACGAGAATCAGCCGGCTGCCGCGCGTGCGATGGTCGCGGTCATCGGGGATCGGCGCGGGATACCCAGGCTGCACGCGCTCCAGCGGTTCGGTAGCCGGCGCCGGTGCAGGCAGCACCGGACGCGGTGGCGCGGCAACCTGCAGCGGCGGCGCCTGCGTCAGCAAGCCGGCCTGCGTAGACGCATCGGCCATTAGCGTACGCGGCACGGTCAGCGCAAATACGCTGCCCTGCCCTGGCTCGCTGACCACGGTGATTGCACCGCCCAGCAGCCGCGCCAGTTCGCGCGAGATCGACAAACCCAGCCCCGTACCGCCGAATCGACGGCTTGTGGTGCCATCGGCCTGCTGGAATGCCTCGAAGATGACCTGCTGCTTGTCCTTGGCAATGCCGATGCCGGTGTCCCGCACCTCGAAGCGCACCGCATCCTCGCCCTGCGCCGCCAGGGCCAGCGTCACGCTGCCGGTTTCGGTGAACTTGAATGCGTTGGACAGCAGGTTCTTCAACACCTGTTGCAGCCGCTGGCTATCGCTGACGATGGCGTCCGGCACGCCCGGCATGAAATCGATCCTGAACGGCACGCCCTTGTGCTCGCCAATCGGGCCGAACATGTTGTCCAGCGTGCGCGCGAACATGGCCAGTTCCACCGGCTCCGGTTCGATCACCAGATGGCCGGCCTCGATCTTGGAGAGGTCGAGGATATCGTTGATCAGGTTGAGCAGATCGGTATTGGCGGCGTGGATCGTGGCGGCGTAGCGCACCTGTTCGTCGCTGAGCGTGCCCTCCTTGTTCTCCTGCAGCAGCTTGGCCAGGATCAGCGCACTGTTCAGTGGCGTGCGCAGTTCGTGCGACATATTGGCCAGGAACTCGCTCTTGTACTGGTTCGAGCGCTCCAGCGCGCGCGCATTGGCGGCGAGCTCGGCCTGGAAGGTCAGCATCTCGCGCTTCTGCGCTTCCAGCCGCTGCGCATGTTCTTCCAGTTGCACGTTGGTCTGTTCGAGTTCGGCCTGTTGCGCTTCGAGCCTTGCCTGCGAATCCATCAGTGCGCGGCCACGTTCTTCGAGTTCCTCGTTGGAAACACGCAGCTCCTCCTGCTGCACCTGCAATTCCTCGCTCTGGCGCTGTGTCTGGCCGAGCAGCGTTTCAAGCCGGCCACGATACGCCGCCGCGCGCAGCATCATGCCAACCGACTCGCCCATGCGCTCCAGCAGTTCGATCACGTCGGCCGTGTCCCGGCGCATCGATACGAAGCCGAGTTCGATCACGCCCACTACCTCGCCTTCAGCCGTCAGCGGCGCAGCCACAATCTCGTTCGGCGCGGTGCGGCCCAGTGCCGAGGAAATCTGCAGGTAGTCCGAAGGCAATCCGCCCAATGCAATCACGCGATTTTCGGCAACGGCCTGGCCCGCGAGGGTTTCGCCGGGCGACAGCGTTTGCGGCACCGTATCGGCATTGGCCAGCGCCCATGCGGCCACGCGCCGCAACTGATCGCCCTCGGCCAGATAGACCACGCCAACGTGCGCCTCCAGTGTCTGCGCGAGGGCGCGGATCAGCACGTCACCGACATTCCCCGTGGATTGCGCCGTGCGCACCGACTGCAGCACCCGCACCTGCGCGTCCTGCAGCCAGATCACGCGCCGCACTTCGATCTGGGCCACGATGTAGCGATACACCACCACGGCCAGAAACCACACGATGGCAACGCCCATCGTCCGATTGATGACCGAATACAGCACGTTCGACGTGCTGCCGGGCGACAGGTAATACCCGACCGGCACCAGCACGGTCACGGCGGCCGCCGCGATCAGCGGCAGGCGTGCGTTTTCGCCATAAAGCGCCAGGCAGACCGGCACCAGATACAGCACCCATACCGCAAGACCCAGCGGCGTGAGGACATCGATGCCGAACACGATCGCCACCGAGACGGGGACGATGATCGTGCCGAACAGAAAACGGTGCAGGGATGACGGTTGCATACCGACAGGGGCAGTGGATGGGGCGAAATGGGAGAGCGGCGGCCCGAATGACCGACGCTCGACACAGGAATGCGCCTCATCCTACCCTGCGGAGACTGACTTGGATGTCGGTGTCACGCCGACATTTGCTGCGCCGCAGCGACGGGATGCCTGCGGGCTGCGTGTGACGGCGGCTACATGACGCGATGCGAGAAATGCCCGCGCGGCGCATCGGCCATCAGCCGCGCGAACTCGTCCACGTCCATATGGACAAGCTCCCGGTGATCGCCCGCCTCGAAGTAGACATCGTCGTGGCCGAGCAGGCTGTCGTCCAGCCAGGTGAGTGTGCCGTAGGCCGATCCCACCGCAGGTAGCGCATCGGGGCGGCAATCGCGGAATACCTCGCGCACGCCTTCACCATGCGCCAGCGTCAGTTCGCGGCCGGTTTGCGCACGTAGCTCCGAGAGTTTCAGATGGTGCGATGCGGGAATGACGGCGGCGAGATAGCCGCGACTGTCTTCCAGCAACACCATGCGGGCGAGGCGGTCGCGTGGGATGGGCGCCGCCGGCCCCCGATCCACGACGTCATACCGGCTGTCGTTCCTGCCCAGGCACCGTGCCAGTCTGCCAGCGATTGCCATGATAAGAACCTCCGCGCGCTGAAACGCCGCTGTCGTATCGTGTATCGACACTATAGGACACGCATCGGGGCGCGCCCGGCCTGCACATGGTGGGACAAACCCCGAGCCAGGGCTTGTCATAGCGGCGCCCTATCGGGGCGATTACAAAGCTCACATTTGGTTGACGGAAGGTCTCAACTATATTTTTCGTGCGGCGGCCTGCCCGCGCGCGTGGCACCGCATACAGACGGCTGGAACCAGAGGTACATACCCCCCACAGGAGACCTGCATGTCCACAGAAAAGTGCCCGTTCAACCATGCCGCCGGAGGCGGCACCACCAACGAGGATTGGTGGCCCAAGCAGTTGCGGCTCGACCTGCTGAGCCAGCACTCGGACAAGACCAATCCCCTGGACAAGGAATTCGACTACGCCAAGGCGTTCAAAAGCCTTGACCTCGCGGCGGTGAAAAAAGACCTGACCGCCCTGATGACCGATTCGCAGGACTGGTGGCCGGCCGACTTCGGCCACTATGGCGGCCTGTTCATCCGCATGGCGTGGCACAGCGCCGGCACCTACCGTATCGGCGACGGACGCGGAGGCGGCGGACGTGGCCAGCAGCGCTTTGCACCGCTCAACAGTTGGCCGGACAACGTGAGCCTGGACAAGGCGCGCCGGCTGCTATGGCCGATCAAGCAGAAGTACGGCCAGAACATCTCGTGGGCCGACCTGCTGATCCTGAGCGGCAACGTGGCACTGGAATCCATGGGCTTCAAGACGTTCGGCTTTGCCGGCGGACGCGAGGACACGTGGGAGCCGGACCGCGACGTCTACTGGGGCAATGAAAAGACCTGGCTCGGCGGCGATGTGCGCTACGGCAAGGGCGCCGCCGGCAAGGACGACGACCAGGCCGTGCTGGTGGCGGACAAGGACATGCACGGCAAGGAGGTGAGCCGCACCGATCCGGGCCGGAACCTGGAGAATCCGCTGGGCGCGGTGCAGATGGGCCTGATCTATGTGAATCCGGAAGGTCCCGATGGCAATCCTGATCCGCTGGCCGCTGCCTATGACATCCGCGATACCTTCGGCCGCATGGCGATGGACGACGAGGAAACCGTGGCGCTGATTGCAGGCGGCCATACCTTCGGCAAGACGCACGGTGCCGGCACACCCGATCACGTCGGTAACGAACCCGAGGGCGCGGATCTCGAACTGCAGGGCTTCGGGTGGCACAGCACCTTCGGCACCGGCAAGGGCGCCGATACCATCACCAGCGGCCTGGAAGTCACGTGGAGCAACACCCCGACCAAATGGGGCAGCGGCTTCTGGGACAACCTGTTCGGCTTCGAGTACGAGTTGACCAAGAGCCCGGGCGGTGCCAACCAATGGGTGGCCAAGGACGCCCCAGAGACCGTACCGCACGCCTATGACCCGGCGAAGAAGCTCAAGCCGACAATGCTGACCACGGACCTGTCGCTGCGCTTCGATCCGATCTACGAAAAAATCTCGCGGCGCTTTGCAGCAAACCCCGCCGAGTTCGCCGACGCCTTCGCACGGGCATGGTTCAAGCTGACCCACCGTGACATGGGGCCCCGCGCGCGCTATCTCGGCCCGGAAGTCCCGAAGGAAGAACTGCTCTGGCAAGACCCGATCCCGGCCGTCGACCATCCGCTCGTCAACGACCAGGACGTGGCTGCGCTCAAGCAGAAGATCCTGGCGTCGGGCGTATCGCTCTCCGATCTCGTCAAGACCGCATGGGCGTCGGCCTCCACGTTCCGTGGCTCCGACAAGCGCGGCGGCGCCAACGGTGCACGTATCCGGCTGGCTCCGCAGAAGGACTGGACCGCGAACGATCCGGCGGAACTCGGCAAGGTGCTCGACAAGCTGACCGGCATCCAGGGCGAGTTCAATGCGGGAGGCAAGAAGATTTCGCTGGCAGACCTGATCGTGCTGGGCGGGAATGCCGCCATCGAGAAGGCCGCCGAGAAAGCCGGCAAGAAGGTCACCGTGCCCTTCTCGCCGGGCCGGATGGATGCCTCGCAGGAGAAGACCGATGTGCAGTCGATGGGCGCGCTCGAACCCGTGGCCGATGCGTTCCGCAACTACATCAACCCGCGCGTCCGTGTGCCGGCCGAGCACATGATGATCGACAAGGCGCAACTGCTGACCCTGACCGCCCCGGAGATGACCGTGCTGATCGGCGGCCTGCGTGTGCTGAACGTCCATAGTGGGCCGGATGCCCACGGCGTGCTCACCGACCGGCCCGAAACGCTGACCAACGACTTCTTCCGCAACCTGCTCGACATGAGCGTGGAGTGGAAACCGAAGTCACGCGATGTGTTCGAAGGCCGCGACCGCAAGACCGGCCAGGTCAAGTGGACCGGCTCGCGTGTGGATCTGGTGTTCGGATCGCACTCGCAGCTTCGCGCGCTGAGCGAGGTCTATGCGAGCCAGGACGGCGAGGCGAAGTTCGTCAACGACTTTGTTGCCGCATGGGCAAAGGTGATGGATCTGGATCGGTTTGATTTGAGGGTGTGAGGGGCTGTTAGGAACGCGATAGTCCCGTAATTTCGCTAGAAGTGAGAGCCGGCCTCCCGTTGAGGGGGTCGGCTTCTTTTTTTGGAGATGTTGGCGTCGTTATGCGCTCCCCTCTCCCATGCAGTGGGAGAGGGGAGCAAACCGGAAGTTCTTCCCGATCTCCCGCTGCAGCCCGGCCATATCAAGGCAGCACGATCTTGCGGATAGCGTTGTTGCCCAGTTCGGCGGCGTACAGGTTCCGGGCGCTGTCGATGGCCAGGCTCCATGGTGCCCAGAACGTTGCCGTGGGCCCCTCTCCATCGATGTTCCCGCTCAGTGCTCCGCCGGCGATCGTCGTGACCACGCCGGCGGGCGTGATCTTGCGGATCGTGTTGTTGCCTTTCTCGGCAACATAGACGTTGTTGTCACTGTCCACCGCAATGCCCTGTGGATAGCTGAACTGCGCCGCGGTGCCGGTGCCGTCGGCACGTCCGGATGTCGTCGAGCCTGCCAGCGTGGTGACCACGCCGGCGGGCGTGATCTTCCGGATCATGTGATTGTTCATGTCGGCCACGTAGAGGTTTCCGGCACCATCCACCGCAATGCCGGACGGGGTGTAGAACGATGCCGCATTGCCCGTGCCGTCGGCACTCCCGTTCAGGGTCGAACCGGCAACCGTCGTCACCACGCCGGCGGACGTGATCTTGCGGATCATGTTGTTGGCGCTGTCGGCGACGAAGAGGTTGCCTGCAGTGTCGATGCAGATGGCGAATGGTTCGCGGAAACCCGCCGCCGCGCCCGTGCCGTCGGCGGCACCGAATGTGGTGGAGCCGGCAAACGTCGTGACCACGTACGTGGTGTCGATCTTGCGGATCTGGTGGTTCAGCTGGTCAGCCACGTAGAGATTGCCAGCCGCGTCGATGGCCATGCCGGACGGAAACCGGAATTGCGCTGCAGTGCCCGTTGCGTCGACAGATCCTTGGGTGGAACCAGCAATCGTCGTCACCACACCAGCAGCCGTGATCTTGCGAATACGGTGGTTCGCGTTGTCGGCCACGTAGACATTGCCCAGGGCATCGACCGCCATGCCGGCCGGCTGGCTGAAGCGCGCGGCGCTTCCCGTGGCATCGACGTAACCGTTGGTCCCGCCACTGGCCAGCGTTGATACCTGGGCGGCGGCCGGCGGATTGTTGATGCAGTCCACGCTCACGTCCGTCACATTGGCCGCCGTGGTGCCGCTGCCGTGGGTCACCGTGCAGGTCTGGCCAACCGGCTGCGTGCCGATGGTGACCGCGTAGACGCTCGTCACGGCAGTCGAGAATTTGAAGGCGCCATTGGCCGACAGCGTGAGCGCGTCGACGCCATTGTTCTGCAGTACCACCGAGGTGGCGGCAGCGAGCCCGGAGAGCGTGCCGCCCACCGTATAAGTGGCGGGCACGGGCACCACGGGGACCACCGGAGCTGGATCGGGTTGCGAGGCAGGTGTGCTGGCCGGCGGATTATCACCGCCGCCGCAACCGGACAGAACGGCGATACCGAGTAAGAGTGTCAATGCACGCGCGTGCTGCTTGAGGCGGCTGTTTGCTTCCATGATGTCGTTGTGCGAGATAGCTGAATGATCTTCTGGCCCCACTGGCCATCGCTCAAATATCGGCACAACGCTGGAGGATCTTGATGCGCTACGGCCGGGCGACCTTGGTCGTGCGCACCGTGTAAAAAGTTCAATCGCCAGCCGCACTCCCCGCCAGGGAGGCCGGCTGCTGTTTGTTGGCCGTGAATGCGCATATCGAGTGACAGCGCATGGGCAGCCTGCGATTCAACATTTCCTGCCGCAGTATTTATGTGTGACGACCAGACGAGACGCCGTCGCCAGATCTCCGCTATCCGGCCTCACCGAGCCGGTGGACAGCAACTTCTCGATCCGCCACAGCGCAATTTTTTCTATGGAAGCTGCCTCGGGATTCAGAAGCTCCGCATAGACAGGGGAATTATCGAAGATGGATCGAACGATACGAAGACGGAACCCTTCGTGCAAGAGACGTACGATGCGCCTCTGTTGAACAGACATTGCCATGAAACGTGGAGACTCTCGAAACTTTAGACATGATGTGATGTTTTTATTGTTGGAAACCGAATGATTGCCATCAGGAAATCTCCCTCCCATTCCTCTTTGGTGGGGTTCCTTCGAGCCAGCGGCCGATCTGGGGACGGGATTCGCAAAGGCAAGGGGCCTTTTTGCGTGGCCGATGCAATAGTCGCCATGCGGTGCCGGATGCGCTACGTTTGGCGGGTCGAGCGCGATCAAACGGCTGCATTGTTCCGCTAGGCCATGCGCGAATTCCGCAGGGCATGCCGCTTGCATTGGCCCTTCAACACTTCGAGGAGTCAGCCATGCAACCGCTCCGTTTCTTGCCCGCGTTCGTCGGCCTCATGCTCGCGCTGATGTCGGTCGCCTTCCTGACGACACCCGACGCCGCACCGCTTTCCGACAAACCCGGCACCGCCCTCGCAGGCGATGCCGACGCCATGTTCTTGCGCAAAGCCGCCGAAGCCGGCACATTCGAAATGGAAGCGAGCCGCATCGCAGAAAAGAAAGCCAGCAGCGCAGCGGTCAAGCAGTTCGCGGCACAGATGATCAAGGATCACGGTGCTGCGTCGGCCAGGATGGAACCCATTGCAAAGCGACTCGGCATCCAGTTACCGGCCTCGCCGAACGCGGCGAAGAAAGAGGAAATTTTGCAACTGTCAGCGTTAAGCGGCGTCGCCTTCGACAAGGCCTACTCGCAGAAGGTTGGCGTGGACGCCCACCAAAACGCCGTCAAGCTGTTCCGCGAAGCAACGGACGACACCAGGGATCGCGACGTAAAAGCCTTCGCACGCAACACGCTGCCTACGCTGCAAAGCCATCTCGAGATGGCGAAGAAGGTGCTTGCGGAAGTCGACAAGTGAGGGCGCGGGAAATCGGCATGGCGTAGCTGCCGAATTTCTTGTTCTTTGCTACAACGCATAGAGCAAACCAAGCACGACGAGACACGCTGAAACCGTCACGTAGTAGCGGCAGCCATGCGGACGGATGGAAGACGCGGGCGGGACGGTTGCATCTGGTGGCTGTTTCCGCATGATGGCTCACTTCGAGACGGCAACGGACTTGAGCTTGATGACACGCGAGACTTGTGCAAGCTTGAAGCCGCTGTGCTCGACATACGGCGAGCATTCCATCGGCGTGGTGAGGGACTCCACGGCGGCAAAATGACCGATGTACCGGTACTTGTCCGTCTCGCTCCTGATGAACAGTGGAACGGCTTCCGACTGCGTCGCGAGTGTCCTGCCTGCCGCGCGAGTGGATGCGGCACTGCTGCAAAGGATCGCCTCGGGGGCATGCGGATTGAGATCGGGTCGCAGGCATATCGCCACCACCTTGCCATTCTTTGTCGGAAGGAACGCCTGCTTGCTACCGCCGCATACCGTGTGGATGAATTCGCGCGTGTATTCCTTGCTTTTTTCAAACATGAGTGATCTCCGAAACGATGCGCACCGAAGGCAGCCGCATCAGAACGGGACGATATCGAGTTTGATGTAAATGGCGCGAAGAAGCGGGGGCAAGGCAGATCAACGCGCCGTAAATGCGCATGCCGTGCAGTTGACCCTCACTGACACGGCGACAGGCGATTTTTTCTTCCCTGACGCAAGAATTACCGGTCTGAGCCCCCACTCGGCCGCGCGCCGCCGCGCCCCCGCAAGGACCCGAACCGGTTGGCATAGAGCCACGTGAACTCCGCACCCAGCAGGAAGATCTGTGCCGAGTAGTAGACCCATACCAGCACCACCACGAGCGAGCCTGCCGCGCCGTAGCCGGTGGCGACGCCTGTCTTGCCGATATACAGGCCGATCAATAACTTGCCGATGGTGAAGAGTACCGAGGTGACGATCGCACCGAGCCACACGTCGGGCCAGCGGACTGCCGCGTGCGGCATGATCTTGTAGATCATGGCGAACACCACGGTCACCATGCCGAAGCTGATGGCCATGTCGAGCAGATGGCCGATCACCTCGTCCTCGCCCATCATCGGCATCCAGTACCGCCCGATCGCCGCGATTGCGGCGCTTGCCACCAACGATACGATCAACAGGAAGCCGATGCCGAGAATCATGCCGAACGACAGCACGCGCCCACGTAGCAGTTCCCAGATTCCAGAAGGCTTCTTGCGCTCCGGCACCTGCCAGATGCGGTCGAGCGCGGACTGCAATTCGGCGAAGACTGTGGTGGCGCCCACCAGCAGGGTAATGAAGCTCAACACTGCAGTCAGCGAACCCTTGGCCGGCTCACTGAGCGAAACCAGCATGCTCTCGATGGCCTTGGCGCCTTCCACGCCCACCAGTCCGCCGATCTGCTCCACCACCGCGCCGCGTGCGGCCTCGGCGCCGAATGCCATGCCGGCAATCGATATCACGATCAATAGCAGCGGTGCCACGGAGAACACCGTGTAGTAGGCCAGCGCGGCGCCCATGCTGGGCGCGTAGTCGTCAATCCACGCGGATACCGTGTCTCTGAGCAGGATGGCAAGGTTCTTCGGCGTCCTGCGCAAGGCAGGACCTGGCGTTATCTGGGCGGCATGCCCGGCGGGAACGCGATCCATGATGTGGCTCCGGCACGGCGAATGCCGGTTTCCTTGCAATCGGCATGCCTGCGTGCCGCAGCATCCGGGCGCCAGGATATCGGCCGGATATCACGCCGCCATGGGTTCGGCATGCCGGGGCGCGATATGGGCGGCCACGCGTGTATTCGCCCGAGCCGTCGCGGTCACCGCACTTGCTGCACTTGCCGCGCTCATCGCGCTGGCCGATTCCGCTGCGCGAATCTCCTCCGTCATGAAATCGATAAACACACGGATGCGCGCTGGCAGGTGCTGGCGGCACAGGTAGCAGATGTAGTGCCCGCGATCCCCCGGGGCATGGCGGTCCAGCAGCGTCACCAGCGTGCCGCGCGCGAGGTCGTCGGCCACCTGATGAAGCGGTAGCTGTGCAATGCCCCGTCCATCGCGCACCGCATCGAGCACGAGATCGGCATCGTTGTACGTGAGCCTGGCGGTCGGCACATGCTTGCGCGGCTGCCCATCCACGCGGAACTCCCATTCCGCAACGCGGCCGCCCGAGAACCGGCGGTTGATGCAGTCGTGCTGCGCCAGCGCTTCGAGCGAGTCAGGCAGCCCGCGCCGCTCGGCATACGCACGCGAGGCGCACAGCACCATCTGCATCGGGATCAACTGCTTGGCGATGATGCTCGAATCCTCGATATAGCCATCACGAAACGCGACATCCACCTGATCGCCAGCAAAGTCGGCGGGCCGGTCGTCGAGCACCAGTTCCACCGCGATGTCCGGATAGATCTCCGAGAACTGCAGCAGCAGCGGCGCCACCACCTTGCGTCCAAAGCCCATCGGCGCATTCACGCGCAGCATGCCGCGCGGCGGGCCCTGGCGCAGGTCCAGCATGTCGTTCATCGCGCCCATGATGTGCGTGACACCGAGGTTGCAGTTCTCGAAGAAGCGTTCCCCTTCGCGCGTCAGGCTCGTGGTACGGGTGGTACGAAGGAACAGGCGCGTGCTGAGCTGCTCTTCCAGCTTCTGCACACTGCGCGAGACGGCGGAACGCCCAATCCCGAGCCGCTCGCCAGCGCGGGCGAAGCTGCCTTCGGTGGCCACGGCCATGAAGGCAATGATGCCCGTGTAGCTCGTGGCGAAGCAGTTCGACAGCGCGTCGGTGCGATTCGGCTGGACGGCACAGGCGCCGCGCGGCGAGATGTCCGGGTAGTGCATGGCGTTCATGGAGGGCTCCCCAAAAGGGTCCGGTGTCAATCGCACCGGCAGTGCCTCAAGGTTAGTCGTGCTGTCTGGCAAATACGATTCTGCACACGGGTGGCGCAGCCTTGTCCATTCGCATTGGACATTAATACTCCTGTATGCCCGCCGTCCGCTCGGCCAGCGCGCGCGGGCCGCATCGGGCTTCGCACCAGGCCGGGACCGAACGTATGGGAAACGTTAATACATAGGTATGATTCCCCGGCGCCCTGCCCGGCCTTACGCTGGATACCGTTATGCACTGGCATGGCCGCCGTTGCAACGCATTGGCGTCACGGTGGCCTCCATGCTCCTCCCCAAGAGATCGAGGCAGGTCCTATTGAATTCCGCTCAGTCAGCCGCTCAGTCAGCCGCCCAGTCAGCCGCTCCACTGGTTGCGATCGTCGACGATGACGAGTCCATCCGCATGGCGACGGCAAGCCTTGTCCGCTCGCTCGGCCGTCGCACGGAGCAATTCGCATCCGCCGAGGCATTCCTCGCCTCGGACAAGATCGCTGCCATGGACTGCGTGGTGTCGGATTTCATGATGCCGGGCATGACCGGCGTGGCGATGCACGAGCAACTGCTGGCGCTGGGCTACCGGATGCCCATTGTCTTCATCACCGCCTTTCCTTCCGAGGAACTGAAAACGCGGGCGCTGGCCAACGGGGCGCTGGCCGTGCTTCTCAAGCCCGTGGACGCCAACGACGTGGCGCACTGGCTCGACGTGGCGCTGGGATAGCGGTGTTGCTGCAGCAGACGTGCCGGGAAAAACGCCGGGCGGTGGGAGCGTCAGTGCGGCTTGCGCGTCTGTGCAGACGCTGCAGATTCTGACGCGATGCCAAGCAGTTCGGACTTCCTGACGAGATCGGCCACCGAGCGGGCGCCCATCTTCTTCATGGCCTGCCCGCGATGAATCTTGACGGTGACCTCGCTGAGGCTCATCTCCCCGGCAATCTGCTTGTTCATCAGACCTGTCACCACAAACGCCATGACTTCGCGCTCGCGCGGGGTCAGCGACTCGTAGGCCGCGCGCAATCCCGCACTGGACTGCTCGGCGGCCAGCCGCTCACCATCGCGCGCCAGTGCATTGGCCACGGCATCGAGCATGTCCTGGTCGCGGAATGGCTTGGGCAGGAAATCCACCGCACCCGCTTTCATCGCCTTGACCGTCATGGCGATATCGCCGTGACCGGTCATGAACACGATGGGCATGCGCAGGCCGCTCTTGCCAATCTGCTCCTGGAAGGCCAGGCCACTCTCGCCGCGCAGCCGCACGTCGAGGATCAGGCAACTGGGCACGTCCGGCCTTGGGTAGCCCAGGAAATCCTGCGCCGACTCGAATGTCACCACCCGCAGGCCGATGGAGCGCAGCAGGCCATCGAGCGCGAGCCTGACGGATTCGTCGTCATCCACGACGTAGGCCATCCGTTCCTTGCCATCGCGCGGGCCCGTGGGCACCGTCGAACTCGACCACGCATTCATCAAACGCTCCCCCCGCCGAATGGCGATCCAATCGAGATGATAATCATTCTAGGAGATGGCGGAAACGCGCCATTATCGCCATCACATTGTTTCCAGAATGTCGACACTGGCCGCATTGCCAATCACTCGGCAAGGTGATACAGGCGCCTCATTTGCCAGGCTCGCCCGCATCCGGATGCCCCTCCTCCCCCGCATCCGCCACACTGCGCGCGGGTGACCACACGCGGCCCCGCGTCCGTTCGATCACCGGCAGCCGTTGCTGGATCGCCGCCTTGGCCAGCATGTGCGCGCTAATGGGTGCGGTCAGGAACAGGAAAGCCGAGACGAGCAATTCGTGCAGGCTCAGTCCATTGCCGCGCACGCTGAAATACACCACCGATGCCAGCACCACGCCGCCCACGCCCAGTGTGGTCGATTTGGTGGGGCCGTGCAGGCGCATATAGAAATCCGGCAGCCGGGCGAGTCCGATCGCACCGATCAGCATGAAGCCGCTGCCGATCAGCAACAGCACGCAGACGACGATTTCCGCGATGGGGTGCATGGTCGCGTGCATGGCGTTACCTCAATTCGATGATGTCGCCGCGCTGCAGGTATTTGGTCAGCGCAACAGTGCCGATAAACCCTGTCACCGCAATCAGCAGCGCGATCTCGAAAAACAGTGTCGAGTCGATGACCATGCCGTACAGCACCAGCAGCGCGATGGCATTGATACTCAAGGTGTCCAGCGCAATGATGCGGTCCGGCAGGCTCGGCCCGCGCAGCAGGCGGGCCACGGTCAGCAGGAATGCCACGCCCTGCAACGCCAGGGCAATCGGTATCACGATGGCAAGCATACGAAAATCTCCTTGAGCGGCGCCTCATAGCGAGACTTGATGGTGTCGACGAGCTGGGCTTCGTCGCGCAGGTTCAGTACGTGGATCAGCAGAACGCGACGGTCGTTGCTGAGTTCGGCACATAGCGTGCCGGGACTCAATGACACGATGCTGATGAGCGCGGTCAGCGCCATCTCGTGCTCCAGATCCAGCGGCACCTGGATGAAAGCCGGTTGCATGCGCCGCATCGGCCCCAGCACCAGCGCCGCCACTTCCACATTGGCGTGAACGATGTCGTAGAGCACGCGGCCCGCCAACTGCGCCACCAGGTCTGGCCGGCGCAGTTCCATCGGCCGCAACCACAGCCGCTCCCCGATCTTCAGCGACAGCAACCAACCCAGCAGCGCGCCCAGCAGGACCTGCCCTGGGGAAACATCGTTGACCAGCAACAGCCAGATGATGGCCAGCACCAGACTCAGCCAGGGATGCGGAAACAGCCGCTTGATCATCGGTCAGCCTCCTTTGCTGGCGGCGTGTGAAGCACCGCTTCACGATAGGCCGCTACATCGGACAACTGCCCCGCCGTGGCATCGACATAGCGCTCTACGGGCGCGGCGAACAGGACCAGCGTCACATTGCCCGCGAGCAGGAACATCGCGCATGTCAGCTTCCATCGACGCAGCACCACGCCGCGCCGTGGCGAGCGCACGCCGTGCCGCACATACGGTGCGCTCCACACTTGCCGGCTGCCGGTGCGGCTGGCTGCAATCAGCAGCAGCAGGCTGGACCCCAGGATCACCGACCACGCTGCGGCAGCCGATGGGCCCATCGTGGCGCGCAGCATCATCGCCTTGCCGAGGAAGCCGGACATCGGCGGCAGCCCGATGGCAGTCACGATGGCAACAAGAAACAACGCGCCTTCGAGCCGCATGCCAGGGCGCCGCACCACGCGTCCGCCCGCCTTGCCGACGGGCCGCTCCAGTGCGGGATCGACGGCATCGTGGCGCGTATCGAGCGCGCCGGCCAGCAGGAACAACGCTGCCGTGCATAGCGTCGTGCTCGGCAGGTAATACAGCACCGCGGCCCAGGCTTCGTACGTCTGCAGGCTCGTGCCGGCCAGCAGCAAACCCACCGAAGTCAGCACCAGATAGCCCGTCAGCACGCGCACCTCGTGCGCAGCCAGTGCGCCGACGGCACCGATGACCATCGTCAGCAACGCCAGCCACCACAGCCAGTCATGCATGAAGCCCGCGAGTGGTCCGGCATCGAGATTGAAGATCAGCGCCTGCGTGCGCAGCACGGCGTACACGCCCACTTTGGTCATGATCGCGAACAGCGCAGCCACCGATGGCGTGGCCCCGGCATAGGCACGCGGCAACCAGAAGTACAGTGGAAACGCCGCGGCTTTCAGCAGGAATACAAGCTGCAGCATCACACCGGCGGCGATGGCCAACGGTAGCGATGAGGCATCGAGTCCCTGCAATCGCACACCCATGTCGGCCATGTTCAGCGTACCCGTCAGACCGTAGAGGATGCCGATGGCAATCAGGAAGAAGCTCGAGCCGGCCAGGTTGATCAGCACATAGTGCAGGCCGGGCACGATACGTCGGGGTCCTCCGCCATGCACCAGCAATGCATACGAGGCGATCAACAGGATCTCGAAGAACACGAACAGGTTGAACAGGTCTCCCGCCAGGAACGCGCCATTCAGGCCCATCAACTGGAACTGGAACAGCGCGTCGAAATGCCGCCCGAGCCGGGCATCGCCGCAACTCGCATGCACCGATGCGGCCACCGCCAGCACGGCGGTCAACACCAGCATGAGCGCACCGAGCCGATCCAGTTGCAGGACAATGCCGAACGGCGCCGGCCAGTTGCCCATCGCCACCACGGGAATCGCGCCGGTATCGGCCACACACAACAACCCGACAGCTATCGGCAACAACGCGAGACTTGCGCCCACGGAAACACTGCGCTGCCAGCGCTGGCGGCGCGCGGGCATCATGGCGAGCCATGCGCCCACGAACATCGGCAACAGCAGAGGCAGCAACAACGCATGCGTGACGGTCATGGTCGCTCCACGCCGTCTACGTGATCGGTGCCGGACAACCCAAGCGAACGCAGCGACAGCACAATCGCGAATGCAGTCATCGCAAAGCTGATGACGATGGCGGTCAGCACCAGCGCTTGCGGCACTGGGTCCGCATACTGCGCACCTTCCACAATGACCGGTGGCCGCCCGGTGACGAGCCGGCCCATCGAGAGCAGGAACAGCGTCACGGCATACGACAGCAGCGTCAGGCCGAGTACCACGGTGAAGGTGCGTGCGCGCAGCAGCAGGAACACTCCGCAGGCGGTGAGTACGCCAATCGTCAACGCAAATGCGGCTTCCATCATCGCCCTCCTTTCGTCTGCGCCGAAGCGTGTGCCTGCTCATGCGTACTGGCGAGGATGCGCTTGTCGCGCACGCCGAGGTGCGACACGATCAGCAGTGTGGTCCCCACCACCGTCATATAGACGCCCACATCGAAAATCATCGCCGTGGCCAGTTCGATTTCGCCAATCAACGGAATGTGGAAGTGCCCGAAGGATGTGGTGAGAAACGGATAGCCGAAGAACCAGCTGCCCAGTCCCGTCAGTCCCGCCACCACGATGCCCGCGCCGGCCATCACGCGATAGTTGACGCCGATGCGCGACTCGGTCCACAACACGCCGCTGGCCACGTATTGCATCAGCAAGGCAATCGACGTGACCAGCGCGGCCACAAACCCACCGCCCGGCAGGTTATGGCCGCGCAGCAGGATGAAGACCGCCACAAGCACGGTCAGCGGCAGCATCAGCCGCGCCAGGATCGATAGCAGCAACGGATGGCTTTGCCCTGCCCATGGCGCACCATTGGGGTCGAACGCGGGAGCGGTGAGCCGCAGACCCTTGAGCATGGCCTGCACGCCCAGGCCCGCCACCAGCAGCACGCAGATCTCGCCAAAGGTATCGAAGCCCCGGAAATCCACCAGGATCACATTGACGATGTTGTGCCCGCCCCCACCGCTCACGCTGTTCCGGACGAAGTAGTCGCCAATCGAATCGTAGGGCCGCGTCATCACGGCAAAGGCTGCGGCACTGACGAACGCGCCGCCTGCCAGTGCCAGCACGCCATCGCGAATCCAGCGTGCAGGGCGGCTGGGCTGCCGCGCCTTGTCGCCATCGCCGGGCAGGAAATACAGCGCGAGCACCAGCAGCAGGATGGTCACCACCTCCACCGACACCTGCGTCAGCGCGAGATCCGGTGCGGAGAATCGCGCGAACAGCAGCGCCATCAACAAGCCGCACATACTCAGCATGGAAAGTGCCGCCACACGTTGGCGCCGGCAGGCCACCACCACGATCGCCCCCAATGCCATGATGGCCAGCCCCGCGCCGGTAATGGGATCGAGCGGCGCGTGGGGCAATGGCCCGGACAATGCGCGCATCGCATCCGGCAGCGGCATCGTCCCTGCGCCCAGCAGATACCAGCCGGGCAACAGCACCATGACGGCCACTAGCAGCGCGATATAGCGTTGCAGCGAGCCGTTCTCCAGCGCGGCGGTCAGCGTTCTTGCCGCCCATCCCAGCGCCTGCATCAGATCCTCGAAGCGATCGCGCGCATTGAGCAGCGCCAGCGTGGCGTGATGCCGGTGGAATGCCTCGCGCCGAAAGTAGAACAACAGCGTGCCGCCCACCAGCGAGATCAGGCTCATCATCAGCGGCACGTTGAAGCCATGCCACGGACTCAGGCTGTATTCGGGCGGCGCCTTGCCTAACGTGGCGTACGCCGTAATCTGCAGCAGCGCGCCCACCGTGATATTCGGCACGAGGCCCACCACCAGGCAGATCACGACGAGGATCTCGACGGGCACCTTCATCAGGCGGGGCGGTTCGTGCGGAGGATAGTTCGGCAGATCGTCGGGCTTGCCATCGAAGAACACGCCATAGATAAAGCGCAGCGAATACGCCACGCTGAGCGCGCCGGCCAACGTGGCCGCCGCTGGCACGATCCAGTTGAAATAGCCGAACAGATCCTGCGCCAGCGTTTCGCCGAAGAACATCTCCTTGCTCAGGAAGCCGTTCAGCAGCGGCACCCCCGCCATCGACAGCGACGCCACGATGGCCAGCGCCCCCGTATGCGGCATATAGCGCCACAGGCCGCGCAACTTCGTCAGGTCGCGTGTGCCGGTCTCGTGGTCGATGATGCCCGCTGCCATGAACAGCGATGCCTTGAACACCGCGTGATTGATGATGTGGAACAGCGCGGCCACGGTGCTCAGTTCCGTATCGAGACCGAACAGCAGCGTGATCAGCCCCAGGTGGCTGATGGTGGAATAGGCCAGCAGCCCCTTCAGATCGCGCTGCAGCAACGCCATGGCCGCGCCCCCGAGCAGCGTGACAAGGCCGCAGAGGCTCACGATATAGAACCACCATGGCGTGCCATCGAGCACCGGATACAGCCGCGCCAGCAGGAACACGCCCGCCTTGACCATCGTTGCCGAGTGCAGGTAGGCGGAAACCGGCGTGGGCGCCGACATCGCGTGCGGCAGCCAGAAGAAGAACGGGAATTGCGCTGACTTGGTGAACGCGCCGATCAACACCAGCACCAGCATCAGCGGATACAGCGGATGGCGCTGCACCATGCCGCCTTGCGCCAGCACATCGGCCAGCTCCAGGCTGCCGCAGATGCGGCCAAGCAGCAGCACCCCGGCGAGCAGTGCGAGACCGCCCGCACCAGTGACGGTCAACGCCATGCGCGCGCCTTTTCGCGCATCGGAGCGGTAGGACCAGAAACCGATCAGCAGGAACGAGACGATGCTGGTCATCTCCCAGAACACCAGCATCAGCAACAGGTTGCCTGAGAGCACCACGCCGAGCATC
Source organism: Cupriavidus sp. DL-D2 (assembly GCF_039710735.1). Lineage (NCBI taxonomy): Bacteria > Pseudomonadati > Pseudomonadota > Betaproteobacteria > Burkholderiales > Burkholderiaceae > Cupriavidus > Cupriavidus sp. DL-D2. Next base: position 592 of record NZ_JBDKXK010000026.1, on the reverse strand, counting down.
GCGCCCATGAACAGCAGCAGCAACGTGAAGAAACGCACCGTGGACGCCACACGCGGCAGGTAGTAGCGCGCGTAGATCACCACCAGCAGTCCGATACCCGCAATCAGCACGGCAAAGGTGAAAGCCAGGCCGTCGAGCCGCAGGGTCAGGTTCAGGCTGATCGACGCCAGCCAGTCATGACGCCACTTGAAAACCGTCCCGTCCTCGATGCCCGGCCACGCCATGGCCAGCACGCCAAGCGCGGCCAGTGCCGTGGCAGCGGCGATGGCGAACGCCGCAGTGGCGCCGCCGCGCTTGCAAAGTTGAACGATCAACGCGCCGGCAAAGGGCAGCGCAACCAGCGCGATCATCAGCATCGGTGTTGCTCCGGCGCTTTGTGCAGCGTCATTGAGGCTCCTTTGCGATGTTGGGTTTTTCTTTCCCCCTGTTTTATTCCCCTCTCCCGCTTGCGGGAGAGGGGTTAGGGGTGAGGGCAAGCAGTTCTATCTACGACAGGCCGCAATTTGTACCGCTGCGCCCTCACCCCCGGCCCCTCTCCCGCCTTGCGGGAGAGGGGAGCAAAACAAGAGAAGGAAACGGGGAAACCCCGAGA